>JBCDFD010000094.1:0-12985 GCA_039178645.1 Pseudomonadota bacterium | reverse complement strand
TCGTACCCGATGCGGCCCCGTTGCCCCACCAAGACCACGTCCCAAAGCTTAGTCACCGCGTATCCTGTCAAATTGTTCGCGAATGCGAGTAACACTCGGCGGTTAATCTCTTCTTTTTCCGCGCCCGGTTGACCTTTCTATGGGCCTGAGCCTAGCGTGGCCACGACAACAGCGCGGGGCGCAACCCGCAGATCAACCGGGGGAATTTACCTATGAAAGCCATTACCGCCGCATCCGTCGCGGCGCTGTGCATCGCCAGCACATCCGCTTGGGCGGATATCAAAATCGCCCATGTCTACGGTAAGACGGGCCCGTTCAAAGCCTATGCGGAACAATCCCATGTGGGGCTGATGATGGGGCTGGAATATGCCACCGGCGGCAAGATGGAGATCAATGGCGAACCGATTGTCGTGATCGAAAAGGACACGCAGTTGAAGCCGGACATCGGACGCGCGCTATTGGAGGAAGCCTATGGCGATGACCAAGTAGACCTGGCTGTGGGGCCAGTGAGTTCCGGCGTGGCGCTGGCCATGCTGCCCGTTGCCGAAGAATACGAAAAAATCCTGATCGTGGAACCGGCTGTGGCCGATAGCATCACCGGGTCGAACTGGAACCGCTACGTGTTCCGCACCGGGCGCAATTCCAGCCAAGACGCCATTTCCAACGCTATAGCCATTGGTGGTGACGGCGTGAAAGTGGCGACGTTGGCCCAGGACTACGCTTTCGGACGTGATGGCATCGCGGCCTTTGCCGAAGCACTGGAAACCACCGGCGCGGAATTGGTCCACCAGGAATTTGTCCCCACTGACACCACCGACTTCACCGCCGCGGCGGAACGCATTTTCACCGCCATGAAGGACGAAGAAGGCGACAAGAAACTGTTCCTGCTCTGGGCGGGCGGCGGCAATCCCATGGGCAAAATCAACGCCATGGAACCCGAACGGTTCGGGATCGAGATCGCCACCGGCGGCAACATCTTGGCGGCTTTGACAGCCTACAAGGAACTGCCGGGCATGGAGGGGTCCACGTACTATTACTATGACATCCCTCAGAACCCCGTGAACGACTGGCTGGTGGAAACACATTTCGAACGTTTCGACAGCCCGCCCGATTTCTTCACCGCCGGTGGCATGGCGGCAGGGATTGCTGTGGTGGAGGCGATCAAGTCCGCGGGCAGCACGGACACCGACGCTCTCATCGACGCCATGACGGGGATGAGTTGGGAAACTCCCAAAGGCACCATGACCTTCCGCGCCGAAGACCACCAAGCCATGCAATCCATGTACCATTTCCGCATCCGTGTGGATGACGACGTGGCCTGGGGCATTCCTGAACTGGTGCGCGTTTTGGACCAGGACGACCTGCCAGTGCCGATCCGAAACCAATGACCCCGTCGGTGTTGCCGTACCAGTGAAGGACGCCTGTTCCCCATGTCCGTGATTTTGGAAACCAAGGACCTCACTGTCCGCTTCGGCGGGCATGTGGCGGTGGATGGGGTGTCTTGTCAGTTCAGAACCGGTGAAATCACAGCCATTGTGGGGCCGAACGGTGCGGGCAAGACCACCTATTTCAATTTGATCTCCGGCCAGATCAAAGCGACATCGGGGCAGGTGCGGTTGCGCGGTCGCTCTCTGGGGCGGCTTTCACCCTCGGCGCGCGCCAAGCGTGGCGTCGGGCGGGCGTTCCAGTTGACCAACCTTTTTCCAAACCTCTCAGTCTTGGAAAACGTGCGCCTGGTCCTCCAAGCCCGCGAAGGTCGGGGGTTTCGGATGCTGCGGTCCGCCGAAGGTGACTGGGAGCTTTTGGACGAAGCCGAACGGCTGCTCCAGCGGGTTCAAATGTTGTCCTACACCAACGTTCCCGTATTGGCTCTGTCCCACGGGGATCAGCGCAAACTGGAGGTGGCCATGCTGATCGCCATGGAGCCGTCGGTCTATATGTTCGATGAACCCACTGCGGGCATGGCGTCCCGCGAGGCTCCTATGGTCTTGGATTTGCTGGCGGAACTGAAAACCCGTGCCAGCGATCAGACCATCTTATTGGTGGAACACAAAATGGACGTGATCCAAAAACTGGCCGACCGAATTGTGGTTCTGCACAATGGAGCGTTGGTTGCGGATGGCCCGCCAGACGAGGTCATGGCGTCGGACATCGTGCAGGAGGCTTACATGGGTAAGAGCTTGGCGGATGTCTGAGGGCGACGGCGACCGACCCAGCGAAGAGGACATGGCCGGTCGGCGGGCGGACAGGCTCGGTCGTGCCTTGATGCAAGCGCGCGCCAAACGGCAGACATCCGGCGTGCCGAGTGCAGGGGAGCCTCGGCCATCCCGATTGCCACCACCGCCTCCGCCGCCGGATTTGGAGCCGATCCAACAGCGGTCGCCAGATATCTCGGAACAAGGGCAGGCATCCGCTCCGGTTGCTCCGAAGACCACCAAACCGCCTTTGCGGAATCTGCGGTCCAAGGATGGGCGGCTCCCGCCGCCGCCGCCATTGGATATCGAAGAATACAAAGAGCTTGGGCTGCCCATCCCCGCCGAAGTTCTGGCCGCCGCCAAGGCTGACGTTCAGCCCGCACCGTCCGACACCGCGGAACCACAGGACCCTGGCCTTCTGGTTTTGCAGCCCTCCGAGCGGGTGGACCCGCCGGAGGATATGGGGATCGACGAAAGCCCAACGGAGCCGGTGATCACCGAGCGGCCAACCGAAGAAAGCCAAGAAAGCGAAGACGCCAAGCACGCGCGGATGTGGCACCAGCACCGGGCCTTGGGGAAAGGTTTGCCTGCCGATACCGAACTTGATCCGGGGCCTGCCGACGAGTTGGATGTCGCGCCGAGATTGCTGTTTGGGTCCCAGGACACATTCAGCCACACACCAGCGCCCGCGTTTGACGGCCCGGCTTTGCTCACAGTGTCAAACCTCTGCACCAACATCGCGCAGTATCAAATCTTGCGGGGCGTGGATTTGACCGTTCCCGAGGGCGCTGTGACCATGCTGCTGGGCCGTAACGGTGCGGGCAAGACCACCACAATGCGCACGATCATGGGTCTTTGGCAGTCGCGGCTTGGCTCGGTAGAATTGGGGGACCGGCTGCTCACAGGACTGTCCCCGACCGCCATCGCTCGGCTTGGGGTCGGCTATGTGCCCGAAGACATGGGCGTGTTCAGCGATCTGACGGTCGAAGAAAACATGCGTCTCGCTGCCCGTGCGCGGTTTGACCGAGAGCGGCTGGATTGGCTCATGGCCTGTTTCCCACCGCTGCGCACGTTCTGGAGGTCTCCGGCAGGCTTGCTGTCCGGTGGTCAGAAACAAATGCTGTCTTTGGCCCGCGCGATGGTTGAGCCGCGGCAACTCTACCTCATAGACGAGCCCACAAAAGGGCTGGCCCCAGCAATTGTGGCAAGCCTGGTGGAAGCCCTGCGCAAGCTGAAAGATGACGGTGCGTCCATGCTGATCGTGGAGCAGAATTATGCGGTGGCCCAAGCGCTCGGGGACACCTGCGCGGTGATGGACGATGGCAAAGTGATCTGGAATGGCACCATGCATGACCTTGCGATTGATAGCACGCTGCGCGACCGCCTCTTGGGCCTCAGCATGGAGACGTCGGCGTGAGTGACACCAACACCGCCACGGCACCGGGCCACACCCCCCGCATGGAGCGGCTCAGCATATCAGATCGTATCGGCGCGGCCATGCCGTATCTGCTGGTGCCCTTTTTGATAGCCATCGGGTTCGGTGCCATTTGGCTGCAAGCAACCTGGTCGAGCCTGCCCATCCAAGCGATGCTCGACGGGGACCTGACCGGCGCCACCTGGGCATTGGAGCCGTGGGACGCGCGGCTCAGTTCCTGGCTGACGTTGACCGTGTCCGGTTTGGCCATGGGCATGATGATATTTGTGATGGCGTCGGGGCTCACGTTGGTCTTCGGCCTCATGGATGTGATCAATTTTGGCCATGGCGCGTTCGTATCGGTCGGCGCATTCGTGGGCGTCAGCGTTTTGCTGATGTACCCCGAAATGGCCGCCGCGCCGTTGTTGCAAACCAACTTGGCGCTCATCGGAATGGCGGTGGCCGCGGCCATGCTGGCCACCGGCGTCATGGGTTGGGTGTTCGAACGGGTCATCGTGCGCCCGGTCTATGGGGCCCACCTCAAACAGATCCTTGTGACCATGGGGGGCCTCATCATTGTCGAAGAGTTGATCCACGTGGTCTGGGGCCCCGAAGAAATTTTCATCACTCGGCCAGAGATGCTCAAGGGTGCGATCAGCTTCGGCGATGTGGCGCTGGAAACCTACCGGCTCGTGGCCGTGGGGGCGGGGGTGATCGTGTTCATCCTGATGCAAATGGTGCTGCGCCAGACCAAAATCGGCCTCATCGTCCGCGCAGGCGTCCAAAACGGTGAAATGGTCCAAGCGCTCGGCCATAGGCTGCGTTTGGTGTTCGTGATGGTGTTCATCGCGGGGTCAGCCCTGGCTGGCCTGGGCGGCGTGATGTGGGGCCTCTCTACCAAGAGGTCATAACCGCGGAAATGGGTGGTTCCATCATGGTCCTGGTGTTCATCGTTGTGATCATCGGTGGCCTCGGGTCGGTGGAAGGCGCCTTCATCGGCGCGCTCCTAGTGGGGCTGACGCAGAATTACCTGGGCTTCATCGAGCCCAAGGCCGCGCTTGTGGGGAATATCGGGTTGATGGTTCTGATTTTGATGTGGCGGCCTGAGGGGCTGATGCCAGTGGCGAGGGCACGTTGATGACAGACATGCCGCGATCCTGGCTGCTCACAGCCGCCCTTGTGGTGATCTTCGTTTGCCTCGCCGCCGCCCCGTTTCTATTCCCGGGCGTCCGGGCTTTGGACACCGCCGCGCGCATCTGTGTCTTCATCATCCTGGTGGCCAGCTACGATCTTCTGTTGGGCTACACGGGCGTGGTTAGCTTTGCCCACACCATGTTTTTCGGCATGGGTGCCTACGGCGTCGCGCTGACATCGTCCAACATGGGTCGCAGTTTCGAAGCACTGGCCATGGGCACGGGATACGGCATCCTTGCGGCCATTGTCGTTGCGGCGATCATCGGACTGTTTTCCTTACGGGTGCGCGCGATATTCTTCGCCATGATCACCTTGGCCGTGGCCTCCGCCGTGGCGGTGTTGGTCAGCCAGTTGTCTGGGATTACGGGGGGGGAAGATGGTCTTACCTTCCAGATCCCACGAGAATTGACCCCGGCCATGCGGTATTCCGAGTTTCCGGCCCGAGGATTGGAACCTGAAAATGTATGGTCCGTCCTCTTTGGTCCCTTGGGCTTTGACGACCTTTGGCGGCCTCTGCCCATCACGGGCAAAATTCTCAACTACTACCTCGTTTTCATAACAATGGTGTTGGCTCTGTTTCTCATGCTTCGGATTGTCCATTCACCGTTTGGGCGGACGCTCCAGGCCATACGGGAAAATGAATTTCGAGCCGAGGCCATTGGCTACCGTGTCGTCCGATACCGCGTGGCGGCCACGTGTTTGTCAGCGGCCTTTGCCGCGCTGGCAGGCGCAGTGTTTGCCATTTGGGTACGCTATGTGGGGCCCGATACCACGCTGAGCTTCGATATTATGATCGACATCCTGCTCATGGTCGTGATCGGGGGTATGGGCACGATCTGGGGTGCGGTGATTGGGGTGACACTGTTCAAGCTGGCCCAGGGGTATTTACAGGACCTGATGGCCAGCGGCCAAGCGGCGACGGCGGACATCCCGCTGTTGCCGATCCTGTTGGAACCCGACCGCTGGCTGTTGTGGCTTGGGGTGCTCTTTGTGTTGAGCGTGTATTTCTTCCCATCGGGCATCGTGGGTAGCCTGCGCGCGCGGGCGGTGCGCAGGGCCGAAATCAAGGCACGCGGCGCGCTCTAGGCCTCCACCCGCGAGCGCATTTCCTTCATCAGCCGGCTGTTTTGTTCCATCGCGTTCAACACGGCCCCGAACGTGTGCAGACCCTTGGCCTCCAACATTGGGATCATCCGTAGGAACACTTGTGCCGTTGCCAGCGTGTCGCCGTAAGCCGTGTGGCGCGCTTCGTCGGGGATCACGACGCCAAACCGGGCCGCCAGCGCGTCGAGCGTGTGTTCTTCTTGTTGCCCAAACAGAACCGCCGAAAGTAACACAGTATCCAGCACGGGATTGTCGAACTTGGCCCCAAAGGTTGGCCCGTGACGGTGGAAGAACGCCATGTCAAACGGTGCATTGTGCGCCACCAACACCGCATTTTCGCAGAAACGGTGGAACTTGGCCCCGGCCACACGGATCGTTGGCGCACCTTGGACCATGGATTCGCTAATGCCGTGGACGGCGGTGGCCCCGGCTGGAATCGAACGTTCGGGATCAACCAGTTGGTCGATCACCTCGCCGGGCACCATGCGACCGTTCAGAACGCGCACAGCGGCGATTTGCACGATCTCGTCCCCACGCTGGGGTTCCAGCCCAGTGGTTTCGGTGTCGAACACCACGTAAGTTAGCTTGGACAGGGGCGCATCGTCGATGGCTGCGTGGTCGGTGCTGGCCAGCAATTCGAAGTCAAACACCGCACTGCGTTCTGGCACGAAATGTACCGGGCTCGCGGATGTTTCGACCACTTTACCCTCAGCGAGTGGCAGAGTGAGCCAAGCCCCGCCTTGGTCGTCCCATTCGGGCCACACCGCGCTGCCGTGCAGATCAAGAACCTCTCCACCGGACAAGGACTGAGGATCATCGGGATCCAGCGGATCGGACAGAACCGCCTCAAGTTCTGGCAACGGTATCGCATTGCCTTGCCAAGCCAGCCGCAACTCCGTGCGGTCCGATGTGGTTTCGATGTGCAGCGATATTGTATCGGTGAGACCCGCGCCATGGATCGCCCTGGCCAGGGCGGCCAACAGGTCAATGATCGCATTGCCGTCACATTCGAGAATGAGCGCGCGCGGCAGAGCCTCCAACGCGGGGCCATTTCCACTCAAGTGCGCGCGAAGACCATCGATCAATTCACTGGCTCGCACTTGCTGCATCGGCCACCAGGTGCCGCGGGAATCTTGATAACTTTTGGCCACATCGGAAACCGCATCGGCCAAAGCGGTGGCTTTCGCAGCGATGTCTTCGAGCGGTGCGTCAGCTTCGATGTCGCTGCGCAACTCTTGCGCCACCGGAAGGAACCGTTCCGCCATCTCCGACAGGAGATGTTCCCGTTCACGGTGCAAGGTCAGGTCAGCGGTCACATCACGCAGTGTCAGCACGTAGCCCGGCGCGTCCTTTGACATGCCCATTTCGCCTTGGACCAGACGCATGTGGGAAAACAGAACTTTTCCACAGCCGCGGGTGGCGAGCATAAGCTCTGTATCTTGGTCGTCTTTGTCCTTGGCCAGAAGGCGTCCATAGGTTTTCCGTACCGGGCCTTCTCGGATCAGGTCGAAAATGGAACGGCCCAAGCGCGGATACCCGGTGTCCTTCAGCAATTCCACGGATGGGGCGTTGTAAAACACCACCTGATGATTGCCATTACATAGGATCAGGCCGACCGGCACGTCGCTCACCAATGCGGTGAGCTTTTCCATCTGCTCGGCCATTTCTTTAGTCTGCGTGGACACAACTTCCGCCACAGAGGTTTTGCTTTCGTGCAGCGTGGTGGTCACGGCCGAGGCCGCGGGGGCCAAATCGCCGAGGTAACGCCCGATGTCGGTGTCCAGTTGCTGTGTCACCTCACCGTGGGCGCGGGCCCGCATGGCCGACGCCACACCTTCGATCGCGCGGGCGACGTTTTCGTCAAACAGACGCCACACGAACACCACGAGCCCCAGCGTTCCAAATCCTGCAACCAACCCCGCCATCACAAAGGCGGACATTGGCTCATTGGGATCCAATCGGCTCATGCCCAGAAACAGACCACCCACGATGAGACCCAAGCTCCCACATGCCAAAAGGCAGAAGAAGAGGAACACCCGCAGGCGCAGAGAGAGGTTGGTCAGCATTTTATGTCACCTTTCAAGCTCCATTGAGTTGGGAGGGGAGGGGCCCTTGGTGGTGTTTCGTTGATCTTCCGTCAGCTGCTACAGGCTGCCGAAAGCATGGGGTCGGTTGTTGTGACATCGGCCCAGAGCACGCCGGTGACGTCACCTTCGTCGGTGAAGTCGACCTCGGGGCTCATGAGACCGCGGCGGTTCCCGCCGCAATCGAAGAGTACCGGGAAGGATGTGACCGCGCGCCAGCGGCCCATCACATAAACATCGGCGATCTTTTTGTCGGGGAAGTCATCGTTTGTGCGCATGGTGCCCACGTCCACCGCGCTGAACTGGTTGGTCATGGGGGCGATGTAGGTCCAAGGGCGGTAGAACTGCTGCACCTCGTCAACATCAGCAATGGCGAGGCCGTCAGGCAAGTTGTTCACTGTACGGTCATACCAGGTGTATTCGGACCAAATGGCCACAAAGATCATCACAGCACCGGCGGCAGTGGGCGTGGTCCACCGCGGCAAGCGCTGGCCGGTGAGATGGTGCACTGCCATCATCGTCCCAGCCGCTGCGAAGCCCGCCACAAAGGTGGCGATCAACTCCAGAAACATTCATTCTCCTCCGTATCCGACCTCCTCCAGGCCGGGCCTGTCGCCAGTTGTGGCTCAGGCAATCATTCCTTTTCCTTGCCCGATGGCGGATTGCATGGTGCGCACCACCACAAAGGCGTCCCGCAAGTGGCTGCGTTCAAAGTCCGACAGCTCGTTCGGGGCCATGAAGTTATCGGGCTTATCGCCCCGTTTCACCAGAGCGGCTTGGTGTTCCAGCCGCGTTTCTGCGATCAAATCGTAAGCGTCGAGCAGGTCACTGGCACCGCTGGCCGACAACACGCCCCGTTCGCTGGCCTGTTCCAGCCGTTGCCGTGTGTTTGCGGCCTCCAACTGACCGCGCAGGGCATAAATGCGACCGAGGTCCACAATGGGCACGACGCCGTTGTGTTTCAGGTCCAACTGGTTCTTGTGTTCGCCCGACCGAATGGTGGCGAACCCCCGGATCATCCCCAACGGCGGCACGTGTTTCAGCGAATTGGCGATCATGTGCGCCACAAAGATGCTGTTTTTGCTCGCGCGCTCCAGTGTTTCCTTTTGAAGCTCACGGAACAGGCCATCATCTCCACCAATGGTGCGCAGGTCGAACATGACCGAGGCGAGCATTTGGGCTTCGGGGTTGGGCTTGGCGATCCATTCGACGAAATATTTCTTCCAGACCCGCAAGGGCTGCCGCCAGCGGTCTGCTGTCGCCATCATGTCGCCGGGGCAATAGACGTAGCCGCAAGCATCAAGGCCATCGCATACGAATGTGGCCAGGGCCTTGAAATAGACATCGTCTTCTTCGGTGGCACGGTCATCCAAGATGATGCAGTTGTCTTGGTCGGACACCCCTGTCTGTTCGCGGCGACCTTGGCTGCCGCACGCCACCCAGGCGTAGGGCACAGGCGGAGGTCCAAGTTTCTCTTCGGCCAGCTTTAGAAGGCGGCGGGTGCAAGCATCGGCTATATCTGTGATCAGACGGGTCACAACGTCGTGGCGGTTGCCGCCCGCCACCAATTGCACCAGCAATTGTGGGATTTGCTCGGTGACTTTCGCCAAAGCCCCGACGCTGCGCGCGCGGGATATGTCGCTGACGAATTGAGCCGATGTGACCGCTTGCAAGCGGGTAAGGTCCGTTTGGGTGACCATACCTACCAGGTCGTCGCCTTCGACAATGGGCAGGTGCCCGATGTGACGTTCGTACATGACGTGCAACACATCCGTGCCCAAACTGTCCGGCGAGAGCGTCATGGGGTCGGCGGTCATGATATCTGCCACCGGGCGGGATGTGTCCATGCCCGTGGCCAGCGCGCGATAGGCCAGATCGGAGCAGGTAAGAATCCCGGCGAGCAATCCCATATCCACCACGGCAAGGCAGGAAATATTCTTTTCCGACATGAGTTTCGCCGCATCAATGATCGGCGTGTCGGCCCCGCATGAAATGGGAGGACCGGCCAAAATGCGCGACACGGGCAGGGTGGCAAGCGTGGGTCGTTTGAAATCCTGGTCGCTTTGAGACCGTCGGAAGAACCGTTTGAACCCTTCGTCACTGACGCACAGTTCGTGGAACAGCTTTGCCGGCATCACAAGCATCCGCGTGGGCGACAGCGCGAAAGCGGATGTGAGCGCGAGGCCCTCACGGCCCAGGCTCCGTTCCCCAAAGGAGTTGCGTGCGCCCAAGAGCGACACTTGCACCCCTAGCTTGTCACGGATTTCAACGGAACCGGAATGGATCAGGAACAGACCTTCCAGTTCAGTGCCAATCTCATAGATCGGGTCGCTTTCCGCATAGTCGCGGACGTCCATGGCCTCGATCACGCGAGCGAGTGTTTCAGACTCAAGCCCGTCGTAGGGATGCACATGGAACAAAAAATCTTGGATGTCTTCTCGGGTCAGGGTCATGGGCACTCGTCGGTTTGGCGATGCTGATGGGACTATCAAAGCAGATCACCCCAAGGCCGCTTTGACGTGGATCAGGCCAACGCGAACGTTGGCCCGAAAAGTTGATAGGGTGGCCCGCCCGGATGGGGCGGGACCGAAATTAGTGGCCCTCGACCGCTGCGCCTGCGCCTTTTGGCGTACGCACGCTAGACACCAGGTCCTGGATTTCCTGAGAAGGCTCACGGGTGGCGTTGGACACAACGATCGCGGTTGCGAAGTTGAGCACGGCCCCGATTGCGCCGAAGGAAGTGGACTTGATGGTGAAGAGCAGCGGATCAGCATCGGTGAAGCTGTTGGTGCCTGGGATGAAGAACCAGCCCTTGTGCAAGAAGATGTACACTAGGGTCACTGTGATACCCACGGCCATGCCGCAGACCGCGCCGGTGGAGTTGATGCGCTTGGAGAAGATGCCCATCATCAACACTGGGAAGATCGAGGCCGCCGCCAGACCGAAGGCCAGAGCCACGGTTTGCGCTGCGAAGCCAGGAGGGTTCAGACCCAGGTAGGTTGCCACACAGATCGCCACGGCCATGGCAATACGTGCTGACATCAATTCGCCCTTTTCAGACATGTTCGGGGTCAGCTGACCCTTCAGCAAGTCGTGTGACACAGCGGTGGAGATCGCCAGAAGCAGACCCGCGGCAGTGGAGAGCGCCGCTGCCAAACCACCTGCAGCCACCAGACCGATCACCCAACCTGGCAGGTTGGCGATTTCTGGATTTGCCAGCACGAGGATGTCGCGGTTGAACTTTGTCAGCTCGTTCTCGGTGCCCCAGCCAGCGGCTTCGGCACGTGCGACCACGTCGGCGTTGCCTTGGTTGAAGTACGCGATTTTGCCGTCGCCGTTCTTGTCTTCGAAGTCAAACAGACCGGTTTTCTGCCACGTTGCCATCCATGCGTAGGCGTCGTCGCTTTCAATCTGCTGGATCGAAACAGGCTCACCGTCGGTGCCGTTTGGCCACATCAGCTCAGTGATGTTCAAGCGTGCCATGGCGCCAACAGCAGGTGCGGTGAGATACAGCAGAGCGATGAACACCAGGGTCCAACCGGCGGAGATACGCGCAGCCGCCACCGAAGGCACGGTGAAGAAGCGCATGATCACGTGGGGCAGACCCGCTGTACCGATCATCAGCGACAGGGTGAACAGGGTCATGTTCACAGTGTCAACGTGGTGGCCGGTGTAGCTGTTGAAGCCCAGTTCCTGCACGATTTCGTCCAGTTTCTGCAGCAGAGGCGTGCCAGACGCAGCGTGGTCACCGAAGAGACCCAGTGCTGGGATTGGGTTGCCGGTCAGTTGCAGCGAGATGAAGACCGCAGGAATGGTGTAAGCCATGATCAGAACGCAGTACTGCGCCACCTGAGTGTAGGTCACACCTTTCATGCCGCCGAACACCGCGTAAGCGAACACGACACAGGCACCGATCAACAGGCCGGTGGTGTTGTCCACTTCGAGGAAGCGACCGAACGCAACACCCACACCGGTCATCTGACCGATCACATAGGTGGTGGATGCGATGATCAAGCAGATCACAGCCACGAGGCGTGCTGGCTGACCTGGAGCCTGGAACCGTGCACCGATGAATTCGGACACAGTGAAGTAGCCAGACTTGCGCAGGTAAGGTGCAAGCATCAGAGCCAGAAGCACGTAGCCACCGGTCCAACCCATGAGGAAGACCGAGTTGTCGTAGCCGGTGAAGGCGATCAGGCCAGCCATGGAGATGAACGACGCAGCCGACATCCAGTCCGCGGCGGTCGCCATACCGTTGGTCACTGGGTGAACACCCTGACCCGCGGTGTAGAATTCCGATGTGGAACCCGCACGGGCCCAAATCGCGATGCCGATGTAAAGTGCGAAGGACGCACCCACAAACAGCAGGTTAATTGTAAACTGATCCATCTGTCCCTGGGTCCCTTACTCGTCGACGCCGTATTTTTTGTCGATCGCGTTCATGCGGAATGCGTAGAAGAAGATCAGGGCCAAGAAGACCAGGATCGAGCCTTGCTGCGCGAACCAGAAGCCCAGGTCGGACCCGCCGACTGGAATTCCTGCCAGAAGAGGCCGCAGCAGAATGCCAAAGCCGAACGAAACGATAGCCCATATCACAAGGCTAGCTTTGATGATTGAGAGGTTGGCCTCCCAATACTCTTGGTCAGAAGAATTGTCCGCCATGTGCGGTCACTCCCTTTAAAGGTTGCTCCTATGCGCCGCCCCTCCCCAGAGGCGACACGTCTCCCTATGTCGAAGCAGCGTAGGCGACCCTCGTATTCGTCATAGACGATGGATTGTCGCGAGGTGGGATCCGGCCCAGGGCATTAGACCCCCGCTGTTCCGTCTTTTTGCCAGTTCTATCAGTCGGTTATTTTGATCTGTTAGTCTGACGCAGTGCCGCGTGATAGGTCTTGCCCGTGTGCGGCATGTCGCCCCGATGACCTTGACGGTACACCGGGGCAAATCTGTTAGCTCGCCCTATTCATTCTGTTTTCGATGAGGTCGTCGACGAC
>JBCDFD010000093.1:0-12986 GCA_039178645.1 Pseudomonadota bacterium | reverse complement strand
CCGCAACGGTCGCGACTCCATTGGCCGTCGCCTTGGCGTCAAAAAATACGGCGGCGAAGCTGTGATCCCGGGCAACATCATCGTGCGTCAGCGCGGCACCAAATGGTGGCCGGGCGAGGGCGTCGGCCTGGGCAAAGATCACACCATCTTCGCCACCGCGGAGGGCCACGTGAAATTTCATACCGGATTGAAGGGCCGAACCTTCATTTCCGTGCTCCCGGCGGTCGAGGCTGCCGAATAACCGATCTGACATACGTCACAATAGAGGGGATCGGGGCAACCGGTCCCCTTTTTTATTCGGACCTGTGGTCTCAACGTGTGTTGGACCGGCTGCTTTAGCCGCTTCCGCCAACGCGACGCCGGTCCGGGAGGATACGCCGATGACTGACGTGACCCTAGAGGCTCAGCCGACCATAGCCACCGAACGGCTCATTCTGCGCCCACTGCGTGTGTCGGATGCGGGTCTGATTGCGCTCTATGTTGGGGATGTGCGGGTGGCAGAAATGACGCGATCCATTCCGCATCCCTATCCACCCGGCGCGGCGGAGGCTTTCATTGCCAAGGCCAACAATCCCGCGCGATCCGAAGACGTTTGGGCCATGGAGCATCGCGCCAGTGGGCGGGACGAACTTGTGGGCACCATCGGGCTGGCGCGCAAGGAAGGCGGCAGTGCCGAGGTGGGCTATTGGGTGGCGCCCGCCTTTTGGAATGTGGGGTTTGCGTCTGAGGCACTGCAAGCGCTGTTGGAGGCGAACCCTCAGAACCTGACACGTGTTGAAGCCTGCGTGTTTCAAGGCAATCCGCAATCGGCGCGGGTGCTCATGCGAGCGGGGTTCGAATACACCGGCGATTGCGAAGGGCACAGCGTGGCCCAAGGACGGACACGGCCCACATGGACCTATCGCAAAACGCTCACGGCTTAGGGGCCGACCTGGTCACGCCCATTGCGACCGATCGGCTTAACTTGCGTGTGCCGACCCTCACAGACGCCGATTGGTTGACTTGGGCGCTGGCGGACCCGCGTGTCATGGGACGGCTGACGTCGCTTCCCGTGCCGTTTGAACGGCACCACGCGGTCAACTGGATCACGAAGGCCCGCGTGCCTGGCTCCGCGCGGGTGATCAGTCTTGGTGATAACCCAATGGGCGTGGTCCATATCGGGCCGGACTTGGTATACTGGCTGACACCGGATGTCTGGGGTCGCGGGTGCGCGGCGGAAGCCGCGTCGGCTCTGGTGGATTGGTATTTCTCCCAAACGGACGCCGATAGCCTTGCGTCTGGATACATGACTGACAACGGCCAGTCTGGACGTATCTTGTTGAATTTAGGCTTCAAAACGGGACGCCAAGCGCCTCGCCGCTGCAACTTGCGCAAGCGCGGGGTGATGGTTCAATCCATGAACCTCGGCCGCGAAGACTGGCACGCGCGGCGCGCGTTACCAAATTTGGCAACCCCGAGGCTCCGTTTGCGGCCAATGTCCAAGGACGACGCGCCGGACCTCGCCGCTTTGGCCGGAGTTCCTGAGGTTGCCCCAATGATCTTTCGGGCCAAAGTCCCTTGGCCAATTCGAGAGGTTGAACAGTTCATCGCCGATTGGGCTTGGACTGGTGCGCCACATTTGCGCCTAGGAGTGACGTTGCCCGATGGCACTCTGATCGGCTCGGTCGGCCTCAGCCGCGAACCCAACGTGTTTTACTTTTTCCACAAGGATCACTGGGGCCGGGGATACGCCTGCGAGGCCATGCGTACCTTCATCCGCGCGTGCTACCGTGAGTTTCCCAGCCTGGACGAGTTGGGCGCTGACGTATTCCAAGAAAACACTGGCAGTATGGCCGTGATGAACAAACTGGGCTTTGTTCAAACTGGCACTGCCATGGGCACATCCGCCGCGCGGGTTGAGCCGGCCCCGGTAAACGTCTATCGGCTCACCCGAGCCACATTCCGAGACATCCCATGAAATTCCTTGATCTTGCTAAAGTCTATCTCCGCTCGGGCAGCGGAGGGAACGGCGCGGTCAGTTTCCGCCGTGAGAAATACATCGAATATGGTGGTCCAGACGGCGGTGATGGCGGTCGGGGTGGTGACGTGTTTGCCGAAGCTGTGGAAGGTCTCAACACACTGATCGACTTTCGTTATCAACAGCATTTCTTTGCCAAGAACGGGCAGGGCGGCATGGGGCGCCAGCGCACTGGCAAGTCCGGAGATCCGATCGTGCTCAAGGTGCCGGTGGGGACAGAAATACTCGAAGAAGACCAGGAAACCGTGATCGCTGATCTGGCCGAGGTTGGGGCCAGTGCGACGTTGGCTAAGGGCGGCAATGGTGGTTTCGGCAATCTGCATTTCAAAACCTCCACCAACCAAGCCCCGCGGAACGCAAATCCAGGGCAGCCGGGGGTCGAGCGGACCATATGGCTCCGGCTCAAACTGATCGCGGACGCGGGGCTTTTGGGTCTTCCGAATGCGGGGAAGTCTACTTTTCTGGCCGCGACCTCCAACGCGCGTCCGAAAATCGCCGATTATCCGTTCACCACCTTGCACCCCAACCTTGGGGTGGTGGGCGTCGACAACGTCGAATTCGTGATGGCGGACATCCCTGGACTGATCGAAGGCGCGCACGAAGGACGCGGGATCGGCGACCGGTTCTTGGGCCATGTGGAACGGTGCGCGGTTCTTTTGCATTTGGTCGATGGCACGTCCGAGGACGTGGCCGCTGACTATCATACCATCATCCACGAGCTAGAGGCCTACGGCGGTGCCCTGGCGGACAAGCCTAGGCTAACCGTGTTGAACAAAGTGGATGCGCTCGACGACGAAGAACGGGCGGAGCGTCGGTCTGCGCTGGAACAGGCGTGCGGCGAACGCGTCCGCGAAATGTCGGGCGTCAGTGGGGCGGGCGTGACTGATGTCTTGCGCGCGCTGAGGGCGCAGATCGACGACAACCGGTTGCGAGAGAAAAACAAAGACGACGAGCCTGAACAATGGCGGCCCTAACCGACGCCAAACGGCTCGTCGTTAAAATTGGTTCGGCCTTGCTGGTGGATCGGGCAACGGGGCTGCGGGACGCTTGGCTGACAAGTTTGGCAGCGGATGTGGCATGGCTGCGCGGGCGTGGCATTGAGGTTATTCTAGTTTCGTCCGGCTCCATTGCATTGGGGCGACGTGTCCTGTCTCTCCCATCTGGGGATCTGCCGCTGGAACAGGCCCAAGCGGCGGCGGCGGTGGGGCAGGTGCGACTGGCGCGCGCCTATGAAGAACGGCTCGCAGAACACGGGATCGCAACTGGGCAGGTGCTCGTGACCTTGGAGGATTCGTCCAACCGCCGTCGCTACCTCAATAGCCGCGCAACCTTACGCCAGTTGCTGTCGTTGGGTGTGGTTCCTGTGGTCAATGAAAACGACACTGTGGCCACAGATGAAATTCGCTATGGCGACAACGACCGGCTGGCGGCGCAAGTGGCCGTCACCGTGGGCGCGGATCAGCTGGTGTTGCTCAGCGATGTGGACGGGTTTTACTCGGCGAACCCTTCGGTCGATCCCAACGCCAAGCGATTCGAGACCGTTGAACGGATCACACCTGAGATCGAGGCGATGGCGGGGGAGGGAGTCTCTGGCCTGTCCAAAGGTGGGATGGTCACGAAATTGATGGCCGCGCGCACCGCAACGGGGGCTGGATGTGCCATGGCAATCGCGCTTGGCACAGTGGAACGGCCACTGTCGCGTTTGGCCGAAGCTGCACCAGCCACGTGGTTTTTGCCCGACACCGACCCTGTTACCGCGCGCAAGCTGTGGATCATGGCCATGAAACCCCAAGGTAGCGTGTCCGTGGACGCGGGCGCAGAGCGAGCGCTGCGCATGGGTAAGTCGCTTTTGCCCGCAGGGGTGACCGATGTGACGGGCGAGTTCGACCGCGGCGAACCCGTAGAAATTGTGTCGCCGTCAAGAGCACATATTGGTTTTGGGTTAACGCGATACACATCTGCCGAAATCAAAGCCATTTCTGGGCGACATTCCCGTGACATTGCCCAGCTATTGGGCTATCCGGGCCGCGCTGCGCTCATACATCGGGATGACATGGTGGTATGAAAGATTTCGAGACTGTTTCCGAGTTAATGGCGAGTATTGGTCTTCGTGCCAAATCCGCCGCGGCAGAGTTGGCTGCCACCTCTTCCGACCGCAAACAAGCCGCTTTGTTGGCTGCCGCCGAGGCGGTCTGGGATCGCCGGGACGCGATCATCGAAGCCAACGGCAAAGACCTGGATTATGCCCGCGCAAAGGGGTTGAGCGATGCTATGATCGACCGGCTCGCCCTGGACGAGACACGCATTCAAAGCATCGTCGACGGTCTTCGTGCCATTGCCGCCCAAGACGATCCTGTGGGTGAGGTTTTGTCCGAATGGGATATGGACAGCGGTTTGCACATCCGCCGCGTTCGGACCCCGTTGGGCGTCATCGGTGTGATCTACGAAAGCCGCCCCAACGTGACGGCCGATGCCGGTGCGCTGTGCTTGAAATCCGGGAATGCCGTGATTTTGCGCGGCGGATCGGAAAGCCTGCACAGTTCCACCGAGATCCACGCCTGCCTTGTCCAAGGTTTGAAATCGGCCGGACTGCCTGCCGAGAGCATTCAACTTGTGCCCTTGCGCGACCGCGAAGCGGTGACCGAGATGCTCCGCATGACAGAATACATCGACGTGATCGTGCCTCGTGGTGGAAAGGGCCTGGTGGGATTGGTTCAGTCCGAAGCACGCGTGCCGGTTTTTGCCCACCTGGAAGGCATTTGTCATATCTACGTGGATCAGGCTGCGGATATCGAAAAAGCCCGCCGTGTGATCTTGAACGCCAAGACACGGCGCACTGGGATTTGCGGCGCTGCCGAATGTCTGTTGGTGGACCGCGCGTTCTTTGAAAAGCATGGCGCGCCATTCATTGAGGATTTGGTGGCAGCGGGTGTTGAGGTGCGTGCCGATGTGGCGCTGCAAACGGTTTCGGGCACGGTGCCTGCGCAAGATGGTGATTTTGGGAAGGAATTCCTCGATATGATCATCGCGGCACGGGTCGTGGAAGGCGTGGACGAAGCGATTGCCCACATCCGCACATACGGGTCAAATCACACGGATTGTATTTTAACCGAGGATGACGCGGCGGCTGGGACATTCTTTGCCCGGCTCGACAGTGCGATCTTGATGCGCAATGCGTCCACGCAATTTGCCGATGGCGGCGAATTTGGCATGGGGGCCGAAATTGGCATTGCCACAGGCAAAATGCACGCCCGCGGCCCGGTGGGCGCAGCACAGCTGACCAGTTTCAAGTATCTGGTGGATGGCGACGGCACGGTGCGCGGGTGATCCCGCGCACGTCTTTGCCGGTCAAACTCAGTAGCTCACCAGTATGTCCTGATCGCGCATCTGTAGCGTGAGGTTGCGACCCAGCGCCGTCACCATTTCCGGCACCAATGCGAATTGCACTTGGGATGGCGAGATAGAGACGTCTGGCTTGTTTTGGGCCAAAAGGTCCCAAAGGTCTTGGTCCACCTTCAGTTTGTCCGCGGAACCATGGAGCCGCCAAACGCCTTCGGTGTGGCTCACCGTGATCTGACCGCCGTAGGGCAATGCGGTTTCCAAACACTGGATCACCAAAAACGCCAGTTTCACGTCCTGACGCATACAGGCGGCTTCGGGTTTCCAACTGACGCTCAGCCGCGACCCGCGGTTGATGTCGTCCAAAATCCCGGTGATCTCTGCCCGTCCCATAGCATGGTCAGCGGACGCCGACCCGTAGGCCACGCGGTAGAACCGCACCCTTGCATTTGCATTGGCCACGCTTTCGGCAATCAGCGTCATTTCCGCGTTGGCCACGCCGGACATGGAAAGCAATTCCAACCCGTTGCCGATTGCGCCCAGTGGACTTATCAGGTCATGGCAAATGCGAGACCCAAGCAGAGCTGATATATCGCGCGCGTTTTGTGTCATCCCTGTCTTCCTAACACTCTGGAGTGCCCCCTTATGAATTCACTGTTGGAGCCTGGCATGTTGGTTAAACACCCGACCGAGCCCGACTGGGGCATTGGGCAGGTACAGTCGAATATCGATGGTAAAATAACGATTAACTTCGAGAATATGGGCAAGGTTGTGGTGGACGGATCGGTCATCGAACTCCTGGAAGTGACGGATGGGTGAACCACTTTGTTCAACCCTAGCGTGTAGACTGTGCATCGCTTAAACTGTTTTGTCAAATGAAATACATGGAAGATCCTGGTCTCTAACCTCTATCCGATGACGAAAACTCCCACCAATCCAGCATTCGAAGTTCGTTTGGCGCGCAGTGATGCAGAAATACGGGCGTCGCAACGGTTACGTTACGACGTGTTCGTGCGAGAGCTTGGAGCGGACGGAGATCTGGTGGACCATGATGCTTGTATCGAAGCTGACCGGTACGATCCGCTCTACGACCACATGATTTTGCTGGATCACGCTCGGCCCGAACCGATCCCCGTGGTCGGGGTGTACAGGCTCATGCCGTCAGACCGCGCGGAGCAGCTGGGCGGTTTCTATACCGAAGATGAGTATGACTTGACGCCTTTGAAGTCGTCCGGCCGCAAGCTTCTTGAATTGGGTCGGTCCTGTTTGCATCGCGACTACCGAGGCGGGGCGGCCATGTATCACCTTTGGAACAAACTCGCGGCCTACACGCTGGAAACTGGCGTGGACGTCCTGTTTGGCGTGGCCAGTTTCCATGGGACCGATCCCCAGGCTTTGGCTGGGCCATTGTCGCTGCTGCATCATCGCCACCTTGCGCCTGAAGATTTGCGCGCCCGCGTTCAGCCGGACCATTACCAGACTATGGATTTGATGGCGGACGCGGACATCAACCGCGCGGCGGCGCTGCGCGATGTCCCTGCATTGATCAAAGCCTACCTGCGGTTGGGCGGGTTCGTGGGGGACGGAGCGTTCATCGACCATGCGTTTAACACAACTGATGTATGTTTGATCTTGGATACGGCTCGGATGAACGACACCCAGCGGGCGATCTATACGAGAGAGCTCACCACGTGAGCGTTACCTGGAAGTCGGAAGACCCGCCGCCTGATCCGGTTCGACCCCGGGGCTTTGTCTGGTTTCTGATCATTTTGCGTGGACTTGGGATCGCCGCCGTATTCGGTATCGGTTACTTAGCGCTGCTGCTACTTCTCGGGTTGGAACGGATCACCGGGCGGCGGCGCGGGCTTGGGTCACTGTGGATGCCCGTTTTCGTGTCTCGCGTGACGCTTCGGTGCATGGGATTGCCACGGACCGTGAGCGGTGACCTCAGCGACGCAAAGCTCTTGGTGGCCAATCATGCCTCCTGGCTGGATATCCTGGTGCTGAACGCCCTGGGACCCATGGCCTTTGTGGCGAAGGACGATGTCGAGGGATGGCCTGGAATTGGCCCCATCGCTAAGCACACGGGCACTCTGTTCATTTCTCGAAATCCGCGCGCGTCGAAGGACCAGGCCGCGCGTCTCAGTGCCCGTCTCAGCTTCGGCGAGCGACTGTTGCTGTTTCCCGAAGGCACCAGCACCGACGGGCGCCGCGTGCATCCTTTCCGGTCATCCATGTTTGGTGGGATTGATTGGGATACACCGTTGGAGGTCCAGCCAATCTCCGTGGTCTACCACGCACCACCAGGCGCTGACCCAAGGTTCTACGGCTGGTGGGGTGACATGGATTTGGGTCCAAGCCTGTTGCAGGTGCTGGCCACCCGTCCCCAAGGGAATGTGACCGTGACACTGCACGAGGTGGTCAGTCTACGTGACTTTGCCAACCGCAAGGAATTGGTACGGCGCTTGGAGGCCACCGTGCGGATGGGACTTGAGAAGGACTTGCAGTCCTAGCCTTCGAGCATAGCCGAGACGTCTTTCAACCGCTCCAACGGGTTTTCAGACCGCCACAGGTCATCGCCAAGCGCGATGAAGTCGCTCACCGGTGCCAAACCCGCAATTCGGTCCAGTGCGGCAGAGGATGTGTCCAGCAAAGCGCCCTCAGCAACCACGGGCACGCTGATCATTTCAGTCCACCAAGCGAAAAGGTCGGGTTCGGCAATGTCTTCGCCCAGGCCGCGGTCCGCCACAGGGCCAAAGCTCACGTAGTCCGCGCCCGCTTCGCCGGCCACCATACCATCGTGGCGCGATGCGCCGGCAAAGACGCCTACAATCCCGTCCGGCCCCAAAGCCTCCCGCGCAGCGCGCACAGGTTTGCCGGTTTCGGTCAGGTGCACACCGTCGAGGCCCAAACGTTCTGCCAGCGCCAAATGCTTTTCCACCACCAAGGGCACATCCCGTTGGTGGGCAATCTCACGCAACATGTCCGCAGACCGCGCCAGGGCGTCGGCATCCTCGCCCAACGCTCGCAACCGCAGGCAGGCCACGGGCACAGCATCCAAAGCCGCGGCGAGAGTTTCGGAAAACTCACCCGGTTCGAACTGCGAAGGCGTGATCAGGTAGAGCTGCGTGCGGTCCTGGTCCGCTGGGTCTTGGGGCATGGTCGCGGTCCTGTTCAAAGCGTGACACCGCTTAGGCGGGCCTCTGCCCCTTGGCAAGCCGTGCCGCGCCCCCTAGAGCGTCGCCATGGTAGATGACAGCGACCTCCCAACCCCCGCCTTCGTGCTCATTCGTCCCCAGATGGGCGAAAACATCGGTGCTGCGGCGCGGGCCATGTGGAATTTTGGTCTGGACCGCATGCGCGTGGTGGCCGCCCGTGACGGATGGCCCAATGAGAAAGCCGTGGCCATGGCCAGCGGGGCCGGGCGGCTGCTTGATGAGGCATGGCATGTGGATGAAACCGCCGAAGCGCTAGAAGGCTGCGGTTATGTCTTTGCCACCACGGCCCGGGCACGGGGACTGACCAAGCCGGTGTTCACACCCGAAGGGGCCATGGCCAAGTCCGTGGACCTGGCGCGTCAAGGCGTGCGGTCTGCGGTTCTGTTTGGCCCCGAACGTTCTGGCTTGGAGAACGATGATATCGCGCGGGCCAATGCGATCATCACGGTGCCGGTAAACCCAGAGTTCCCATCGCTGAACCTCGCACAATGTGTGCTGCTCACGGGATACGAATGGCGTCGACAAGTGGCGAATGCTCCGGCGGAACGGTTAGAGATGGCAGCGGCTGAGATGGCCAGCGCCATCGAGATTGACCGTTTGGCTGCACATTACGAAGACCGCATGGCAGAGGCTGGCTTCTTCTTTCCCGAACAAAAAGCAGAAGGCATGAAGATCGTCCTGCGCAACCTCTGGTCACGGATGCCGCTCACCCGCGCAGATGTTCAGATTTTCCACGGGATGTTGCGCCAGATGGTGCGCTGGAAAGAGCGTGGTTGAGCACGCTTGCGGGGCAGCCGTCGCCCGTTTAAGTCAAGCTCAGCAAGATCGAAACCCCAGGGGAGTTTCACCGGCCAATGAGCAAAACGCGCAGCATTTTTGAAGAGGTAGACGCGCCAAGCACGGCGACCGCCCAAGCGAAACCGACCACGCCCAAGGCGGGTTTGATCGATGCTGGCGCCGACCGTGGGCGGGGCGCGGTGCGGGTCTGGCTGTTGATCCTCGGGCTCCTGGTCGTGACCATGATAACCGTGGGTGGCCTGACCCGTCTGACGGACAGCGGCCTGTCGATCACCGAATGGCGACCTGTGACCGGGGCATTGCCCCCCATGTCGGCAGAGGCCTGGGAGTCCGAGTTCGCCAAGTACAAGGAAATCCCCGAATACCAATTGCAGAACAGCGGCATGTCCATGGCCGAGTTCAAAGTAATCTATTGGTGGGAATGGGGCCACCGTCAGCTTGGCCGTGTCATCGGTCTGGTTTGGGCGGTGGGGCTGGGGGCCTTGCTGCTCACCAAGCGGGTACCCCAAGGCTGGACCGGACGACTTGTTCTGCTGGGCGCGCTTGGCGGGTTGCAAGGGGCCATCGGCTGGTGGATGGTGTCGTCGGGCCTGACGGGACGGATGCTCGACGTGGCGAGCTACCGGTTGGCGGTGCACTTGGGGTTGGCCTTCGTGATCCTGGGCCTCATTACCTGGTTTATGATGCAGCTATCTCGCCCCGCCGTGGCCTTGATGCAGGCGCGCAGGGACCGCGAGGCGAAGCTCTTTTCCATGTCCACCGGCCTTATGCATTTCGCCATGCTGCAAATCCTCATTGGCGCGCTGGTGGCGGGAATTGATGCCGGGCGCAGCTACACCGATTGGCCGCTCATGGCGGGTCAGTTGTTCCCTGCCAACGCGTTCGATCTGATCCCGATTTGGTCGAATTTCTTTGAAAACGCGGGGCTTGTTCAATTCATCCACCGGGTTGCCGGGTACCTGCTGGTGATATTAGGCGTGGTAGTTTGGCTGCGGGGTCGGAAGTCGGGCAACACCACCACTCGACTGGCGTTTCACATCGCCTTTGGTCTGTTGGTTTGGCAGATCGTTTTAGGCGTCATCACGGTCCTGAACGCAGCGCCCTTACACTGGGCGATCTTGCACCAATTCACCGCTGTGTTGCTGTGGGTGGCGATTATCCGAGCCCGGTTTTTCAGCCAGTATCCTGTGGCCCAATCTGTTCGCGCGTGAGGTAACAAATGGCAGCCTATGACGATTTGATGGCCTTTGTTCGCCAAACCGAAGCCCTGTCTTCGGTGGCTGGACGTACGGGGTGGGACCAGGAAACCATGATGCCCAAGGGCGCGGCGGCGCAACGGGGCGAAGAGATGGGCGCTCTGGAAGCCGTGTTGCACGCCCGTCGCTGTGACCCACGCATTGGCGATTGGCTGGAAGGGTGCAAGGACCTCGGAGACATCCCGGCGGTACAGGTGCGGGAGATCCGGCGCAGCTACGATCGGGCAGTGAAAATGCCCGCCGACTTGGCTGTGGAGTTGGCCCGGATCACCAGTGTGGCCCAAGGGGAGTGGGCGGCGGCACGGGCGGTAGATGACTGGCCTGCGTTCCAGGGTCGTTTGAGTGAAATCATCGCGCTGAAGCGAGAAGAAGCGGCGGCTCTGGCCGACGGCGGCGACCTCTATGATGCGCTGCTGCAAGACTATGAGCCCGGCATAACTGGCGATGAGATCGCAGCGCTTTTTGACGTGTTGCGGGCGCGGATTGTGGCGTTGCGCGAAGACATTCTCGGGCGGGACATCACATGGCCCGAAGTGTCCGGGACCTTTGACGAGACCGCGCAATTGGCGCTGTCTCAGGAATTGGCCGTGGCTTTCGGGTATGACCTGAGTCGTGGCCGGATCGACAAAGCCGTGCATCCGTTTTCCAGTGGGTCCGGGAATGATGTGCGGATTACGACACGCACTGATCCTGGCGACCCGTTCAACTGTCTTTACTCAACCATCCATGAAGTGGGCCACGCCTGTTATGAACAGAATGTGGACCAGAGTTACGCGCTGACCCCCATTGGACGGGGTGCATCCATGGGGGTGCACGAAAGCCAAAGCCGGATTTACGAAAACCAGCTTGCCCGCAGCGAGGCGTTTTGTTGCTGGCTCTTTGGGCGCATGCGCGACCGGTTTGGTGATTTTGGCATTGCCAATGAGGCCGAGTTTTTCCACGCCGTGAACCGGGTCACGCCCGGTCACATTCGGACCGAGGCCGATGAGGTTCACTATAACCTGCATGTGATGCTGCGGTTCGATCTGGAACGCGATTTGATCAGCGGCGCATTGGAGGTCGCAGACCTGGAGGCGGCCTGGAACGCCCGGTTCGCGGCAGATTTTGGCCTGCCAGTGGAGCGCCCGTCCCAGGGCGTTTTGCAGGACGTGCATTGGTCGGTGGGGCTGTTCGGGTACTTTCCCACCTATACGCTGGGCAATGTCTATGCCGGATGCCTGCACCAAGCGATGCGCGGCGCGCTACCCAATTTGGATGCGCACATGGCCAACGGAGATGTGTCGGCGGCAGTGGCTTGGTTACGTGATGGGTTGCAGCTTCACGGGTCACGGTTCGAGCCAAAGGAGACCATAGAGCACGCCTGCGGCGCGAATGTTTCGGCTGAGCCTCTTCTTGGGTATTTGGACGCAAAGTTTGGCGCGGTTTGATGTCAGGTGCTGTGACTGTTTCTGAAATAAAGGACGCGCCTTCGGCACGATTTTCTTGGTCCCCGAATTGAGACTTCGCTCAATTCGAGTGGTGGCACGGGGTGAGATGGCCGATTGTTTAGGCTGCCTGTCGTCTCGCTAAAATGTCGTTTTGAGTATTTTTGGAACAATGAAGTCACCTGGTGTCCTGTTTGCTCGTGTGGCTGTTGTTTTTGAAGTTTCAGTTTGTCGGAGAGATCAAAAGCGAAACGGGGGCCGCCATGGATGTGTTTAAGCAATCTCCCACCGACGAGGATTTTGTTCAGGATCCGTATCCCGCCTACGAGGCCATGCGGACCTGCGGCGAGGTGGTGTTTTGGCAAGACTATGGGATGGCTGCGGCTGTATCCCATGCTGCGGTCCAGAACATCTTGCGCAGTAAGTCTTTTGCGCGGGTGCCGCCGCCTGGCTTTGAAGTGCCTTTGGCTTGGGATGGTCTGCCGAGCTTTGCCGCGCTTGAGGACGCGTCCATGCTGTCAAACGAAGCGCCGCGTCATACGGCGTTGCGTCGGTCGGTACTGACGGCGTTTACTTCGGCAAGGGTGGAGGCTTTGACGCCCTGGATTGAAGGGCTTTGCCGTGAGTTGTTGGATCGCTTTCCATCTCATGGCGAGCCCTTCGACTTGCTTGAAGCTTACGCCACTCCAATCCCGGTTCTTACAATCGCGCACATGCTGGGACAACCTGCGCAAATGGCGGGCGACCTGCTGGCTTGGTCCCATGCCATGGTGCGTCTTTATACTTCCAACCCATCGGATACGGATCGGACGTTGGCGGAAACAGCGTCTGCCGCGTTCATGAGCCATTTGAAATCCAGTTTCTCCGAGCTTCAACCGTCACGGTCAGGGACGCTGGCCCAGGCGCTTTTGGTGGAGCATAGGGAAGGGTGCCT
>JBCDFD010000092.1:0-12993 GCA_039178645.1 Pseudomonadota bacterium | reverse complement strand
CTGCCGTCGCTGGTTGCTTTCCTGGTGCTGGCAACGAACATCACATCGAATGTCTGGGCCGACCGACAAAGCAGTACCCAAATGCTCGGTGCCATTGAGC
Source organism: Pseudomonadota bacterium (assembly GCA_039178645.1). GTDB lineage: Bacteria > Pseudomonadota > Alphaproteobacteria > Rhodobacterales > Rhodobacteraceae > Mangrovicoccus. The sequence goes on along the minus strand of JBCDFD010000092.1, from coordinate 12,893 downwards.
ACGGCCAAGCCATGACCAACCTGGCCCATGAACTGCAAAAGGAACGGGGGTATTCGGCTGGTTTCTTGGCATCGCAGGGCAATAATTTCCCCAACGAACTCAGGGCGCAGCGTTCCGCCTCAGATGGCGCCATTGCCGCCATGGGCAATGTGTCGGAATTGGGCCAAATCGCGGGTTTCTCTGATCTGTCGCCTGAAATTGCACAAATCCAACGCACCCTTGCCAACATCGCGGAACAACGCGGTGCTGTAGATCAACTTGGTTCTACGGTCCCTGAAATGGCCGGCTGGTACACCGGCTTGATCCAGACGCTCATTGAAACAGCATCTCCAGCCTACGGGAAAAGCACCCATGTCGAGGCCATTGGTTCAATAGCTGCCGTCAAAGACTTGTCCTGGGCCAAGGAAATGGCAGGGCTTGAACGGGCCATGGGTGCGACCTTGACAGGGCAACCAACGGCAAACCCAACCGTCTTCGCTCACTTTATTTCGTTCGGTGCCAAACAACAGGTGTATTTTGGCGATCTAGAAAAGACAGCTGGATTCGGGTCACTGCATAGTGGTCTGATGGAGTCCCAGGCGGCCCAAACAGTGTCTGCCGCCCGCAAATCCATAGCTTCCTGGGCACAGGGCCAAGCGGACCTCACCCTGACGCCGTCACAATGGTTTATGGCCTCAACCGCCTGGATTGACCAAGTGCGAGCCGCCGAAAACACCGCGACTGAGCAGCTCTTGCAAGACATTTCAAAAGCCTACGAAAATGCCAATTTCATGTTTTGGTTGACGGTGTCGGTGGCCAGCTTGATCGCCTTGGGGTGCACAGCGACGGTGCTATTACTGGGACGTTCGTTCCAAAGACGGTTTGCACAGGTTTGCGAAGCGATGGAGGGTTTGGCCAGGAAAGACTTCAACACCAACGTACCTCGTTGGAAAGGCAAATCCGAAATGGCACAGTTGGGTGAGTCGCTCTACGGGATGAAACAAGACCTCAAGGACTTTGTCGAAGCGGCCCGAATTTCGCTCTATAAGTCATGCGCCTACGATGGGTCACGCTCAGCCATGATGATCGTGGATCGGGACTTCCGCTTGATCGACGTCAATCAAGCAAGCAACGAACTGCTTGACGAGATGGCTGATGGTTTCCGCGAAATCTGGCCAGATTTTGATCCAAAAAACTTGGTTGGTCAGCAGGTCGACCGGTTCCACAAAGATCCCGAGAAGCAACGCAAACTCCTCGCCGACCCGAATGTCCTGCCTTTCAAAAAGGACATCGAAATCGGCAACCGCAAGTTTGCATTCAACATTTCGGGTGTCTTCGACGACAAGGGCGACTACGTCGGCAACGTAGTGCAATGGGATCACGTCACCGAAGAGCGGAAAAATCAGGGCATTTTGGACGCGGTATCCCGCCAACAGGCCATCGTAGAATACGATCTTAACGGCACGCTGCTCAGCGCAAACGAACTATTCGCATCGATGATTGGGTTGGAAAGCAAAGCCTTGCTCGGTGCCAAACACAGCGGCCTGTTCCAAAACTGCGACGAAAACGAAACAACCTCCGAAGAAATCTGGCGTGAGGTTTCGTGCGGAACGGCGGTGACCACTTCCGAGACGATCACGTCCCCTTCGCGCGGAACCATTTGGCTGCAAAGCACGTACACCCCCATCCGCGACGGGAACGGGAAGATTTTCAAGATTATCCAATTCGCCTCCGACGTGTCGGAGAAACATCGGCTAGAGTTCGAAACCCGTAAAGAACGGGAACGCACGAGACTCGCCCAGGAAAAAGTTGTGTCGGCATTGGAGCAAGCTTTGCATCGCCTATCCGACGCGGACCTGACATCGCAAATCACAATACCTCTGGATCAAGAGTACGAAACCTTGCGCCGCGATTATAACAACACTGTATCTCAACTTGCGGATACAATTAGGTCCATTGCTGGATCGGTGCAAGATATCGACCGCCGCAGCGATGACCTTCGGCTTTCGGCCTCCGATCTTTCGCGCCGCACTGAGTCCCAAGCCGCTGCTCTGGAACAGTCCGCGGCAGCTCTGGCACAATTGGTGGCATCCGTTGAGAACGCTGCAAAGGGCACCACCCGAATGCGCGAAGTGGTGTCGCAAACGCAGTCCTTCGCGGAAAACAGTGGCGAGGTGGTCAACTCAGCCGTCGCTGCGATGGGGGAAATCTCTGAAAGCTCGGCAGCAATTTCAAAGATTATCGGTCTTATCGAAGAAATCGCATTCCAAACCAATCTGCTTGCCTTGAATGCTGGGGTTGAAGCGGCGCGTGCCGGCGAAAGCGGCCGCGGTTTTGCGGTGGTGGCATCTGAAGTGCGCGCGCTTGCTCTGCGTGCGTCTGAAGCCGCCGGAGAAATTAATCGCCTCATCTCCGTCAGCACAGAACAAGTGCAAAAGGGTGTGTCACTGGTGGACAGCGCGGGCGAAGCGCTCACCGAAATTGTGTCCAAAGTGGGCGAGATCAATGGAATTGTCTGCGACATTTCCATGGCCGCTGAGGAACAATCCATTGGTCTGCGCGAGATAAACACCGCCGTGCATTCGCTGGATCAAGCAACCCAGCAAAACGCGGCCATGGTGGAGGAAACCAGCGCCGCCAGCAAAATGCTCGCAAATCAGGCGCAAACCCTCTCAACTCTGGTCGGCAAGTTTGAGTTCGGCGACGGGTCTCGTAGCGAGACCGATCAAACCAGCGCAGACGCAAGCAGCAATCGAACGACCGAGCAGGAGAAACTCGCGAGTTAGTCTTGGCACATCTGAGGCAAGTGACTTCTGCCGCCTTGGATCGGCAAACAAAGTTTTCCTGAAAGGCGCGTTTGGTTGAGAACGAGTGTCCAAGGCGAGCAAATCATGCGGAAAGTGGCAGTGGGCCCGAAACCTTGTCTGCAAATCCAGTGAAGAACTTGGCGGCAAGTTTCTTCGCAGTGCCTTGGATCAGACGACTTCCCAGTTGTGCTAATTTTCCACCAATCTCGGCCTTTGCTTCGTACGACAGTCGGGTGCCGCCGTCTTCTTCCGTCAAAGTCACACTCGCGCCGCCTTTCGCAAAACCCGCTGCGCCGCCATTTCCTTGACCTGAAAGAGAGAAATGTTCGGGAGCACCTTCCGGGTTCAAGGTGACACTGCCGGAAAACTTTGCCTTCACTGGCCCGATCTTCAAAACGACCTTGGCCTCCAGCTCAGTGTCCGAAAGCTTGGTCAACTCTTCGCAGCCAGGGATACACGCCTTGAGGACCTCCACGTCATTGAGCATCGCGTACACTTGTTCCCGCGGCGCGGCGATGAACACTTCCTCTTTCAACTCCATCGGAGGCTCCTTTCCTTCTTCTCGTGTTGCAGAAACTCGGCCAAGCTCGTCAGCCAACAGCGCTCTGGCCAGCCACAGGTTTGAGACGCGGCTCATCGCGCCGCGTGGACTGATCCAGAACCAAAACGTCGCCGTCGTTGATCTGTTCTGTGGACGCGGTCTGCCTGTGCAGCCTGCGCTCAAGGACCACTTGGGCCAAAATCGAAACGGCTATTTCCTCTGGCGTGGACGCGTGGATATGAAGACCGGCGGGCGCATGGACCTTGGACAGCGCATCACCGGAAACACCCTCGCTCCTCAAGCGGGCCGACAGAGCCGCGAATTTCTTTCGGCTTCCCACAAAAGCTAAGTAGTTTGGATCAAGGTCCAAGCCTGCATTCAGGCCAATGGCATCGCCCTGCCCCTGTGTTGCGACCACCACGAACTTCTGCCCGATAGCTTTGCCTAAGTGCGGCAATTCTTCAGCCGCCACTGCGTCCATCTGATGGATCCGAAAATCCAGCGGCTGTGCCAGTTGAGCCAATGTCTTTGCAACAGGACCTTGTCCAAAAATCACAAGCATCGGGGATGGCAACACGGGTTCGATGAAAACATCAACGATCCCCCGGCTCGGACACCCGTTTCGAGCGAACTCAATTCCGTCTCGGCTGTCACCGGGCTGCACACCCACGTCTTCCAACAGATCACCGGGACGAAGCGACACCAATTTGGCCTCACCACTGGAAATTGCCGACGCCGCGGCTCGTCTGACCGCGCCGCGGACACAGCCCCCGCCCAAGAACCCCGCCAATATGGACCCTTCTGCGTCCAACACAGCCTTCGCTCCGGGGCGCACAGAGGTTGAGGCCAAAGTCCGAACCACTGTGGCGATGGCAAACGGCTGCTCGGCTTGTCTCAAAGCATTGATTTCGTTTTCGATCTCTGTCGATCGGAATGGCTGATCCATCACAATTTCTCCAATGCCGTGTCGAGTGCAGCGAGGTCGTCGAGCGTGGACGCTGCCGCAAAGTGATCGAGGTGAGGTAGCGCGGTCGCCATGGCACGCGCGACCGGCTCGTATCCCGCCCATCCCTTGAGCGGATTGAGCCAAATGACCTTCGCGCCACGGCGTTTGATCGCTTCCAACGGGCCCACCAAGCCTTGGGCCGGTGCCGTGTCATAACCGTCGGACAAAATCATCACGACGCTCCGCCCATCCACAAATCTGCGGGCATACCCCTGACCAAAGTGACCCAAGCACGCACCAATGTGGGACCCGCCGCCGATGCCGTCAGCCAGAAGTGTGACGCGATTGACCGCGCGCAGCGGATCGGGGTCGCGCAAGGCGTCGGTGATCCGAACAAGTTTGGTGTGAAAAAGGTAGGCATCGCCCGAGGTGTCGGCACGCAGAAGTCCCGCCAAGAACGCCAAAAAGGGGCGCGCGTAGACCAGCATGGACCCGGACACATCGCAAAGTGCCACAATTTTTGTCGGTCGGTCGGGGCGTTTGCGACGGATGGGGTGGAGCGGTTCACCGCCCGCACCCAGGCTGCGCCGGATGGTGCGACGGAAATCGAGACCATATCCCCGACGGGCCGCCTTTCGCCGCCGAGATCTACGATCCCGCAAGGCTTGACCGAGACGATGCGCCACCAATTCAGCCGCTCGAATGTCATCCGGCGACACCAGTTCGCGCAGGTCGCGTTTCATCAGATTGTTCAGGCTAGAGGCTTGGAGTTTTCCGGTATGCCCATCCGCATCAATGCCGCCATGAGCATCATCCGATGGTGCTTCAATGGCTCCGGCGCTAGAACACTCCGGGCCCGACCTGTCTTTGCGACTGGATCGGAGGTGCGGCGCACTTGGGGACTGAGCCGCCGGGGACGGCGCGAGTCGCTGCCGGACACGACCGCCGGAAAGCCAGAAGGCGTCGAACGCGTCGTCAAACCGGTCAACCTCTTCTGCACAGCCACAACACACAGTGCGCAGGGCACTGCGACAGGCATTGGGTTCAATCGCACCAGCGGCGGCCAGTGCGTCCAAAGCAAGGTTGGTTTCGGCTATGCCAAGTTTGAAACCGTGGGCGCGCAGATGTGCCAAAAACCCGGAGACGCGAGCGGCAGGCCCAGGATCTCGGGCGGCAAATCGAGTGACGCGGCTCATGCGGCTTTCCCCGCCAAACGGGCGGCGACATCCATCGGTATTGCGGCACGATCCGGTTCGGTCTTCAACAAAGTCGCCAAGGATGCGGTGAGCGCCTGGGGGTCATCGGTCAGATCGTTGACGCCAAGACCGGCGAGAGCCGCGGCGAAATCCAACAATTCCGCCGTGCCAGGTTTTTTCTGAAGGTCTTCGCGGCGAATGGACTGGACGAAACTGACAATCTGGCCGGCCAGTTTGGCCTCCACATCGGGACAGCGTTTAGTGAGAATCGCCAACTCGGTCGCCCGGTCCGGGAAATCCACATGTGCATAGAGGCAGCGACGGCGCAACGCATCGCTCAGGTCGCGGGTGCCATTGGCCGTGAGAATAACGATGGGGCGGGAGGTCGCTTTGATTGTCCCAAGCTCAGGAACAGTGATTTGAAAGTCACTGAGGACTTCCAAAAGGTAGGCTTCAAATTCTTCGTCTGCGCGGTCGATTTCATCAATCAGCAACACCGGCGGGACGTCACATTGGATCGCGCGCAACAAAGGACGTTCCAGCAGGTATTCGCGGGAGAAGATACGCGCTTCGACCGACGATCCCGTTTCACCAGCTTCGCTCGCGGCTCGGATCGCCAAGAGTTGGCGTTGGTAATTCCATTCATAGATGGCTTGGGAAGCGTCCAACCCTTCGTAGCATTGCAGCCGGATCAGTTCGGTCCCTTGCGCCGCCGCCAAACACCGCGCCACGTCGGTCTTGCCCACACCGGCGGCCCCTTCGAGCAACAGGGGGCGGCCCAGCTTCAACGCCAACAACAACGCCATGGCGAGATCGCCGTGCGCAATATAGCCCTGTGCGGCCAGATCGGCGGTGAGAGTTTCAAGGTCAGTCATCGTGTTTCCAAGCGGCGAACGGGGCGGACGCGGGCCCGCCCCTGACTGCGTCAGCCGTGCAGGCCAAGATCGTGCGCGGTTTTCCAGATGCGCCAGTGATCGTGGGGCATGTGGGTTTGGCGCAGGCCAAAGGCTCGGAAGGCATCGTGAACCGCGTTGGAAAACGCGGGCACACCACCCACATTGGGGCTTTCGCCGACACCTTTGGCCCCGATGGGATGGTGCGGCGACGGTGTTTCCGTGTGGTCGGTGATGTAGTTGGGCGTCTCCCAAGCCGTGGGCAGGAAGAAATCCATCAGCGTCCCGGTCTTGCAATTTCCGATTTCGTCATATGCGATCTCTTGGCCCATGGCGATGGCGAGCGCTTCGGTCAAGCCACCGTGCACTTGACCTTCGATGATCATCGGATTGATCCGCGTGCCGCAGTCATCCAGCGCATAGAATTTCCGAATGTCGTACTGGCCGGTGTCCACGTCGATTTCCATGACGCACACGTACGCGCCAAACGGATAGGTCATGTTAGGCGGATCATAATAGCTGACGGCTTCCAGCCCCGGTTCAACCCCAGGTATGGCTTGGTTGTAGGCTGCGAAGGCGATGTCCTTCATGGTCTTGAAACGCTCCGGCGCGCCTTTGACCACGAACCGGTCCACGTCGAATTCCACATCGTCATCGTGAACTTCGAGCAGATAGGCCGCGATCATCTGAGCCTTGGCTCGGATTTTCCGACCAGCCATGGCTGTGGCCGCCCCTGCCACCGGTGTCGAGCGCGATCCGTAGGTCCCAAGCCCATAGGGCGCAGTGTCGGTGTCGCCCTCTTCGATGGTGATGCTATCGGCTGGGATCCCGGTCTCTGTGGCCAAAATTTGCGCGAAGGTTGTGGCATGGCCTTGTCCTTGGCTGATGGTGCCCAGACGCGCGACCGCAGAGCCGGTGGGGTGGATGCGGATTTCGCAGCTGTCGAACATGCCCATCCCGAGGATGTCACAGTTTTTGACCGGACCCGCGCCCACGATCTCGGTGAAGAAGGTCAGGCCGACGCCCATCAGCTTGCGAGTTTCGCCGCGTTTGAACGCCTCAACCTGTTCGGCCTGTTCCTTGCGCAGCCCTTCGTAGTCGACAGCCTCCAGCGCTTTGTTCCATGCGGTGTGGTAGTCCCCGCTGTCGTATTCCCAGCCCAAGGCCGAGGTGTAGGGAAACTGATCCGCCTTGATGAAGTTCTTGGCCCGCAATTCGGCGGCATCCATGCCCAGTTCAATGGCCAGCACTTCGATCATGCGTTCGATGAAGTACGCGGCCTCGGTGACACGGAACGAACAGCGGTAGGCCACGCCGCCCGGTGCTTTGTTCGTGTAGACCCCATCCACGCCCACATAGGCCACCGGGATGTCGTAGGAGCCCGTGCAAATGTGGAAGAACCCCGCAGGGAATTTGGTTGGGTCGGCACATGCATCGAACGCGCCATGGTCGGCGGTCACTTCGGCAGACAGGGCCGTGATCTTGCCGTCTTTGGTGGCGCTGATCTTCCCCTTCATCCAGTAGTCGCGGGCAAAGGCGGTGGCCATCAGGTTGTCCATCCGGTCTTCGATCCACTTCACCGGCTTGCCGGTGACTATGGTGGCGACAATGGCGCAGACATAACCAGGGTAAACGCCGACCTTATTGCCGAAGCCACCCCCAATGTCGGGGGAGATCACGCGGATGTTGTGTTCTTCGATCCCAGACAGGAGCGACGCGACGGTTCGCACCACATGCGGCGCTTGGAAAGTGCCATGCACGGTGAGCTTGCCGTTGATCTTGTCCATGGACGCCACGCAGCCACAGGTTTCCAGCGGGCATGGGTGCGTGCGATGGTAATAAACCATCTCTTCGGCAACCACGTCAGCCTCTGACAGCACTTGCTCTGTCGCCGTCTTGTCACCCTCTTCCCACAGGAAGATGTGGTTGGCGTGTTTGCGGGGCCCGTGGGCACCGTCGGCCTCTGGGTCCAAGTCTTCGCGCAGGACCACGTCGGATTGCAGGGCCTTGAATGGATCGGTGAGCACTGGGAGTTCTTCGTACTCCACGTCCACCGCTTCAATCCCATCGGCAGCGGCGTAGCGATCTTCGGCCACCACAAAGGCGACCTCTTGGCCCTGGAACAGCACCTTGCCGTCCGCCAGAACCATCTGTTTGTCACCGGCCAGCGTGGGCATCCAATGCAGGCTGAGCGGCTCCAGGTCCTTGGCGGTCAACACGGCCAACACACCTGGCACGGCCAAAGCCGCTTCGGTGTTGATCGATTTGACCCGCGCATGGGCGTAGGGGGACCGGACGAAGTCGCCAAACAGCATACCGGGGAGCTTCACGTCATCAACGTAGTTGCCCTTGCCTTGGGTGAACCGGGCGTCTTCCACGCGCTTGCGGGACGTTCCAAGACCTTTCAGTTTGGCGGCGCGGTCGTCGGGGGATGGGACGGACCCTGGGCTGAGATCGTTCATTCTGCAGCCTCCTGTGCCGCGTTCATCTGCGCCGCAGCGGCTTGGATGGATTTGACGATGTTCTGATATCCGGTGCAGCGGCAGAGGTTCCCTGCCATGCCAAACCGGATGTCCTCTTCGCTCGGCGCTGGATTGTCCTGCAACAGGCGATAGGCCCGCGTGATCATACCGGGGGTGCAGTATCCGCACTGGAGCCCATGGTGTTCGCGGAAGCTTTCTTGCAGCACGTGCATCCCATCGGGCGAAGCGATACCCTCGATGGTGGTCACGTCTGCGCCCGCCGCTTGGACGGTGAACATGGTGCAGGCCTTCACTGACTTGCCGTTGAGGTCCACCGTGCACGCGCCGCAATGGGAGGTTTCGCAGCCGATGTGCGCCCCGGTGAGGTCTAGCTTTTCGCGCAGCGTGTGGATCAGCAGTTCACGGGGATCAACGTCGATGGTTTCCGAGCTGCCGTTCACAGTGAGGGTGACTTGGTGTTTGGTCATTGGTTCATGTCCTCCGATCAGGTCCGAGCCCAAGCGCTGGCAATGGCGCGGCGCAGCATGACGCCGGCCACGTGGCGCTTGAATTCCACCGGTCCGCGGTTGTCTTCGGTTGGGTCAATATCGGCTTGCATGGCCGCGATGGCGGCTTCGACGGCGTCGGTGCCACAATCCGATCCGACCAACGCATCACCCGCGGCTTTGGACCAAATGGGCGTATCGCTCAGGTTGGTCATGGCGATGGAGGCGCGGGTCACACGGCCACCTTCGGCCGCGATCTGAACCGCCGCCGCCGCAGTGGCGTAGTCGCCGATCTTTCGCTTTTGCTTCTCGTAAGCGTAGCCACCAACGGGCCGAGCGAAGCGGATGGCGGTGAGGATTTCTTCATCCTCGCGAGCTGTCATGTAGGCCGCTTCGTAATACTCGCGCGCCGGGCTGGACCGCAGGCCGCCTGGACCAGCCAAGACAAAAGACGCGTCCAAACACTGCATCAAGCCTGGCATATCGTTGCCTGGGTCACCGTTGGCCACGTTCCCCCCAATGGTTCCGCAGTTGCGGACTTGGGGGTCAGCGATCTGCAAAGCCGCCTCTTTCAGAATCGGCGCGGCGCGAGTCAGGGCGTTGTTGGTCAGCAACTCCGCCTGGGTCGTCATAGCACCAATGGTGATGGTATCGTCGGTGATGGTCACGCCATGCAGTTCCGTGACGTCTTGCAGGTCGATGAGGTGTGGCACCTCAGCCATGCGCAATTTCATCATCGGAATGAGGCTGTGCCCGCCCGCCATGACCCGGGCGTCGTCACCATGTTCTTCGAGAACGGACAGTGCCCCGGCGAGGCTGTCGGGCCGGTGGTATTCGAATGCGGCTGGTATCATGCGGTCCTCCCTGAACGCATCTGCACGTGACAGCCTGTCGCACTTTGAGGTTTGTGGGAGCTTCAGAGCACGGATTTTGCGGCAGAAATCACGAACTGCGCCTATGCTGCACGAGTTGCGTACGCAGTTGCAGCATTTGCGCGGCGCGTCAGGATCCACGCTTTAACGCTCGGCTGAGTCTCGCTGGGATGGAACGTTTCGGTTGGAGCCACTGGCGGCAATGGTCTCCAGCAACGTGAATTGTGGCGATCAATCGATCTCTTGAATAGCCATTGAATAAAACTGAGCAGGCTCAGACGCCCAGGCGTTCCCGCACGTCCGGTAGCCGCGACCGGCTCACAGGCACCTTGCTCAGCGCGCCTTGTCCGTCGAAGTAACACACCCCAGTGTCTTTCTTCTTCTCAAAGCCCGTCACATGGTCCGGGTTCACCAGGTAACTGCGATGTGCGCGGGTGAACAGTTTCGGACCTGCCCGGTTCTCAAACTCCGAGATCGACCAAGGACAGAACAGTTTTTCATCCCCGGCATAAAGAATGGTGTAGCGACCCTCGGCCCGGACAGCCGCAACTTCGTTGGCGGCGATGAAATGCGTCTGTGCGTTGCGCTCGTAAGGCAGTCGCGCGGCAGGCATCGGAGGTGACTCGTTGACCGGTACGACGTCCTGCTCCAACGTTGGGCTGGCACGGCCTGTCATCGCCTCAGCAAAGGACGCGCCGGTCAACAGGAACAGCCCGGACAGAAAGAACGCCGACAACGTGACCGCGAAGGCCAGCACGTCATGGCCGATCCAAGGCCCCAAGGCAGACGGGTCACCCAAGGGCACCACGCGCGTGGCCGCCATGGCGGCATAGTGAGTGCCACACACAGTCAGCGCGAAGGCCCCTGTGCCCAACATGATGGTCCGCGCCGACCGCGGCCCTTGCATGGCCAGGAATGTGCCCACCGCCAAAGCAATGGAGACCACCGCTGCCACAACAGTGCCCAGCGGGACATAGACCGCGCGGCCCATCTCCATCCCCCACATGCCCAGATAGTGCATGGACAGGATACCGACGCCCAAGATGCCCCCCGCAATGGCCGTCTTTCTGCGCGACTGAGGTCCGTAGTGATCCACCAATAGGGCCAATCCGGTGGTTAAGATAACCAGCAGGGCCGACGCCACCGTCACCAGCGCATCAAACTGGATTTGGGTCGGCAAGGTCATGCCCAGCATCGCCACAAAGTGCATCGACCATATACCCCAGCCCATGACAAAGGCCGCCATGGTCAGCGTCAGCTTGCGCCGCGTATCGGGCAGATCACGGGCATTTTGGGTGAGCGCCATGCCGGTAAAGCCCGCCATCAGTGCAATACCAATGGAGGCCAGCACCAGCAGCGGGCTGTGGCTATGCTGTAAAATGGCTCTTCTCCCTAAACCAATGCTAGCGAGAGAGGCCCACCGTTTCCAGCTTTAAGTGCGACATTCTGTGCAACCCGAGGTGGTGTGATCGCACCGTACGATCAGATCAGAACTTGGGGGCGGTCTTTTTTGCTTGGGTGCGAGGCTTTCGAGCAGAGGACTGGTCCGGTTCGCCAGTGGCCTGTTTATGCAGCATCGTGGCCCCACCGCGCAGCCCACGGAGCATGGTGACCCCAGATGCGCATTCTCTGCGACAAGCCTGTCCAGCACGTCGCGCGGGACATGCAGCACAGTGCAGTCCGTTTCCGCCGTCACCAAAGCCGGAGCAACCGCATCAATGAGCGACACACCCCCATGCCAATTGCCAGGCCGATCATCGGTCCATTCCACTGGGTCCGCACCGGCGATTTTGCGCTGCATCCACCACCGGCCTTCGATCAGGAAACTGTAGACCTGTGGCGGAGCATGCGGGGACAGAACTGTGTCCCCGGTGGTGTAGTACAACACTTCGCTGTCAGTGAGCAGACCATCGACTTGCTGGTCCGTCAAATCCTTGAAATGGTCGATGTTGCGCAGCGTGTCGTGCAGCGGCGGCCCGTGTCTTTGGTCTCACTTCCGCCTCGGGTTTAGAATGGTCGCGTGCCGCCGTGAACTGCCAACTTGGACAGCGCGCAACCACTGCGGGTGATATCAACCAAAGTGCCCTTTGAAGATCTCAATGCATTGCCGGAACCCTGACTCGAAATCGCCATTGCCGGGATGGTAGACAGACTCAAAGCTGATGACCCCGTCATAGCCGTCCGCCTGCAAAGCGTCGGCCATGGGGGCGAACAGCGGTCCAAGTTGGCCGTCGCCCATGGGTTCCACGGTCAAGGTGGCCTTGGGCGTATCCACAGTCACATCCTTGATGTGGACATGGCCAAGATACCCATCGCGGACGGTGCCGTAGCCGTCGGGATAGGCCAATTCGTGGCACCAACAGTTGTTCGCCGGGTCCCACAGCACCTTCAGCACGTCCTTGGCGTCAAGATCGTCAATCAGCTTCCGCCCTGTGTGGTTGGAATTGACCATGGTCCCATTGCCGGTTTCCACCACCAGCGTCACACCTTCGCGACGCGCCAAGTCCACGGCGGGCGCGATCAAAGGTAAGGTCTTGTCCCAAGCGCCATGGGCCACGTTCCACTTTTCCGCGCCGTGGTGACCCCAAAGGATTTGTTCCTTCTTGTTGGTCATGATGCGCACGAGCGGGCTGCCCACCACATGGGCCATCTCAATCACCCGCTTGAGAGCGTCCATATGTTTGGTATGCG
>JBCDFD010000091.1:0-13249 GCA_039178645.1 Pseudomonadota bacterium | reverse complement strand
CCCGAGGCGCGCGAGATTGAGGCCAAAATCCGAGGATACCTGAGAGGCGAACAGAACCCCGAAGCTGTGGCTAAGGGCGAGCAGATCATCGACAGCCTTCACGACGCAGATTTACTAAGCAATGAAGACTACGAACCCGCCAAGGAAGACGCCGAAACCGCCAAAGGCGAAGGTGAGTCTGCTCAGATGGCCGGAGTTGTCCACGAAAACCGTGTGCGGAATATCCTGAATGCCATTGGCCGTTTCGCTTGGAGCTTTACCAAAATGGCCGCGATCAGCGCGGTCAGCGGGCCAGTTGGGAACGCGGTCTATGACTGGCTAAAGGACAATGAGGGCCTGGTGATGGACTTTCTGAAAGCCGCCTGTGGCCTTGTCACCTATTGGGTGCCGCGCATCCTGGAGGGGATCAAAGCGATCTTTGACAAACCGGAATAGCGAGGTTCTCACCGCGCCCGATACGGGTCCTGGACCACCATGCCGTCGCCTTCATCCCGAGGCTTTGCCGCTAGGTTGCGTTCCTTGCGCGCCAGGGCGTCTTGCAGCGCTTCGTGGGCCTTCAGGTTTTCGGTCTGCTTCCATTTGATGAAGTCCGCTGCAAAGTGCCCGGCTTCCTCCAGCGCTTGATAGTCCGAGTAGCGGACAATGGCCGCCACCGGCCGCCCGTGCCGCTGGATCACGATGCGGTCACCGCGTTGCGCCACTTGGTCGACCACTCGACCGAGGTGGGTGCGCAGGAAAGATATCGTGGTCTTCAGCATTCGCGGCACGGGCTTTCTTCTGGGATGCGCCGACAATGGGTTGATGGGGGTTAACGACCATTCACGGGACCGTTCGCAGGGCGACTGGCACCGAGGACCAGACCCAAAAGGGGCTTTTGTTCAAAACCCAGGGGGGCCGGTACATTTGGTACCAAACCGGGGGTGCTAGACAGCGTACCAATGGTGGCATTTTTTTGGCTTTCTGTACGATTGGTACGTCAGAATTCCACGCCCATCTGCGCCTTCACGCCAGACCGGAACGGGTGTTTCACCAGCTCCATTTCGGTCACAAGGTCAGCTGCCTCAATCAGCGGGTCCTTGGCGTTACGACCCGTCAAAACGACGTGCGTCATCAATGGCTTATGCTCTTGTAGCCAAGACACAACCACATCCACGTCGAGATAGTCATACCGCAGGGCAATGTTGATTTCGTCAAGCAAAATCATACGCTTACTATCATCAATGATGAGCTCCTTGGCCTTCGCCCACGCCGCCTGCGCCATTTCCACGTCCCGAGTGCGATCCTGGGTTTCCCAGGTGAAGCCCTCCCCCATGGTGTGGAACTCGCAAACATCTGAAAAGTTTGACAAAATCAGAGCACGCTCACCGGTTTCCATGCCGCCCTTGATGAACTGCACCACTGCGCAGGGCATCCCATGTGCGATGCATCGGAAAATCATTCCGAAAGCCGCCGACGACTTGCCCTTTCCCTTGCCGGTGTGCACAATGATTAGGCCACGTTCCTCTGTTTTGGTGGCCATAATCTTGTCACGACTGGCTTTTTTCTTGACCATTTTTTCAGCATGGCGGTCGGGGTCGGTGATCATGGTGCCTCCGTCGGGTTGGGCAATTCAAGCAGCTGGATCCACGCCAGCATCTCATCTGAATGGTAATTCTCATTCGGCGTCAAGGCGTTAGGGTCATCCAGCAGCGCCAAATAGAAATGGGTCTCCCCCGGTTGTCCGTCATCCTGATACGCCGCCGGCGCGCCGCAGGTCGGGCAAAAGTATCGCCGCCGACCAGGACTCGAAACATACTCTGACGGAACCTCACCCAGCCAACTCCACTTACCGTCCGGCACACTCACAAACGTCGTGAACCCCGACGCCGTTTGCCGCCGACAGCTTTCGCAATGGCAGTGGCCAATGAAGTTGAACGGAGGGCTTATCTCAAATTGGGTCCGTTCACAAAGGCAATGCCCCTTGAGATTACCCTTTGATTTCATTGTTCCAAAAATACTCCGGGGGGCTGCGCAGCAGCGGGGGCAGCGCCCCCTGTGATGGCCGCCAACCGAGCGCGAGCGGAGTTCGACCTGGGCACCCACATGCCCCGGTCAATGGCCTCTTCGAACCGCTCCGCCATTTCACGCAACGCGGGCGCGTTGGCCTCAGAAATGAAATCGCGGACCGTGTCGTCGGCCAAGTAAGCTTCGTAAACGAGGTCGAAATGGTGGCCTTTCACGGCGCCTGTGGTGGCTGCGAACGCGAACAGATAGTCCACCGTCGCCGCCATCTCGAACGCACCTTTGTAGCCGTGACGCATGACACCCGCGATCCACTTGGGATTGGCGGCGCGGGCGCGGACAACGCGAGCGATCTCCTGGTCAAGTGTTTGAATGCGCGGCGTCTCTGGGCGAGAGTGGTCGGGGTGATAACTCAGCGGAGCTTCGCCTTTGAGCACCTTGACAGTCGCCGCCATGCCGCCTTCGAATTGATAATAGTCGTCGCTATCCAGAATATCGTGTTCGCGATTGTCTTGGTTTTGGACCACCGCTTCCACGTGGGACAGACGCTGAGCGAACTCCTCATGCGCCGAGCGGCCTTCGGATCCAGATCCATAGGCATAGCCGCCCCATTCCAGGTAAGCGTCCGCCAAGTCTTCGGCGTTCGACCAGAGTTTTTCATCGATCATGGCTTGGAGACCAGCGCCATAAGCCCCTGGTTTTGAACCAAAAACACGGGAACCAGCGCGGGCATCGTTGGTTTCCGATCGCTCAGTTTTGAACCGAGCAGCGGCAGGATTATCTGCATCAGGTTCGTCCAGGACCATTACCGCCCGCGCTGCGCTGTCCACCAGGTCAACCTGAGCCGGAAAAGCGTCACGGAAAAACCCAGAGATGCGCAAAGTCACGTCCACACGGGGCCGTCCAAGCGTTGACAGCGGGACAATCTCAAAACCAGTCACTCGACCAGACATCTCATCCCATCGGGGTTTCACGCCCATGAGCGCCAAAGCCTGGGCAATGTCGTTGCCACCAGTGCGCATGTTGGATGTGCCCCAAGCGGTGAGCGCCATGGTGCGCGGCCAGTCCCCCATGCGTTGGAGGTAGTCTTCAACGAGCAGACTGGCGGATTTCCAGCCCAGTGACCAGGCCGCCCGCGTGGGCAAGGCTCGGCTGTCCATGGAGAAAAAATTGCGTCCAGTGGGCAGCACGTCCAGCCGTCCGCGGGTGGGCGCTCCCGATGGTCCTGGCGCAAGAAACCGACCGTCGAGCGCTGTAAGAAGGCCAGTCATTTCAGCTTCGCCCGACGTGCCAACTGCGGGCTGAATGCGATTTGCGACTTGCTCCATTACCGCTGCGCTGCTCGGCCCGGGCAGGCTCTCTTCCCGGTCCACCAACCGCGCAGAGAGTAACTCCAACCGTTCCACTGTGTCGCCCGTTGTGCGCCACGCGTCCTCGCCTTTAAGCAATTCAGGGCGCGGCCCGTCCCATGGTGCGCCGAAATCGCAATCAAGAGGGTCAAAATCCAACCCAAGGTCAGCGGCCAGCGCCCGCAGGATCGAAGCATCGCCCCCCTCGCCCGCCCCACGCGGAACGCGGGCCAATGCCACGGTCAGGTCTCGCGACAGCCGTCCCTCTGGGGATTGTCCGAAGACATGCAGGCCGTCGCGGATCTGGCTTTCTTTGAGTTCACAGAGATACGCATCCAGCCGTTGCAGCCGCGCGTCATCATCATTCAGGTCTGTCACTCCCGCATCGGCATCCAGACCGGTGGCGGACATCAAGCTCAGTATTTCTTTTCGCAAATGTCCAATGCGGCGCGCATCCACCCCAGCGGCTTGGTAGTATTCATCAACCAGAACCTCCAAATTCCGCAATGGCCCATATGTTTCAGCACGGGTCAGTGGCGGTGTCAGGTGATCCACGATCACGGCTTGCGCCCGACGCTTGGCTTGCGTGCCTTCCCCTGGATCATTGACAATGAAGGGATAGACATGGGGCATGGGGCCGAGCGCGACTTCGGGAAAACATTCCCGCGACAGCCCAACTGCCTTGCCTGGCAGCCATTCCAGATTGCCATGCTTGCCCATGTGCACAACAGCATGGGCGCCAAAGGTCTCTCGCAGCCACATGTAGAACGCCAGATACCCGTGCGGCGGAACAAGGTCCGGCGCGTGATAGGTGTCTTCGGGATCGATGTTGTAGCCACGCGCCGGTTGGATGCCCACGACCAGGTTCCCGTACTCTAGGACCGAAAGCGCAAAGGCGTCGCCATCCACAAACGGGTCTTGGTCTGGCGCGCCCCAACGGTCCTCGACCGCCTGACGCACGTCCAGCGGCAGGTCCCGATACCATGCTTTGTACACATCCAACGACAAGCGCACCCCACCCTGCTTCTGCGCTCGGTCGGTGAGCCAATTGGTCGGGCCTGTCAAAATCGCGTCCATCAAGTCCGCCGATGTCTCCGGCGCGCCTGTCACCCGATAGCCTTCGGCCCCAAGGGCTTTGAGCACGCCGACGGTGGCGGCAGGTGTGTCGAGCCCCACGCCATTGGCCAACCGCCCGTCGCGATTGGGATAATTGGCCAGGATGAGCGCAACTTTACGCGCCCGCGGCTCCGCCAGACGCAAAGCCGCCCAGTTGGCCGCCAAGTCCGCCACAAACCCGATCCGGTCATTGACAGCCCGGTAGGCCGCGATGGCGCACTGGGTGGCGTCGTCGAAATAGGCCTCGCCCTTGAAGCTGACGGCGCGGGTGAGAACTCGGCCATCCACCTCTGGCAGCGCCACATTCATGGCCACATCGCGGGCGCCCAGGCCTCGGTCACCATCGGCCCAAGCCTCTTCGGACGCACTGGACAGAACCACCTGGAGCACGGGCGCGCCGGGCGCATCCAAAACCGTCGTGGGCCGATCCCCTTGCCAATTGGCGGGATCGGGCGAGGACACCGCGAAAGACGTCGCGTTAAGCACCACGTCGGGCGAGTGCGCCTCAAAAATGCCTTCCAGCGTCGCGATGGACACCGGGTCTTTGAGCGATGCCACAAACACCGGCAAAGGGTTCAGACCGCGACGCACCAAGGCCTTGACCATTTGGTTGATCGGCTGGAGCCCCGCACCTTGAAGAAGCGCGCGGTAGAACACCAACGCCACCGTCGGTGCACCTTGGGCCCAATTGGACCGCACTGCCGCCAAGTCACCGGTCGCGACCCCCGGCCAGTAGGTCCCGGCCCGAAGGAGCGGAACCGCTGGGGCGGGAGCCTCGACGCCCTCCAGCATGTGATGCGCCATCTGCAAGAATGCCGCGGAATTGTCCGGCCCACCTTCAACCATATAGGACCAGAGCGCCTGCCAATGGTCCCCCGAAACGGTGGACAGCGCGAATAGCTCCTCGTCCGGCTTGTCGTCCCCAGGCAACAGCGCCAGCGCCACGCCCGCCTCGCTGAGCCGCGCTGCAAGCTGTTCAACCGCATATTTAAAGTAGGCCGCACCACCGAGAACCCGCGCAATTACCAGCCGAGATCCCAAGCACGTGTTTTCGATGTAGGTGTCGACGGTGAACGGATGGCTCAGCCACCCCAAGTTCCCCAGACGCACCTCCGGCGGGTTGGACATCTCCCCCCGCGCGGCACTAAGCGCGGCCAATTCCGTGTCCGCCGCAGACAGGAAAACAACATCAGCGGGGGTCTGACCCGGATCAACGGGCTCTGACCCATCGTTCACCTGCCCCGGCGTGGCCGCCAGCAGATGCATCAAGCGGGCTCGGTCAGGGTCGCGAGAGCGTCGGTGATGGCCGCTTGGTCGAGAGGCGCTTGGCCAATGACCACCAACCGCGTCGTCCGCGCTTCACCGGCTTGGAACGGACGGTCGAAGTGCGTGTCGATCCTTGGCCCAACGGCTTGCAGAACCAGCCGCATGGGCTTGCCTTCGACCGCAGCAAACCCTTTGACGCGAAGAAGGTTATGCGCAGCTATGGTGGCCGACACTCGGTCGGTGAGCGCGTTCACATCAGAGACTTCCGGCAAGTCCACAACAAAGCTGGTGAAAGCGTCGTGGCCATGGTCATCATGGTGGTGATGGTGATGGTGATGGTGATCGTGGTCGTGAGAATGGTGATGTCCGTGATCGTGGTGATGGTCGTCATGGTCATGGTCATGGTGGTGATGGTGCACCTCGGACCGCGCGTCCATGTCGTCTTCGGCTCCCATGCCACGGCCCAGTAGGACCTCGATGGGCACGGCACCCTTTTCGGTTGCCACCACCTGCACACCATCGCGCGTCTTTTGCTCTACGCCTTTCACGACAGAGGACGCATCGGCGAGCAAATCTGACTTATTCACAAGCACCATGTCGGCACATGCCAGCTGATCGGCAAACAATTCGCTCAAGGGCGTTTCATGGTCGAGCCCCTCATCCGCCGCCCGTTGACGATCCACCGCCGCTTCGTCCGCTGCGAAACGGCCCTCGGCCAAGGCCGGGCCGTCCACCACTGTCACGACACCGTCCACCGTAACGCGGGTGCGAATGTCGGGCCAGTTGAACGCCCGCACCAAAGGTTGTGGCAAAGCCAAACCACTGGTCTCGATCACGATGTGGTCTGGTGCAGGATCACGCGCCAGCAAGCCTTCGATGGCGGGCAGGAAATCCTCGGCCACTGTGCAGCAAATGCAACCGTTTGACAATTCCACAACATCTTCATCGGCACACCCTTCGATCCCGCAGCCTTTGATCAAACCGCCGTCCACGCCCAAGTCGCCGAATTCATTGATCACCAACGCGATGCGCCGCCCGCCCGCGTTTTCAATGATGTGCCGAATGAGGGTCGTTTTTCCCGCGCCCAGGAAACCTGTGACAACGGTGGCGGGGATTTTCGCAGCCATGGGCGGGTCTCCTTCGAAGATGCTTGCTACATATGCAAATGGGGCGCGGCCAGTGTCAAGAAAGGCCGTGCAGCCAGCCCATCGCTTGGTCCACCGTTTCAAACAAGAGGCCATCAGGCAACGGCGGCCGGGCCACCATGATCACCTTTACCCGCAGCGCCGCCGCCGCATCCAGTTTCGCGCGCGTCGGACCGCCGGAATTCTTTGCAACCAAGTGGGTGATGCCCAATTCATGAAACAGCATCGTCTCGCTTGCCACGTCTCGGGGCATGGCTTTGATCACGCGGATATGGGACGGCACGTCATGAGGCGGATTAAGCACCCGTAAAACCATGCGCGTGTCATCGCGGTGCCGGAACGCCTCCAACGACCCGGCCCCAGTGGCCAAAAACGTCACCGAGCGACTTGGCAAAACCTTTGCCGCCGCATTCAAATCCTTGACCTCTGTCCAGGCCTCTCGCGCACCCGCAGTCCAGGCCGGTCGTTTCAACATGGCCCAAGGCACGTCTTCAGCCCCAGCCGCTTCGGCCAAATGCCAAGGCATCCGATCCGCGAAAGGGTGAGTTGCGTCCAAAACAGCACCAATGCCCTCGGAACGCAAAAACCCTCTCAGCCCATCGACACCGCCAAATCCGCCCAGCCTTACTGGCAAACCGTAGTCCCGCACAGGTTCCGCGCGCCCGGCCAAGCTGACCAGTCCGGGAACACCGACACGGGCCATGGCGTCTGCCAGATCATGTGCCTCACGCGTCCCACCAAGGACCAACACTGATTTCATTGTTCCAAAAATACTCAAATTCTGACGGTAAAGCCGCGCAGACCCATCCGATCAATGCGCCTCCGCGCGCACCGCGCCGTCGCGGTCCACAACCATCACCGACACGTCAATCTCAGCGCCCGCCGCCTCTTGCGCCACGCGTCTTGCGTCCTCGGCGACTGCGTCAGCCATCGACGGCAGCCGGGTCAGCGCCTCCAAAGCGGTATTGCAGTTTTCAAGGTCCGGTGCCCCCATCCGACAGGCCAACCGGGCAAAATCCACCTGGGACCGCTTGGAATGCAAATCCATCGCCCCTTGCGCCAGTTTCGTCAGTTTGCCGATCCCCCCAGCTATCGTGAGCCGGGGCACCGGATGGCGGCGCAGGTATTTCAACATGCCACCGGCAAAATCGCCCATGTCGAGCATGGCATGGTCCGGGACCCCCAATCGTCCTTGAGCCACACGTTCCGAGGTTGCGCCGGTGGCTCCGACCACGTGGTCCAAACCTGCCGCACGCGCCACATCGATGCCGCGGTGGATCGAGGCAATCCAGGCCGCGCAGGAAAACGGTCGGACCACGCCGGTGGTGCCCAGGATGGACAGCCCGCCTTCGATGCCCAAACGGGGGTTCCAGGTCTTTGCCGCCAATTCGGTCCCCCCAGGAATGGACACGCGGACGTGCCAACCGCCGACGGCCACGTCGGTCAGTGCACGGGCCAACATTTCCCGCGGCACGGGGTTGATGGCCGGTTCGCCTGGCGAAATGGGCAAGCCGGGTTTTGTCACGGTGCCCACGCCCTCTCCCGCTTCAAAAGACACATGAGTCTGGTCGGGCCTGTGCCAAACCCGCGTGTGCACCCAAACACCGTGGGTCACGTCCGGATCATCGCCCGCGTCTTTCTCAATGGCGGCCTCGGCCCAACCGTCGCCCATATCGCGCTCCGCCAAAGGAAACTGGACAACCTGCCCGCGCGGTAGCACGATTTCCACCGGATCAGGCCAGTGCCCAGTGATCAAAGCCTGCCCAGCCGCCGCCGCCGCTGCCGTGGCACAAGCTCCGGTTGTGAAGCCCGTGCGCAGAGGACGATCAGGCGGCGCACCGGCCAAAGCTCATGCCTTCACTTCGCGCAAAACATGCGGTTTCGTGGCGTCGTAGAGCGCGCTGTCGGGAAAATCGACCGGCTCAAACACTCGACCCACGAACACCAAAGCGGTGCGTGTGAGCTGCGCTTTGCGCACCTTGTCACGGATATCCGCAAGCGTCCCACGAATGAACGCCTGGTCCGGCCAGCCCACGCGGTAGGCCACCACCACAGGGCAATCGGCACCATAGATTGGTGACAGCTCGCGTTCGATTTTTTGCAAATTTCGGATCGACAGGTGGATCGCCAGCGTTGCGCGGCTTTGGCCCAATGTCACAAGGTCCTCGCCCTCTGGCATTCCGGTGCTCTTCATCGCGGTGCGTGTGAGGATCACGCTTTGCGCCTGTTCCGGCACAGTCAGTTCCTGCCCCATGGCCGCCGCCGCCGCCGCATAGGCGGGCACGCCGGGAACGATCTCAAACGGAATATCCAGCGCCTTCAACCGCCGAACCTGTTCTGCGATGGCCCCATAAAGCGACGGGTCCCCCGAATGTACTCGTGCCACGTCGTGCCCGTTGACGTGGGCCGCTGCGATTTCGTCCATGATCTCATCAAGATGCAGTGGCGCAGTGTCGATCACCCGGGCATCGTCGGGAGCACAGGCCACCACGGCAGGCGGCACCAAGGAGCCTGCATAAAGGCACAGGGGACAGCGGGAGATTAACCGCTGACCTTTGACCGTGATCAGGTCCGGGTCGCCGGGACCTGCCCCAATGAAATAAACCGTCATTCCGCCGCCTCCTGGGCTTCGTGTTTCTTGGCGTATCCGCGTGGGGTGTAGACCCAGGCCCCGCCTGCCCCGGCACTGTGGTCGCCGCTCTGGATCACCCGACTGGCTGCACTGCCGACCATGACGATGGTGAGCATGTCCACCTCATCGACCGTCAGGGTCTCCAACGTGCGCAAGGTGAGCGTTTCTTCGGGGCGACCCAGATTTGACGCCAACAGGACAGGCGTGTCCGCCGGTCGGTGGTTGAGAAGCATCTCTCGCGATTCAGCCAATAGGGTGCGCCGTCGCCGAGACACTGGATTGTAGAACGCAATGACGAAATCCCCTTCCGCTGCGGCTTTCACGCGTTTGGTGATGGCGTCACGGGGCGTGAGCAGATCGCTGAGCGAAATCGCGCAGAAGTCGTGGCCGAGCATAGCCCCTGCGCGCGCAGACGCAGCTTGCAGAGCGGAGACACCGGGGGCGTGCACGACCTCCACCCTTCGCGCAGCGGCGGTGACGCCGTGGTCGTCTTCGGGCCGGTCAAGAAGCTCCATCACCAGCGCACCCATGGCATAGATGCCGCCGTCGCCGGAACAGATCAGAACAACGCGCTTGCCTTCGCCCGCCCGCTCCAGAGCATAGCGGCATCGGTCTTCTTCGCCGCCCAGCGGGAAATCCTTGCGCGGTTTTCCTTTGGCCAGCAGTCCCAGCAGATCAATGTACAGCCCATAGCCCACAAGCTCGTCGGCTTCGGCCACCAAGCGGGTTACCTCCGGCGTGCGCCACGCCGATTGGCCGGGTCCAATGCCCACCACAGCCAGACGTCCCCTGGGTTGGCCCTCCTCACCGATCTCAATCCGAGCGATTGCGCAGGTGGCGTTGGCGGTTTTGGTTTTGGGGTGCAGGAGCGCCCCGTTGGGACCGGCGGCGGCCAGAGCCGCGCCTTCCGCAACGCCGTGGCAACCCACTTCGGCGAAAACGGTTTTTGAGGGATTGGCGAGCCTCGGTGACTCCTGCTCCAGCCGCTCTGCTGGGAAAAACCTTGCTGGCACATCCAAATGCCGCGCCAGAGCATGGACGGCGGCCTCGTCGGCTTTGAGGTCAAGGGACACCACCTGATCCACGGCGCCCTCTGCCAGCCCAGCATCGGCGAGTGACCTACCCACAAGAGCAATCAACTCATCGGGATCACAGCCTCGCGCGCAACCGACACCCACAGCCAGAGACTGGTGGCGATACACCAGGGGCTTGGCTCCATCCACGCTCAGAACAACCGTATCTCGATTACCAGCGTCGCTGAGTGACACCCGGTTACCTAAACCGGCGAGCCAAGGCGCAGTCCCCGACAGGCTGGCCGCGTGCCCTGCGAGAAGCCCAGCAGTCGCGGCCTTTGCGTCAAGCGGGTTGTCCAACCGCCATCCTAAGGGTGGCGTGTCTAAGGCAACGCCCAAGGTCACATCGCCAGCCGTGGTCAGAGCGGCATGACCCTCCAGGCTCTCAGCAATCCGGCGCGCCAGGTCGTTGGCCCCGTGGTGACCGCCCAGAAGCGGGATCGCGCTCGACCCGTCCTCTGCCACGGCCACCACCGGCGGTTCGGACCATTTGTCGGTGAGGTGCGGCGCCAAAGCGCGGATGATGATACCGGCGGCGCACAACGCCACAACGGGGCGTCCTGCCAAGAACTGCGTTGTCAGCGCCTCGGTCACGTTTTGATAATCCGTGCCACGGGTCAGGTGTTGAGCGTCCAGCATGCCAGCCAAGCGCGCGGCGGTGTCCGCGCCGGATTGGGTCATGCTGAGAATGACGGGTGATTGATCAGGCATAGGCGTCCTCTCCGGGGATCAGAACCATGGAGAAATAGGGAACGGTCTCGGGCGCGTCCGCCAAGGGACAGACCTGTTGGTCCGGCAGCGACGCGTGCTGGACCAGCGTTGCGCGGTCTGTGAGGCCAAGATCATCGATGATCTCGCGGACCTTGGCAAAATGTCGGCCCAGTTTCATCACAGCGGCGGCGTCGGTTCGGGTAAGGCAATCACGTAGGTCTTTGGCCTCCATCGTTCCGGGGAGCACGGTGACAATGTGCGACCGGGCGCAAAGCGGTTTCTGAGCGGCCGCTGCCACAGCACCAAGCGAGGATACGCCGGGGACGATTTCGGTGGGAAACCGGTCAAACAGGCGCGCGAAAAGATACATGAAAGAGCCGTAGAAAAAGGGGTCGCCTTCGCAGAGGACCACGACGTCTTGTCCCTGTTCAAGAGCCACTGCCAGGTCAGCGGCGGCTTGGTCGTAGACCTCTTGCGCCGGAAAGCGTGCGGCCCGCATGGGAATTATGATTGGGTATTCCCGTGCTGTCCCAGGGATGAGGTCCGCGACAATCCGACGGGCAAAGCTGTTGCCGTCGTCCGGTGCCGGATAGGCGATCACGGATGCGCTTTGGATGAGGCGCGCGGCTTTGAGAGTCACCAGTTCGGGATCCCCTGGGCCGACACCCACGCCGTAAAGGGTTCCCGTCATGTGGTCAGCACCCACTGGGTCACCGGCATAAAGCTGTGCCAACCATGGTAAGGCCCAACCGGTTTGGCGCGGTCGATGGAGATGCGGCGGAGCATGCCGCCGTGCGCGGCATGGAGCTTCAGGAGTGTGGCCTCTGATTCCAAGGTGACGGCATTTGCCACCAGCCGCCCGTGCGCTTTCAGTGCCGCCAGAGCGTGCGTGGCGGTTCCTTCGGTGAGCCCGCCACCGATGAACACCGCGTCGGGTTTGGGCAGGTCCAAAAGCGCATCCGGCGCGCGGCCCTCAATAATTTGGAGGCCCGGTGTCCCCAGCCGTGAAGCGTTGGTGGCGGCCATGGCGCGGCGGTTGGCCAGAGGTTCGATCCCTATGGCGCGGGTGTCACGGGCGGCGCGCATCCATTCGATGGCCACCGACCCGCAGCCAAGACCAATGTCCCACAGCATGGCCCCACGGCGCGGCGCGAGCGCAGCCAGAGTGATCGACCGGACCTCTTGTTTGGTCATTTTGCCGTCGTGCTCGAACGCCTCATCGGGCAAGCCAGTTTGCGGCAGGGGCACATGATCGAGTTCGGCCTCACATTGGATGGCTAGCACGTGCAGGTTTGGGGCTTGTCCGGTCCAGGTGGCGGCGGTGCCGTCGTGGCGGGCCTCTTCCGTGCCGCCCAAGTGTGCGAGCACTGTCATTTGGCTGGGACCGAAACCGGACTGATCCAAAAGGCGGGCAATTTCCGTGGGGCTGTCACCGTCGCGGGTGAGCACCAACAGCCGAGCCCCGGGCGATACCCAAGGCAGAATCTGTTCCGCGGGGCGACCGTGGACAGTGAGTGTTTCCACGTCGGCCAAGCTCCATTTCATCCGCAACGCAGCCCATTGGAAGGAGGACAATTGCGGGTGGAAAGTGACTTCGTCATCGGGAAACAGTTTCAGGAAATGTGACCCAACGGAAAACCACAGGGGATCGCCTGAGACGAGGATCGCAGTGGGGCGACCGCGGTATTCCGTGATCTCGTCGCGCATGGTGCGGAACGGCGTCGGCCAAGTGACGCGCTCACCGTACACGTCGGCGGCCAAGTGTTGGTGCCGAGGCGCGCCGATGACGATCTCGGCTGCTTCTAAGCGTGTGCGGGCGGCGGGACTGAGCCCGTCTAGGCCGTCTTCGCCCAGCCCTATGACGTCGAGCCAAGCGGTCATCGGGGTGCTCGTAGGGACCCGGCGGATTGGGGGCGCTGCCCCCGCGCCAAGGGTGCTCCCCAGGAGTATTTTTGG
>JBCDFD010000090.1:0-13337 GCA_039178645.1 Pseudomonadota bacterium | reverse complement strand
GAGTTGGCTGAAAACAACCCTGACGAGGCGGCACGGTTTTTCGGCGAGGTAGAGCGGCTCTATCCCTATTCTGAACTGGCCAAACGGGCGTTGATCATGCAGGCGTTTTCGTTCCATGTGGATCGCGACTACGAACAGAGCCGTCTGGCCGCGCAACGCTACATTGATTTCTACCCCGCGGATGAAGACGCCGCCTATGCGCAGTACCTCTTGGCGCTCAGCTACTATGACCAAATCGACGATGTTGGCCGGGACCAAGGGATCACGTTCCAGGCGCTCCAAGCCCTGCGGCTTGTCATCGAACGCTACCCGGATACGGAATACGCCGAGACGTCGATCCTCAAGTTCGACCTGGCGTTCGACCACCTGGCGGGCAAAGAAATGGAAATCGGTCGCTACTACCTCAAAGGCGGCCACTACGCCGCCGCGGCCAATCGGTTCCGCGTGGTTGTCGAGGATTTCCAGACCACGTCCCACACGCCCGAAGCATTGTATCGGCTGATCGAAAGCTACCTGTCTTTGGGTCTGGTGGACGAAGCGCAAAGCGCCGGAGCGATCTTGGGCTTCAACTACCAAGGCAGCGACTGGTACCAAAGCGGGTTCAACGTGCTCACCGGTGCGGGCCTGCCGCTGGAACCGGTGGGGAGCAATTGGCTGTCGCTGATTTATCGGCAGTCGGTGAAGGGTGAGTGGTTCTGAGCCATCGGGGGGCGGCTCAGCAAGGGTGAAAGGCCGCGCGGATGCTGCGAGCATTGGACATTCGCGATATTCTAATCATCGACCGGCTTGGGCTGACCTTTGAACCGGGGTTGAATGTCCTCACCGGCGAAACCGGCGCGGGCAAATCCATCCTATTGGACAGTCTGGGGTTTGTGCTGGGCTGGCGCGGACGGGCCGACTTGGTGCGCCAGGGGGCGACGCAAGGCGAAGTTTCAGCCGTGTTCGAATTGGCACCGGACCACGCCGCTTGGCAGGTCTTGCACGAGGCGGGATATGAAACCGAGGACGAGCTGGTCCTGCGCCGTGTGAACACGCCCGAGGGCCGTAAAACCGCCTGGATCAATGACCGCCGCGCCTCGGGCGAGCTTCTACGCCAGGTTTCGGCCACGTTGGTGGAATTGCACGGTCAACACGATGATCGCGGTTTGCTTGACGCACGGGGCCACCGGGCTTTGCTCGATGCATTCGGGGGCCATGGGGATCGTATCACCGCCGTCCGGGTGGCTTGGCAAGCCTGGACCAAGGCCCGGACCGCTCGGGATGACGCCCGCGCGGCGATTGCGTCTGCCCAGGCCGAAGAGGCGTTTTTTCGCCACGCCGTGGAGGAGTTGGGCAAACTGGCCCCGGAACCGGGGGAAGAGGCTGAACTCGACGCCCGCCGCCGTCGGATGCAGGGGGCCGAACGTATTCTGTCGGATGTGCAAGCGGCGGCCCAGGCGCTTGGGTCCGATGGGGCCGAAGGCAGCCTCGCCCAGGCCACGCGCTGGCTCGAAGGGGCGGAAACCGGATTGGAGGATTTGGCCAAAGCGCCGCTTGCCGCTCTTGACCGGGCCATGGCCGAACTGGCCGATGCCCAGGCCGGTCTGTCCGACGCCCTGCGTGCGCTCCAATTCGATCCCATTGAGTTGGAGCAGGTGGAGGAACGCCTGTTCGCCATCCGTGCTTTGGCGCGTAAACATAGCGTGTTGCCGGATGATCTGCCCAACCTGGCTCAAACCCTCAGCGCTCGGCTGGACACGCTCACCCAAGGGGAAACCGCGCTGGCTCACTTGGAGTCAGAGTTGCGCGAGGCCGAAGCCACTTACGCAGAGGCCGCAGCGCTCCTGTCAGAGGCCCGCGCCAAGGCTGCCGTTTTGTTGGACCGTGCGGTCGTGGCGGAACTGGCGCCTTTGAAAATGGAACGGGCGGTGTTTTCCACCACGATATCCCAAGCGCCCGAGGGCCCCGAAGGCAGAGACTCAGTGGCTTTCACCGTGGCCACAAACCCCGGTGCGCCGTCTGGACCATTGGAGAAAATCGCCTCCGGCGGGGAATTGTCTCGGTTCCTTTTGGCGCTCAAAGTGTGTCTGAGCACAGACACGCCCGGGCGCACGCTCATTTTTGATGAGATCGACCGTGGGGTCGGTGGGGCGACAGCGGATGCGG
Source organism: Pseudomonadota bacterium (assembly GCA_039178645.1). GTDB lineage: Bacteria > Pseudomonadota > Alphaproteobacteria > Rhodobacterales > Rhodobacteraceae > Mangrovicoccus. The sequence goes on along the minus strand of JBCDFD010000090.1, from coordinate 11,192 downwards.
TGGGGCGCAGGCTCAAGACCCTGGCGGATGCAGCCGCGCAAGTGCTGGTGGTGACCCATTCACCGCAAGTGGCAGCGCTTGGCGCGCACCATTGGCGGGTGGAAAAGCGGGTGGAAAACGACCTGACGCTGTCAACGGTGACCCCATTGGATGCCACCGACCGGGTGGACGAAATTGCACGGATGATCTCAGGTGACCGTGTCACCGAGGAAGCCCGGCAAGCGGCGCGCGCACTGCTTTCTCCATAGGCCTGCAAGATCCTTAGGCACTTGTCATAAATCTGTGACAGCACCGACACGGGGCCACACCGGTTCCCGCTGCGGCAGGCTGAGGGGTTTACACAGGCAAACGGGTTTGGTCCCCATGGGCGTGTAAGCCCGCGAAAGGACGTAAGCGGTGGCCTGGCGTAAGTATCTGGCGGACCAAGTGGACGACGTTGTGGAGGCCTGCGGCGACGGCTGGCAGGTTGTCAAACACCGCGGCCCCGACAAAGTCCAATTCTGGTTCATCGCAGTGCTCATCGGTGTGGCCGGTGGTCTCGCCGCCATCGCGTTCCGCCGCGGGATCGAGGTCATTCAAACGCTGGTTTACGGCGAAACCGACATTCACCTGCACAGCGTGGCCAGCGAATTGCCTTGGTACTGGCTGTTGATCGTGCCCATCGTCGGCGGGCTGGTCGTGGGCCAAATCCTGCACCGTTTCACCTATGACGCCCGCGTGCGTTCGGTGGCCGATGTGATCGAAGGCGCGGCGCTCCACGATGGGCGGGTGGAGATCAAGGCCGGTTTTGCCTCCGCCCTGGCGTCTTTGATCACTCTGTCCACAGGGGGCTCCACAGGGCGCGAAGGCCCAGTGGTGCATTTGGCCGGAACGATCTCCACCTGGGTGTCGCGGAAATTGAAGGCTGACGGGATCACGGGCCGTGACCTTCTGGGATGTGCCGTCGCCGCTGCCGTGTCGGCGAGTTTCAATGCACCCATTGCGGGGACCATCTTTGCTTTGGAAGTGGTGCTACGCCACTTCGCGGTCCACGCTTTCGCGCCCATCACCATCGCCGCTGTAGTGGGGACAATTGTGAACCGGTGGCAGTACGGCAACGTGACCGAATTCCTGCTGCCCGAACCTGGCGCGTTGAGTTTCTACGTGGAACTGCCTGCGTTTCTTCTGTTGGGTTTGCTGTGCGGATTGGTGGCTGTGGCGCTGATGAAAGGCATATTCGCCGCAGAGACCTTTGCAAACGAAGTGCAAGACCGGACCGGCCTCCATAGATCGCTGCGGCCAGGTGTGTCCGGCGCGATGTTGGGGGTCATTGCCATCTGGTTTCCGCACATCATTGGCGTGGGGTATGAAACCACCGCGAGGGCCCTGACCGGCAATCTGACACTGTCGCTGGCCATCGTGTTTGTGGTGATCAAATGCATCGCCGTGGCGATCACCTTTGCGGGTCGTATGGGCGGTGGCGTGTTTTCGCCGTCGTTGATGGTGGGTGCCTTAACGGGCCTGGCCTTCGGCTACGTGGCCACAAGTATTTTCCCAACCGTGTCAGGGAGCGAGACGCTCTACGCGCTGGCGGGCATGGGCGCGGTTGCGGCGGCGGTTTTGGGTGCACCGATCTCGACGGCGCTGATCGTGTTTGAACTCACTGGTGACTGGCAGACCGGTCTGGCTGTTCTAACCGCCGTGTCGCTGTCCAGTGCGCTGGCGAGCCGGATGGTGCAGCGGTCGTTTTTCCTCACTCAGTTGGAACGACGTGGCGTGCGTATGGCGGCGGGGCCGCAGGCGTATATCCTGTCGATGTTCCGGGTGTCCTCCGTCTATCGCCCGCTCGGCCACGCTAAGGGTGCACCGGTGGATGAGTTGGAGGACCTCATGGCGGCCGGGATTTCGGTGGAACGGACCAGCACGTTGGAGGGTGTTCTGCCTCTCTTCGACCGTGCCGACACGCGGTTCTTGCCGGTCACAGAGAAAAACGAGGGTCATGCGCCGACGTTGATCGGGTCACTGCATCACATTGATGCGCTCAAAGCCTATTCGCGAGCCTTGGCTGCCACGGCGGCGGAAGAGCATTCTTAAGCCAATTGTACCGGACGGGGGTGTGGCTTTGCGGAACACAACTCCGGCTGACATGCGTTCTCTGCTGTGCTGTGTGATGCAAGCCGTAAGAATTGTGGGAAGCTGATAACGTTCTTCCAAAAAACTTGATCGCCAACACACGTCAAGCTCTGCGCTCTCGGTGGATCGGCGACTTTTGGATGTCCCGTTACACGGGAAACGCCTTAATTCGTGCCCGATGTGGACCCGGTGGAGTTGGTCACCACTGGCGCGACGATGGCCACCAACGTTGAGGTCACAGGTGTCGGGTTGGTCACAACCACGCCGCCGGTCAATGGGTTGTCGCCGTCTTCTTCACCGGGGTTTTCTGCAACCTCGTCCTCATCCTCAGGATCACTGACCGGAATTTCAGCGACTGGTCCGGGTGTGTCTTCTTCGGGTGGCGTTTCCACATCGGGGACTTCGGCCACCGGCGGAACGACTGTTTCGACCGGCTCTGGATCATTGTCGTCGTTGGAAACCGCCTCTGACACAGCGAAGCCAGCGGCGCCCACAACGATGGCACCACCGACGACGACGCCGCCGACGCCCAGACCTGTGGCTGCGCCCAGTGCGCCCAATGTGCCGCCAAGGCCGCCGAGACCTGCTCCGGCACCTGCTGCGGCGCCAGCACCTGCACCGACGCCTGCACCAGCACCCGCTCCTGCGCCCGCCCCGGCACCTGCGCCAGCACCTGCGCCGCCGCCAGCCCCTGCACTTCCGCCCGCGCCCGCGCCGCCGCTGCCAGCGGTTTGGGAAACTTCAGGATAAATCTGAACGGGGAAGCCCATGGGGCTCAACGGGTTGGCAAGGGCGATGTGAGGCAATGCCACCAGCGCTGTGGTCAGCGCCAAAATCGATTTCGTCATATCTAGATCTCCAATCTGACGGCAGAATGGACACCATCGGCGCGGCTGGCCCTGGCACCCCTCTTGGCGGCAGGATCTCTTTTCTCGCTGAACAGGTCGTAAACTTGGCCCACAACGACCAACGCGAAATGCGTCGGATTTTATCCACTGCGCGGTCCTGGCCCCTTGTGCCCGGTCACACCTTCGGGTGAGCAGAGCCATGGTTGACCGATCCGTGATATCCCCCGCAGCGCTTGGGCTGCTTGCGATGGTGGTGGCATCGGTCACCTGGGGCCTTTCAGCATTGTTTTACAAAGTGTTGAGCCCGGTTCCGCCGCTGGAGGTTCTGGCCCATCGGACCATCTGGTCGTTGGTGTTTTTCCTAAGTGTCCTGGGTGTGCAGGGGCGGTTGACCGGCTTGGCGCGGCTGTTTAGCACGCCCAAAGCCTTAGTCCCGGGTCTGATCGCCGCGCTGCTGATTTCCACAAATTGGTTCGGATTTATCTTTTCTGTTCAGACGGAGCGGGCGTTGGAGGCCTCGCTCGGATACTTCATTTTTCCTTTGGTTGCCGTGGCCTTGGGGGTCCTGATTTTCGGCGAACGGCTGCGCCGTGCCCAAGCGGTGGCAGTGGCCATGGCAGCGGTTGCGGTCGTGGGTCTGACCTTGGGCTTGGGCGTGGCCCCTTGGATTGCTTTGGGGCTGGCGTTGACCTTCGGGCTCTATGGCTCGGTGAAGAAAGCGTCATCGCTGGGCCCAGTCATGTCCACGGCGGCGGAGGTTTTGCTGTTGCTACCGCTGGCACTGCTGTGGCTGTGGGGCGTCCATGTTCTGGGATGGACCGGACCGACGGGGCGTGGAGGCGGGATCTTCGGCACCGATCTTATTCTGAGCCTGTTTCTCGTTCTGGCGGGTCCCATGACTGGTCTGCCGCTTTTGCTGTTTTCCTATGCCTCACAACGGGTCGGGCTCATTGCCGTGGGGTTGGTCCAATATCTCAATCCCACCTTGCAGTTTGCCATTGCCACTTTGGTGTTTGGCGAGGTGCTGACACCATGGCATGTGGGGGCCTTCGCCCTGATCTGGGCGGCTTTGGCGGTGTATTCGGGGGACACGTGGCGCGCGGCGCGGCGCAATTCATTGAATTAGCCCTTGTTTCTGCACGTCCTCTTCGGGCATGACCGATTTTATCCACATCTTCGGATCATGTGAGGCGTCGGCTATGGCGGGACTGGGCGGCATTGGAGCGATGAAAATCGGCGGCGTGGCATTGGCCAGTGCCCTGGTGATCGGCGGAGGCGGCGCGCTTTATATGGGGGTGACGCCCGAGGGTGGTCAGCCTCCGTCGCCTGAGGTTGCGACGACCGCCGCTGTGGCGATAGAAAGCACGGACGAAACTGATCCGCCCGCGCTGGTGGAGGCCCCTGTAGAGGATATTGCCGATGATCCGGCGGACGCCGGGTTCGATGTTGTCCGGGTGGAACCGTCGGGGCTCGCGCTGTTTGCCGGTCATGGTGAAGCGGGACAAACCATGGATGTGACGCTCGACGGTGAAACTGTGGCTTCGGTCACCCCCGACGCGTTAGGGCAGTTCGTGACAATGGTGCCTTTGGCTGCTTCTGAAACGCCTCAACTGTTGGAGTTGCAATGGCAAGGCGACAGTGGAGACGTTGAGATCGCGCCAGGGGCCGTTGTGATCGCGGCGCTGCCGTCGGTGCCGCGCCCGGATGCGGCGGTTCGAAACGATGCGAACGGCGCAGTTGCTTCTGCGGCCCCGGTTGCGGCTCCGTCGGTTCCACCGCGCCCGGCGTCGCCGAGCGTTGGCTTGGAAAGCGGCGTAGAGAAAACGGACACACGGACATCTGAAAATGCACCGGACGATCAATCGCCGGTGGCGGGGGACGCCGGTGCGAGTTCGGCCCAAACGGACGCTGCGACCTCCGGCGAGCTGAGCCGGGCCGTTGCCAGCGCCGACGCGGCCGAGAGCGTTGTGATCAACGCGTCTCCGTCTCCACCCGAAGCCTTCCTTACCTCCCGTGCCGGTGTGGCCCCACTGTCACCGCGCGCGTTGCCCCAGGCCACGCGGCTGGCGATTGACAATGTGTCCTACGGAACGGTGGGCGAAGTTGTTGTCCAAGGTCGAAGCGGCTCTGCAGGTGAGGTTCAAGTGAGCTTGGACGGCAAACCCGTCGGCGCACCTGTGGTTTTGGAAGACCCTGGTGTATGGCGTGTGGTGTTAGAAGGCGTGCCGCCGGGCCAGTATCTGCTCAATGCCAGCCTTGAACAGGCAGGTAACGTGATTTCCAACGCGCAGATCCCGTTTGTCCGGGCCGCCGAAGAGGAGTTGGTTGTGACCGACGGGTCCAGCGTCAATGTGGTGACCGTCCAGCCAGGGTATAGCCTATGGCGCATAGCGCGTGAAAGCTACGGCGACGGCATCCAATATGTGCAGGTGTTTGAAGCCAACCGCGACCAGATCAACGATCCCGATTTGATCTTTCCGGGACAGATTTTCACCATTCCCCAATGATCCAACCCAATGTGATCCAAAGGTGCGCCCCCGGTGGGGGCGCACGACATGCTGGTGCGGGTGACTATGGCAGGGCCAATCCTCAGACGGTGTGTGTGCGACCCGGTTTGCGGACACGCACAACTACCAAGGCGGTAATCCCGCCCATGAGCAGAGCCATCGGTGCCGGCACGGGAATGGGCGCTGGACCATCTGCTGCGAGGCGAATGTTCAACTCTAACATATTGTGCCGATAGGGCACTTGCCCGGCGGGAATGTTGGTGAGGTTTTGCAGAGCGCGCACTGTTGGCGTGGTCGAATAATACACATGCCCGTTGCCGTAGGCATATCCGAAGTCCACCACATAGCCGTTGCGTTCATCCAGAAGGTACTGGCGGTGGTTTTCCGGTAGATTGTCGGGATTGTTCGACGCCGCAAACCCGCGACCGAACTCACTGATTTGATAGTCGGAGTAGCTGCCCGCGTAGCCCGTCACCAGTGGATTGAACGGTCGATTTGGCACTTCGATATCTTTGCTGGTGCTGTTTTCGACGAACATGGTCCAACCAGATGCCCCCGGTACGACGTTATTGGCGGCTGTCATTTTGCTGTCACTGTAGATCAGGTGTCCGCCGTTCTTGACCCAGTCATCCACCACATCGACGATCCCCGGAAGGCTGCCGCTGTTCAAATGGGCCAAGGGTTGATCCGATCCTCGACCGGAGTTGCGCACCACCACCCAAAGGATGTCCAGGTTTGGCAGGGCCGCCAAGATGTCCACATCGCCAAAGTTGTACCGTAGGTCCACAAAGGTGCCGTCGATGTTGCCGCCGTTGCCCTTTTCTATGGCGTCGTCAAAGGTCCGTTTTGCATTGAGCGTGGTCAGGCTGGTGCCGAGGAACCCCAAGGACACAGCCTGCGCTGAGGTTGCCATGAAAGGGAGTGTGATCGCCGTGGCAATGAGCAAAGAGCGAAACAGCTTGGTCATACAACAAATCCTCTTGGCTGGTGCGGCACCCGTCGCATTTTGGGTCTGGGTGGCCGCAACGGGCGGTGGATGGGCAAAGCGCATTTTGCGACAAACACTTGGGCGCCCATGCGATAATGTGCACTCAATGACGTTCCGGTGATTTTTAGACCAGATGTTCACTTGGGTTCAACAAATTTTCGTAAAACTGCATCTGTGCGCTGGCGCAAATGCGAGTTGTGCGTTCGGCGGGTCCGTCGCCGCTTTCCCCAGGTGCGAAAACCGGTTAGGCGCAGGGTTTAATCCCCAGCCAGCCGGTCAAAGCCATGCGTTCCGCCACCCTTGCCCGTAGAAAGACCGTATCTCAGCCGCCTGTGATCGACGAAGGCGCGGCCATCGACGAAGCCCGCCCGATGGAGATCATCACCCGCGTGGGGCCCTACCTCTGGCCCGCAGGGGACTGGGACACGCGTACTCGGGTCATTGTGGCACTGGCGGCGCTGGCCCTGTCCAAGGTTGTCGCGGTCAGCACGCCGTATCTGTACAAGCTGGCCGTGGATAGTTTGGCGGGGGAGGCCGATCCGGCGGCGCTCTTTACCCTCGGTGCGGTGGGACTGACGCTCGCCTACGGCGGTGTCCGCGTGCTCAACATCGTGTTCCAGCAAATCCGCGATGTGGTCTTCGCCAAGGTCGGCCAAGGGGCGCTGCGCAAGGTGGCGGTGAACACCTTCAAGCACATTCACCGCATGTCCCTGCGCTATCACATCACCCGCAAAACCGGCGGGCTCAGCCGCGTGATGGAGCGGGGCGTGAAAGGCGTCGAGTACCTGCTGCGGTTCATGCTGTTCTCCACAGGCCCGCTGATGCTGGAACTGGTCCTGATCTCCGCCGTTTTGGTCACGCTCTTCGACGTCTGGTACTTGGCCGTCATGGTGGGCACCGTCGCCACCTACGTGATCTTCACCTTCAAGATCACCGAATGGCGCGTCCGCATCCGCCGAGTGATGAACGCCAAAGACACCGAGGCCAACCAGCGCGCCATCGACAGCCTGCTGAATTTCGAGACCGTCAAATACTTCGGTGCCGAAAGCCGCGAGGCCAACCGCTATGACCAAGCGATGGAAGGCTATGTGGACGCCGCGCTGCGCACCACCTACTCTCTGGGCTTCCTCAACATCGGCCAGTCCCTGATCCTCACCGGCGGGCTAGTGGGCGTCATGGCCATGGCCGCCATCGGGGTGCAGCGGGGCGATTTGACCGTCGGCGACTTCGTCATGGTCAACGCCTACATGCTCCAGGTGATGATGCCGCTGAATTTGCTCGGCTTCGTCTATCGCGAAATCCGCCAGTCGTTGGTGGACATGGGGGCCATGTTCCACCTGCTCGACCAACCCGCCGAAGTGGCCGACAAACCGGGCGCCCCCGCGCTGCACGTCACCCGTGGTGAAGTGCGGTTCGAGGATGTGAGCTTTGGCTATGACGAACGCGAACCGCTCCTGCGCGGGCTCAGCTTCACCGCTGCACCGGGCGAAACCATCGCGCTGGTGGGACCATCGGGGGCGGGCAAAAGCACCATCGGGCGGCTCCTGTTCCGTTTCTACGACGTCCAGTCCGGCCGCGTGACCATCGACGGCCACGACCTGCGCGACATCACCCAAGACAGCCTGCATGCCCAAATCGGCGTCGTCCCCCAGGACACTGTGCTCTTCAACGACACGCTGCTCTACAACATCGCCTATGGCCGACCTGAGGCCACACGGGAGGACATCGAGGCCGCCGCCCACGCCGCCCAACTGGACCGCTTTATCGCGGGGCTGGCGGACGGGTTTGAAACCCAAGTGGGCGAGCGGGGCCTGCGCCTGTCGGGTGGAGAAAAACAGCGCGTGGGCATCGCCCGTACGCTGCTGAAGAACCCGCCCATTGTGCTGCTGGACGAGGCCACTTCAGCGCTCGACACCGCCACCGAACGCGACATCCAAGACGCGCTCAAGGCCATGGGGCAGGGGCGCACGGTGCTCACAATCGCCCACCGTCTGAGCACCGTGGTGGACGCCAACCAAATTCTGGTGCTGGAAAAGGGCGCGGTGGTCGAACAGGGCACCCATGGTGAACTACTGGCCCAAAACGGAAAATACGCTCAACTCTGGACCGCTCAGGGCCGCGACACGTAGGGTGGGTTTCCAACCCACCGCCCATTTTCCTCTGAACTTGACTATCTTACGACAAGGGCAGCGCCCGACCGAGGTGGGGGCAGAGCACCTGCGTTGCGCTGAAAGCGCACCTTCGGCGGGTGGGGGCTGCCCGTGCTTCACACGGACGGATATGATTTGTTTTGCCTGGTGGACACACCAGGCTGCGCCTGCCTGTCCCCCGGCAGGCGCATTCGCGCCTACCCAGGCAGGCACAGCCTTCGACACCAAACGCCGAACGTTTCCCCCATTGCCCCAAAACAACCCCACCGCTACCGTTCACCAATCTTACTCCAACTGAGGTCTCACCATTGTTCGAGACACCCCTCACGCCGCTCAACCTAACCGCCGTAACCTTCGCCATAGCGCTCATCTTGTTCGGCTTACTCCAAATGCGTGACGCTATCCGAGACGGCACACTCCAAGAAAAACTAACCAAGCTCGCAACCCACTACGCAACCGCGACCCGCTTCTTCGAAAACCACTATCTAAAAGTTCTAGTCATCATTGGCGTTGCTGGCTTCATCTGGGGCTTCTGGCGATACCTTTCCCAAATCCCCAGCCTGTTGGGCCAAGTGCTCGAACAACTGGGCAACAACTTAGACCAACCAAACCCTGACGCCGTGCGTAGCTATGCCTACGCCTTCGCGGCAATGGCCGGGGCCATGGCGCTACTCTTCACCATTCCCTTCCAATTCGTCCGCGTCTGGATCAACGAACGCACCACGCGGGCCACCGAACAGGGCCTTATCACCGACCGCATCAACAAAGCGGTGGAGCAATTAGGGGCCGAGAAAGCGGTGAATGGTTTTCGTCGCGAAAGCCTTGCGACGTGGCCTGGAGGCGAACAAACCGGCAAAGTTGAGTTCACCACAAAGTTGGATTGGACCGAGAATCGCGAAAAACCTGAGATCGATCTAAAAGTAAGTGAAGGTAAATGGGAGCCAGCTACTGCGACTGTTCCCAACCTAGAGGTCCGTATCGGTGCCATCTACGCCCTGGAACGCATTGCCCAGGACAGTGAACGGGATCACATCCAAGTCATGGAAATCCTGTGTGCATACATCCGGGAAAACGCACCTGCCAGCATCGCGGAGAAGGAAGAGCAAAAAGCACCACGCACCGACATTCAAGCGGCGCTAGAAGTTTTGGGCCGCCGCGATCAATCCCGCATCAATGGGGTGGAGGCGAATCCACACCGAGGCGACGGACGATACCGATTGGATTTGCGGGCCACCTGCCTCCAATCCGCGGACCTGTCGTATCTGTCCTTTCAGCATGCTCTTTTCAACAATGCGCATCTCGAAGGGGCGAAGCTCATAGAAGCGCACCTGGAACGAGCGGACCTTAGTGAGGCGCATCTGGAAGGGGCGAACCTCTATGAGGTGCATCTGGAAGGGGCGGACCTCAGTAGGGCGCATTTGGAAAGGGCGGACCTTGGCAGCGCCCATCTGGAAGGTGCTAACCTCAGTAGGGTGTTTCTGGAAGGGGCGAGCCTCTCTAGGGCATACTTGGAAAGGGCGGACCTCTTTGGTGCGTATTTGGACGGTGCGAGCCTCAGTGAGGCATATATGGAAAGGGCGGACCTTATTGGTGCGCACATCACACCATCGACCACCTTCAAGCCAGCTTCTCTTCGAGGTGCTGGCTTGAGGGTAGTCGATCTGTCTTCACAACAGGTCGACCTCGACATTTTGGCTGCTGCGTTTGGGGATGGGAGTGTGAAGCTTCCTGATAGCCTGACAGCGGGGCAACCGCCTCTCCGACACTGGCAAGAAAAGGAGTTAAATGGTTTTGATTTCTACTATGCATTGCGAGAGTGGCAGTCCAAAAAGGGATACGATTGAACGGATTTCTCATGATCTTTTCGCACCCGCAGCACAGAAATCTGCCATACCAAAGCCATACGTTTGCCATACGCTTGCCATACACCCCTTTTTTCTGCACCGCAGCAGCCTGGGCGTGCACTTTCCCCTGACCCGCAGATGCCCTAAAGAGCCCGCGATAACCCGCAGGAGGCTCCCATGCATGACATTCGTATGATCCGTGAGAACCCGGCCCAGTTTGATGTGGCCATGGCGCGGCGGGGGCTGGAAAGTGTTTCAGAACAAGTACTTGCCATAGATGCCGACCGGCGGGCGAAGATCGCCGCCGCAGAGGCCGCGCTGGCTGAACGTAATGCAGCGTCCAAGGATGTGGGCAAGGCCAAGGCATCTGGGAACGAAGAGGAATTTCAAAGGCTTAGGGCTCTGGTCACAGACAAAAAGGCGGAAATCGCAGAGCTTGAGGCCGCGTCCAAAGCTAAGGACGAAGAACTCCGTAACCTTTTGATGACGCTTCCAAATATCATGCTCGATGCGGTCCCTGACGGGGCCGACGAGGACGATAACGTGGAACTGCGCACCTTTGGAAACGTCCCGACATTCAGCTTCACCCCCAAAGAACACTATGAGATTCAAGGGGTTAAGCCTGGCATGGATTTCGAAACCGCGGCCAAGCTCAGCGGGTCGCGCTTCGTTGTCCTGTCCGGCGCCGTGGCGCGCATCCAGCGCGCCCTGGCACAATTCATGCTCGATACGCACATAGAAAT
>JBCDFD010000089.1:0-13365 GCA_039178645.1 Pseudomonadota bacterium | reverse complement strand
TTGGCCGGTCAGACAAGCCGGTGGACGACGGGGTCTATTCTTTCGACTTCCATCGCGAATATATGCTGGGATTTATCCGGCATTTTGACCTGCGGAACATCACGCTGGTGTGTCAGGATTGGGGCGGTGTGCTAGGGCTGACTTTGCCGATGGACATGCCGAACCGGTTCAAGCGGCTGTTGATCATGAACACTGGTTTGATGGCAGGTCCCGTGGACAGCCCGGCGTTCGAAGAATGGAAAGCCGACATCGTGACTAATCCAGATGTGCCCGTGGATGCCGTGATGCAGAAATACGAACCGGTCATCACGGACGCCGAAGCAGCGGCTTATGCTGCTCCGTTTCCCGATCAAAGCTACAACGCTGGGGTGCGCAAGTTCCCAAAGCTGATTGCCACATCTATGGATGCCCCAGGCGTGGCAACGTCCCAACGGGCTGCCCGGTTCTGGTCCGAAGAGTGGGACGGTGAAAGCTTTATGGCCATTGGCATGACTGACAAGATGCTTGGGCCGAACGTCATGAACTTCATGCGCACATTGATCCGAGGCTGCCCCGAGCCGCTGGAAATCCCTGAGGGTGGTCATTTTGTCCAAGAGTCTGGAGGAACACTGATCGCCCAGAGGGCATTGACACACTTTGGTTTGAGATAGTTTGGGACCTTGGGCACGAAGCGAGTGGACCTCTGTGCTGGTCGCTATATTGCATCCCACCAATGGGGCTGGAGAAGGCTAAGACCCTAGCGCGCAGATCAGTTCTCTTCGCGTTTCCACCGGTGCCTCCGCCCCAAACTTGAACCAAACTCATAATAATGCCGCCAAACTATCATTTCACCTCATGGTGGCGGTGGTGTATGTGAGCGCTTTGACTGGACATCTGGATCACGCGCCTATGCTTGACTTTGCTTTGCCCGACTCTTCTGCCTTGGCGACCCTGCGTAAGCTCGCCGCCGAACGCATCCTCGTTTTGGACGGCGCCATGGGGACGATGATCCAAGCGCTGAACCTGACCGAAGACGACTTCACAGCCAGTTCTTGCCGCAGCGGGTGTTGCAAAGTGCCCCAAACCAACCATCCCCAAAAGGGGAACAACGACCTTTTGGTGCTGAGCCAACCCAAGGCAATCGAGGACATCCAGTACGATTTTGCCATGGCGGGCGCGGATATTCTTGGCACCAATACCTTTTCATCCACAACCATCGCGCAGGCAGATTATGGGTTGGAAAAGGCGGTCTATGATCTGAACGTTGCCGGCGCTAAGGTGGCGCGGCGTGCGGCTGATCGGGCCACGGCCGAAGATGGTCGTCCACGGTTCGTGGCGGGTTCGGTGGGGCCCACCAACCGAACGGCCTCCATCAGTCCCGAAGTGAACGACCCCGGCTACCGAGCAGTGAGTTTTGACGATTTGCGGATCGCCTATGGTGAACAGATCGACGGGTTGATCGCAGGTGGGTCAGACCTGATCCTGATCGAGACCATATTCGACACCCTCAACGCCAAGGCAGGGATTTTCGCCGCGTTTGAAAGCTTTGCCAAGGCCGGGAAGCGGTTACCGATCATGATCTCGGGGACCATCACCGATGCCTCTGGCCGGACATTGTCGGGGCAGACGCCTACGGCGTTTTGGCATTCGGTCGCCCATGCGCGTCCTTTCACCGTGGGGCTGAACTGCGCGCTTGGGGCGAAGGCCATGCGACCACATTTGGCAGAAATCTCCGGCGTGGCCAATGCGTTGACCTGTGCGTATCCCAACGCGGGGTTGCCCAATGCTTTCGGCGAATATGACGAAACTCCGGACCAGACCGGAGCCAACGCCGCCGAGTATGCCCGCGAAGGGATCGTCAACATCATCGGCGGATGCTGCGGGACGACCCCCGACCACATTCGCGCAGTGGCCGACGCGGTCGCCGATTTGCCACCCAGAAAGGTAGCGGCATGAGTGACCGTCATCTGCGCCTTTCGGGCCTTGAACCATTTGTTCTAACCCCGGACATCACATTTGTGAACGTGGGCGAGCGGACCAATGTCACGGGCTCGGCCCGGTTCCGCAAGCTGATCGTCAACCGCGACTACGCCACTGCGCTCGATGTGGCGCGGGATCAGGTGGAAAACGGGGCGCAGATCATCGATGTGAACATGGACGAGGGGCTGATCGACTCCCGCCAGGCGATGATTGAGTTTCTGAATTTGATCGCGTCCGAGCCAGACATCGCTCGGGTTCCGATCATGATCGACAGTTCCAAATGGGACGTGATCGAGGCTGGCCTGCAATGTGTGCAGGGCAAGTCGGTGGTGAACTCTATCAGCCTGAAGGAAGGCGAAGACGCGTTCCGCCACCATGCTGGCCTCTGCATGGCTTACGGTGCGGCGGTCGTGGTGATGGCGTTTGATGAAACCGGCCAAGCCGATACGTTTGAACGCAAGACCGAGATTTGCGCACGTGCGTATCGCATCTTGGTGGATGAAATGGGCTTCCCGCCGGAAGACATCATCTTTGACCCCAACGTATTTGCCGTGGCCACGGGCATCGAAGAACATGACAACTACGGTGTGGACTTCATCGAAGCCACCCGTTGGATCCGCCAAAATCTGCCCCACGCCCACGTATCGGGTGGCGTGTCGAACCTGTCCTTCAGCTTTCGTGGCAATGAGCCCGTGCGCGAGGCGATGCACGCCGTGTTCCTGTACCACGCGATCCAAGCGGGTATGGACATGGGCATCGTCAACGCGGGTCAGCTCGCCGTCTATGACCAGATCGACCCCGACCTGCGCGAAGCCTGCGAAGACGTTGTGCTGAACCAGGTGCCCAAAGCTGGCGGCACGGCCACCGAGCGCATGTTGGACATTGCCGAACGGTTCCGCGGTGGCAAGCGTGAGGAAAAAGTGCGCGACATGGCATGGCGTGAATGGTCCGTTGAAAAGCGGCTTGAGCACGCCCTGGTCAACGGCATCACTGAGTTCATCGAAGAAGACACTGAGGCCGCGCGTCAGGGGGCGGAGCGTCCTTTGCACGTGATTGAAGGCCCGCTCATGGCCGGTATGAATGTGGTCGGCGATCTGTTCGGCGCGGGCAAGATGTTCCTGCCCCAAGTTGTGAAATCCGCCCGCGTGATGAAACAGGCTGTGGCTGTCCTGCTGCCTTACATGGAAGAAGAAAAACGCCTGAACGGCGGCGACGGGCGCCAGTCCGCGGGCAAGGTTCTGATGGCCACCGTCAAAGGCGACGTGCACGACATCGGCAAAAACATTGTAGGTGTGGTCCTGGCCTGCAACAACTACGAAATCATCGACCTGGGCGTGATGGTTCCGCCGCAAACAATCTTGAAGGAGGCCCGAGATCACGACGTGGACATCATCGGGCTGTCCGGTTTGATTACGCCTTCGTTGGACGAAATGGTGCATTTGGCATCCGAGATGGAGCGGGAGGGCTTTGATATTCCGCTGCTTATTGGCGGGGCCACCACATCCAAAGTGCATACCGCTGTGAAAATCGCGCCGCGCTATGAAAAGGGCCAAGCGGTTTACGTCACCGACGCCAGCCGTGCGGTCGGCGTTGTGGGCGCGCTTTTGAGTCCGCAGCAGAAGCCCGACTACATCGCCGGTATCCAAGCGGAATATGACGAAGTGGCCGAACGCCACGAGCGCGGTGAACGGGCCAAGCAGCGGCTCCCGCTCAAGGCGGCGCGGTCCAACGGGTTGCAGCTTGATTGGGACAGCTTCACGCCCTATGCGCCGAACTTCACCGGAACCCGCGTTGTATCGGACTGGGACCTGGCCGAGATCGCCAAGTACATCGACTGGACGCCATTTTTCCAGACCTGGGAACTCAAGGGCGTCTATCCTAAAATCTTGGATGATGAAAAACAGGGTGAGGCCGCGCGGGCGCTCTTTGCCGATGCCCAGGACATGCTGGATAAGATCATAGAGGAACGTTGGTTCTCACCACGGGCGGTGGTTGGGTTCTGGCCTGCGAACACCGTGGGTGATGATATCCGGCTCTACACCGGTGAGGACCGGTCGGAAACCTTGGCAACGCTGCACACTTTACGGCAGCAGACCCACAAACGTGGCGACCGCCGCAATATCGCCATGTCTGACTTTGTCGCCCCAGAGGGCCGCGGTACGGACCATGTGGGCGGGTTTGTTGTGACCGCGGGTCCTGAGGAAATCGACATTGCCGAGCGGTTGGACAAAGCCAACGACAATTACGGTGCGATTCTGGTGAAAGCCCTGGCCGACCGCATCGCCGAGGCCATGGCGGAAATGCTGCACGAGCAGGTGCGTCGGGAATTCTGGGGTTACGCCGCGGACGAGAATTTCGATCCTCAAGCTCTGATTGGCGAGCCCTACGCCGGCATCCGCCCCGCACCGGGCTATCCGGCCCAGCCAGATCACACCGAGAAACGGACGTTGTTCAAGCTGCTCGATGCCGAGGCGACGACGGGCGTGACCTTGACCGAGAGCATGGCCATGTGGCCGGGGTCTTCGGTGTCCGGTCTCTATATTGGCCACCCGGACAGCTACTACTTCGGGGTGGGCAAGGTCGAACGGGATCAAGTTGAGGACTACGCCGCCCGTAAGGGCATGGACGTGGAAGAGGCGGAACGCTGGCTCGCGCCGGTGCTCAACTACGTTCCGGGTCCGTCGTCGTCCCGTGCGGCTGCGTGATCTGATTGGGCGTGTTCGAACGTTTGCACAAAATTTCAATGTGGTCTCACGTCGGTCAATGACCCTGTGAAAAGGTTTCCACCCGAGCGTATTGTTTGTCTGACAGAGGAAACAGTCGAAACCCTCTACTTGCTCGGTGAGGAAGACCGCATCGTGGGCGTGTCGGGTTATGCCGTTCGCCCGCCTCGGGTGCGCAAGGAAAAGCCAAGGGTTTCTGCCTTCACGTCGGCGGACATTCCCAAGGTGTTGGCGCTTGAACCTGACTTGGTCCTGACATTTTCGGACTTGCAGGCGGACATTGCCGCCGATCTGATCCGTGCGGGCGTGACGGTGACAGCTTACAACCAACATGACATTGCGGGGATCCTGGGGATGATCCGGCACCTTGGTGCGATGGTCGGGCAGGCGGAGCAAGCGGCCAAGTTGGCCGATGGATATGAGGCGCGCCTAACCGAAGTGTCGGAACGCGCTGCGAATAGACCTCGTCCAAAGGTCTATTTTGAGGAATGGGACGACCCGATGATTTCGGGCATCGGTTGGGTGTCGGAACTGGTTGAGGTCGCCGGTGGATGTGATGTGTTCCCTCAATTGGCGGTAAATGACAAAGCAGTGGACAGGATCGTGACCTCCGAACAGGTCATTTCTGCCGCGCCGGACGTGATCCTGGCTTCTTGGTGTGGCAAGCGTGTGCGTCCCGAAAAGATCGCCGCGCGGGCGGGGTGGCATAGCATCCCCGCCGTTCGCTATGGCCGCATCGTTGAGATCAAATCGCCGCTGATCTTGCAACCGGGGCCCGCCGCGCTGAGCGATGGTCTGGATGCCATCCTGGCGGCACTTGGGTGAGAGCAGGTTGGAACCTCTGGCCCCATTCTCTGGTCGCATAGAAATGGGGCGTATTTTGGTACAGTGAGGTCAAACCAGTCGATACGCCGCTCTTGAAGCGAACGGCCACCGCGCATATGTGACGCCAAACACGAGGATTCCCATGGCCACCACCAACCCGCTTCAGTTTATCCAGCAGGTGCGCAGCGAAGTCGCCAAAATCGTTTGGCCCACCCGTCGCGAGACGCTGGTGACCAGCGGTATGGTGCTCTTGATGGCCACCATTTTCGCACTGTTTTTCTTTGTTGTGGACTGGCTGATCCGAAGCGGTTTGCAAATCGTGCTCAGCTACTTCGGGTCGTAACGTCGGTCCGACGGCGAACTGACGGTTCTGGCTTGCCATTCTTACCGCTGATCACTAACACACACGCTCACACTTGCGGTGCGGCGTCGCAGTGGCGCTCCGATTCATCACAGACACAGGGCCCGGCAAGGGGCAGGGACTAAAGGCACATGGCAAAGCGGTGGTACTCGGTAAGCGTCCTCTCGAATTTCGAGAAAAAGATCGCTGAGCAGATTAGGACCGAGGTCTCGGAAAAGGGCCTTGAGGATCAGATCGAAGAGGTCTTGGTCCCCGAAGAAGACGTGATCGAAATCCGTCGCGGCAAGAAAGTCACCGTGCCCCGTCGTTTTATGCCTGGCTACGTGCTGGTGCGGATGGAGATGACCGACCAGGGTTATCACCTGATCAGTTCCATCAACCGCGTCACCGGTTTCCTTGGACCGCAAGGGCGTCCCATGCCCATGCGCGACGCTGAGGTGAACCAGATCCTCAACCGGGTTGAGGAAGGCGAAAGCGCACCGCGGACCATGATCACCTACGAAGTGGGCGAAAAGGTCAAAGTCGCCGATGGCCCGTTCGAAGATTTCGAAGGGTTGGTGGGCGAAGTGGACGACGAAAACCAACGTCTGAAAGTGACCGTGTCCATCTTTGGTCGCGAGACACCGGTGGAGTTGGAATTTACGCAGGTCACAAAGCTGGCCTGAACGGTTCGTCCAACCGCTCAGGTATTTGCGCATGGCTTGTCGTGCTCTGTCGACGCCGACAGACGCGGCGGATCAAGCCAATTGTAACACCACTTTGGATATCACATCGTCGTTTTCGGTGATCTCCAGAGTGTGATCTGGCACCGATAACCAGTCTTCTCCCGCCGAGGCCCCGGCCACGCCTTCTCCTGACACCGAAAAGTCACTGGCGTGACGTCCACGGCGGTCGGTGCAGGCGAAGGGGCGATTGATGTCACCGGTGATGCCAATGGCTTTGCCGCGGTGCGGACAAAGCAAGTTGACCACGTAGAACCGAGGGTCCTGCACCTCACCTGCGCGGTCGTTTTCGACGCCGTAAGCGATTTGTTCGTCCGTGCGGCGCATCACGCCGACGTATTGGACCATATCCGTGTTGGAATAATTGTCGTCATCCGTAGGGCGGGCGATGACCGCCACCTCGCCTGGACCTAGCTCGGTGATATCCAACGTTGCTGGCCCGGCCGCCACATTGACCAGCGAGGCTTGGCCCACGGGTGCTGTTGTCGGGATGTCTAACCATTCCTCAAGCAGGTCCAAGCTCCGGGCATTTAGTATTTGGGGGCACAGCATCACTGCGCTGCTTGACAGGGTCGCAATCACGTTGCGACGGGTCAGGGTATGCATGGGTCAAGTCCTCACTGTGTTGAAGAAAGCATCCGCGCCAGCGTGCGGTCGCGGTCCCAGAACGCGTGTTTCAACGCCCCCAGAATGTGCAGCGTGAAGAGGGCAAGCAGCACCCATTTCAGCGCGAAGTGAATTTCCAGAAGAAGTTCTCCGAAGTCCGACCGGGCAAAACCTCGGTCTACCGGGAACAGCATTGCATTGTTGCCAAGGGCGGACGCCGACACGTAACCGGTCACCGAAAACGCAATCAGGCAAAGATAAAGTCCGATATGCACCGTGTAGGCCAGGGCCCGCTCGGCCCTGCTATGGTCAGGATGAGGTGCGGGGGCAGGGCGCGTCAAACGGTATCCGATGCGCGCGATCAGTAGGATCACCAGAAATTGTCCCAACACCTGATGGAACCGCAGCGCACCGCGGTCGGCAAGGTCGAATGAATAGGCAAGCCCTGTACCCGCCAGAACCAGAACCAACCCCGCAGAGGCCCAGTGGAGTTTGATTTGAGCAGGCGAATACGTCATTGGCTGGGCTCCTATTCAGGGTGCCTGAGCGAGTGGCCATACCAAAGACCTAGGTCGCCTTGCAGGACTTCAACGTTTGTGTGTGATGGAAGAACGAACTGCACACAGGGTTCCGTCGCCTAAAGTCGCCAGTTTTTCACAACCATTGCTTTTGGTTCCATATGGCAGTACCCGAAGCGCTCGGCGGTGTGGATGGTGAGTCCACTCTGCTTTCATGTGGGAGGCGCGGCGCTCGCGTGTGTCAGACCGGACCACATCAACCATAGCCTTCTGGTCGCGATCCGAAGGTGTTGAGAAGGAGAAGGCCAATGGCCAAGAAACTTGCTGGGACCATGAAGCTTCAGGTTCCCGCCGGACAGGCAAACCCGTCCCCGCCCGTGGGTCCTGCGCTGGGTCAGCGCGGCATCAACATCATGGAATTCTGTAAGGCGTTTAACGCCAAAACGCAGGACATGGAGCCCGGTGCGCCGTGCCCGACTGTGATCACGTATTACGTCGACAAGTCCTTTACGATGGACATCAAGACGCCGCCCGCGTCGTACTTTCTGAAGAAAGCGGCGAAGCTGAAATCGGGGGCGAACAACCCATCGCGCGAAGTGGCTGGCACTGTGACGGTGGCGCAGATCCGTGAGATCGCTGAAGCGAAAATGAAAGATCTCAACGCGAACGACGTAGACGCAGCAATGCAGATCATTCTGGGGTCCGCCCGTTCCATGGGCATCGAGGTGAAAGGGTAAGTCATGGCTAAGCTTGGAAAACGCACCCGCGCCGCCCGTGAAGCCTTCAAAGACAAGGACAATGTCACCGTCGAAGAGGCGGTGGAACTGGTCAAAGGCGCAGCTTCCGCGAAATTCGATGAAAGTGTCGAGATTGCGATGAACCTGGGTGTTGACCCGCGTCACGCCGACCAGATGGTTCGTGGTGTGGTCAGCCTGCCCAATGGCACTGGCAAAACTGTCCGTGTGGCCGTGTTTGCCCGCGGCCCGAAGGCCGACGAAGCGACCGCCGCCGGAGCGGACATCGTCGGGGCCGAAGACCTGATGGAAACCATCCAGGGCGGCACAATTGAGTTCGATCGCTGCATCGCGACACCGGACATGATGCCAATCGTGGGTCGCCTCGGTAAAATCCTTGGCCCACGCAACCTCATGCCAAATCCCAAGGTCGGCACCGTGACCATGGATGTGACCCAAGCGGTCCAGAACGCCAAAGGTGGTGAGGTCCAATTCAAAGCCGAGAAGGCTGGTGTTGTGCATGCCGGTGTGGGCAAAGCCAGCTTCGATGCAGACAAGCTCGCCCAAAACATCCGGGCATTCGTGGACGCTGTGGCCAAAGCCAAACCATCGGGTGCCAAAGGCGCGTACATGAAGAAGATTGCCATCAGCTCCACCATGGGACCAGGCGTGTCCATAGATGTGGACAGCGCCAACAAAATCTAGTCTTGGTTAACTGCTGCTTTTGGGGGCGACCGACGTGATTTCGCCCCCTTTTTGTGTCTGATTCCTGCCCAATAATTGTTCACCTATGACGATTAAACAGCGCTTTGTGGTAGAACATGCTGCGAATGCGCGGATGCGCGGGCGAAAGGCATCGGCGAAATAGTGCCAAAGAAAATACCATCTCGCATAAATGCATTTCAGGTGTTAGGGTTCCGTTAATGGTTGTGACCATTGCGCAGGGTATCCATGCCTTGGACCTGGCCCAGGCTTATTGTGCGCATTTCAAACGGTCACCGTAGACATAACGAAAGAGCGCAAATGAAGAATGTACTAGTGCTTGCACCCGTATTGGTCGTGGCGGCCAGTGCGTCGTACGCCCAAACCAGCCCAGCCGCCACAGACCTTGCAACGATTGCGCCCGCCCCTGAAGCTGGCATTGCCTTCCCAAGCGTTTTTGGCGTCGCCAGTGCGGTCGCACCCGCTCCGAACAGCGGATATGTTGGTGCTCTCTACGCCAACCCCCGTGGCGGCATTGATGGCGAAGGCGGCGACGGTGATATTTTTGGTGGCTACACAGTGGGTAACGCCGCTGACCTGGTGGCGTTGACCGTTGGTCTATCAGTCACTTCGGTGTCGACCGATGATTTTGCGGATAGTGGCGCGCTGAGTGCGTCCCTGTCGCGACTGGTGAATGTTTCGGATCGGTCGGCGACATTTATCGGTGCCACCGCCAGCAATTTGGCAGCTTGGGGTGATGCTGACGATTCGGACGAAACCGGATCCATTCAGATATCGCACATCCAAGATTTTGACGTCCCCGTGCAATTCACTGCCGGCTACGCGTTGGACAACACCTATGACGATGATGACTCCGGCGACTTGGATGATGGCTTCTTCCTTGGTGTTGGTGTTGGCATAAGCGAACTGTTCTCCATCAGTTTGTCTGGAACTCAAACCCAAGCCAACATTGGCTTGACCGGTTCACTGCCGTTTTTGCCTAATGTTGGTTTTTCGGCCGGTGTGTTCGATGTCACGGACAATGTTGAACGCCAGCAGTTTTCTTTCGCCGTTGTCTACGGCTTCTGAGCTTCTTAAGGAGACTCAAAATGATCATTCGTACTCTCGCGCTTGTGGGTATCACAACTCTGGGCTTCGCAACCGCAGCCGCAGCCGGACCCCAGACAACGCCGAACGCTCCTCCGCCCTCATCCGTTGGTCAACAAACCAACGTGTCCACTTCATTCCAAAGTGCACCAGAGACCCCCACGCCAAGCGGTCCCGAGGCACCCGGACCCGGCGTCGAGTTCCTGCCAGACGGTTCTGTGGTCGTTAATTTCAACGGCAACCGCATACCTGTCAGTGGACCCACCATTCAAAGGCTCATCGGACTTTACAACCAGTAGTGTCGGCAAAGCGGTCTTACAGAAGGACTTTCTTTTCCACACTCAAGTGACTATGCCATGCAAGCCGCGCATCCGACGATTCGGGTGTGCGGCTTTCGTCCAAGACGGTGGGCAGTGCAATTGCACAGTAACTCCTGCCTGAGACGGGGAACGGCACGATTTCTTTGATCTGGACGAGATCCAGGCAGGCGATCTTTGGTTCGGGACCCGTAGTGAGGACCCGCATGCCGGAGGTCAAACTCCGGTGAAACTGAGCCGGAGGCGCAAGTCTCCACAACTGGAGCAAACCTGTGAACAGAGACCAAAAAGAAAAGGTGATCGAGGAACTCGGTCAAATTTTCGATGACTCTGGCGTTGTGGTGGTGGCCCACTACACCGGTCTCACGGTTGCCGAAATGCAAGACCTGCGCGCCCGCATGCGCGAAGCGGGCGGGTCTGTGCGTGTTGCGAAAAATAGGCTCGCCAAGATCGCCCTGGCCGGTCGTCCCTGCGAAAGCATGGGTGATCTGCTCACGGGCATGACCGCATTGTCCTTCTCCGAAGACCCCGTGGCAGCTGCCAAGGTCGCGGAGGATTTCGCCAAGAACAACGACAAGTTCGTGATTCTTGGCGGAACGATGGGTGATACGGTTCTGGATGCCGCCGGTGTGAAAACCGTCGCTGCCATGCCATCCCGCGAGGAGCTCATTGCTTCGATCGTGGGTTGCATCGGCGCGCCGGCTTCGAACATCGCCGGTGCCATTGGCGCCCCTGCGAGCAACATCGCAAGCATTTTGTCGACAATCGAGGAGCGTGGCGAAGCCGCGTGACGTGGGACCCGTGTGGTGCAGACCGCATCAACGTTGGGACACATGTAGAAAAACGGAAACGAAGAAATGGCTGATCTCAAAGCACTTGCAGAGCAAATCGTGGGCCTGACCCTGCTCGAAGCGCAAGAACTGAAAACCATCCTGAAGGATGAGTACGGCATCGAGCCCGCCGCAGGCGGCGCTGTGATGATGGCTGGCCCAGCAGGCGGCGACGCCGGTGGCGCAGCAGAAGAAGAAAAGACCGAGTTTGACGTGATCCTCAAAGCCGCTGGCGGTGAGAAGATCAAAGTCATCAAAGAAGTCCGCGGCATCACTGGCCTGGGCCTCAAAGAAGCCAAAGCTCTGGTCGAAGAAGGCGGCAAGGCCGTCAAAGAAGGCGTCGACAAAGCCGAAGCCGAAGACATCAAAGCCAAGCTGGAAGCAGTTGGCGCGGAAGTCGAACTCAAGTGATCGCACACGGGCGCGTGATATCACGTGTCCACTGTTGAATTCCTGTCCGCCGCTGGATTATCTGGCGACGGACACCCCGAATCTTGACGAGCGCTATTGCCGGTTAACGTGCTGTTAACTACATAGCGCTTTTCAGGGCGCGGATTTGGTCGGGTGATCTCCTTTGGGCGGGGGATCTGGTATGGACCACTCCCCCTGCTTTCAACGGCGCGCACCGGTTCCCCGCCCGGATGGCCCGCTGGCGAAAACCGAAAGTTTATCCGGCGCATGGCTCAGTAATTCCTTGGCCAGACACGACTCCGCAGATATTATGGGCGCATCCGTGAAGTGCTCGACATGCCGAACCTCATTGAGGTTCAGAAAAGTTCCTACGAATTATTCCTAAAATCAGGCGAAGCGCCCCAGCCCACCGATGGTGAAGGCATCATGGGCGTTTTCCAGTCGGTGTTTCCGATCAAGGATTTCAATGAAACCGCCGTGCTGGAGTTCGTGAATTACGAGCTGGAAAAGCCGAAGTACGACGTCGAAGAATGTATGCAGCGCGACATGACCTACAGCGCGCCGCTCAAGGTCACTTTGCGCCTGATCGTCTTCGATGTGGATGAAGACACCGGCGCCAAGTCGGTGAAAGACATCAAGGAACAGGACGTCTTCATGGGCGACCTGCCGCTGATGACGCCCAATGGCACGTTCATCGTGAACGGCACCGAACGTGTGATCGTGTCCCAAATGCACCGCTCGCCCGGCGTGTTCTTTGACCATGACAAGGGCAAAACCCACGCTTCGGGCAAATTGTTGTTCGCTTGCCGGATCATCCCATACCGCGGGTCATGGTTGGATTTCGAATTCGACGCCAAGGACATCGTGTTCGCCCGCATCGACCGTCGCCGCAAATTGCCGGTCACCACGTTGCTCTACGCGCTCGGCTTGGACCAAGAAGGCATCTGCGACGCGTATTACGACACCGTTCAGTTCCGCCAGGACGGGAATCGTGGTTGGGTCACCAAATTCTTCCCAGAACGCGTTCGGGGCACCCGCCCGATCTACGACCTAGTAGACGCCGCCACCGGTGAAGTCATCGCCGAGGCTGGTCAGAAGGTCACCCCACGCAAGGTCAAGAAACTGATCGACGAAGGCGCGGTCACTGAGTTGTTGGTGCCGTTTGACCAGATCGTCGGGCGCTACGTGGCCAAAGACATCATCAACGAAGAAACCGGCGCGATCTATGTCGAAGCTGGCGACGAGTTAACCTTGGAAGTGGACAAAGACGGCGAAGTTTCCGGCGGCACGCTCAAAGAGTTGCTCGACGCAGGCATCACCGACATCCCAGTGCTCGACATCGACAACGTCAATGTGGGCCCATACATCCGCAATACGCTGGCCACCGATAAGAACATGAACCGCGAAGGCGCGCTCATGGACATCTACCGTGTGATGCGTCCAGGTGAGCCACCCACCGTGGAGGCGGCGTCGACCCTGTTCGACAGCTTGTTCTTTGACAGCGAACGCTACGACCTCAGCGCCGTGGGTCGTGTGAAGATGAACATGCG
>JBCDFD010000088.1:0-13480 GCA_039178645.1 Pseudomonadota bacterium | reverse complement strand
TGCGATACCCGTTGGGACATGCGCTCACGGTTCGTACCGATACCCCTTGCCCCAAACCGTCATGATATGACGGGGATCATTGGGGTCTGCTTCGATCTTCTTGCGAAGGCGGCGCACCAGGTTGTCCACGCTCCGATCAGCCGACCCCCCATGCTGTCGGGTGCGAGACACCGCCATGAGGTCCTCTCGGCTGAAGGCGGTGCCGGGGCTGGATGTCAAAAACCGCAAAATACCCGCCTCGCCGGGTGTCAGTTTGCGGATGAAACCATCGCCCGAGGCAAGCCGAGCGCGGGCGAGATCGAACTGCCACTGACCCACTTGGCGCACCGGGGTTTCCGATGGCGCCGCCCGTGGCCCCTGTCGACGCAGAACAGCCCGCAGCCGCGCCAGCAATTCGCGCATCCCAAAAGGTTTGATGAGGTAATCATCCGCGCCGATCTCCAACAGCGACACAACTGTGTCTTCGTCGGACAGGGAACTCATCATCACCACCGACGCGGCGTTGGCCTCGACCACTTCGCGGCAGAACACTTTACCGGACGTCCCCGGCATCACGATGTCCACGAGGCAAATGTCCGGGTGATCGCTGGCCAGCAAAACCCGCGCGTCCGGGACGCTGGTGGCGCGCGACGGCGCATAGCCGTGGGACGCCAGATAGTCCTGGATCTGAACCCCCAGGGCGTCGTCGTCTTCCACAATGAGAACCCTCGCATCCGATGGCGTTTCCATCATTTGTCCTGCTTAGTCTTGATACCGGTTAGTTCATTTGCCAGATGTATCACCCCAACCCAAAGGTGGTCTTCGCACTGTTCTCACACAACTGTAAAGGGAGCCTAATGGCATGACCTTGAAGCTCACTTTGGCCCGGCAATTGGCGTTGATCCTCGCTTTGGCGATCGTGCTTTTGCAGGTGTTTGGGCTGTTTTTGGAACGAGCGTTTGAGTCCGACTTCGCGCTTAATCGAAGCTTGGGTTTGGCCCGCAATCACCTCGCCAACTCGGTGCCTGTTTTGGCTGCGGTCCCCGATGACCATCGCCAGGACATCGTGCGCAGCTATTCCACCGCCGCCAATCAGTTCTTCCTCCTGCCCGAGATTATAACCGGTCCCAACCCAGAACGTTTGCCCGAGCTTGAGGCTCAGACGCGCGAATGGATTGCCCGGCGTGGGGTCGCTGTGACCGATGTCTATGCGGCCCACCATTTCTATCCGCGTGCCAACACCTACACCTTCAAACCCAAAGGCGGCGTGTCGGACCGTCAGTCGCTGGTGTTTGCACCTGGCAACACACCGCGGGTCCGTATGGGCGATGTGGTGGCCAAACCGCCAAGCTGGGTGCCCATTGCGATAACGTCCGAGGGCCCGGTGCAAAAGGATTCGCCCACATTCGAAAGCGAAGCAGAATTCGAATTGCGCGAAATCATCACCGTGGCGCTGCGGTTAGAGGACACCGGAGAATGGATCCTCTTTTACCACTACAATCGGCCGTCACCGAACAATGACGCCTATGCGAAGTTCAACATCGGGATGGTTGGGGCACTCCTGATCGCCGTGGCGGCGCTCCTGCTGGGGCGGCGCGTGATGGTCCCGTTTGAACGTTTGGCCAAGGGTGCCACGCAATTGGGCAGAGGTGACCGTGCCGAAGAGGTTCCCCTGTCCGGCCCCTCAGACGTCCGCGCTGTCATTGGTGCGTTCAATCGTATGAATGACCGGGTCAGCCAGTCCATCGATTACCAAATCGGATTGTTGCGGTCCCTGGGTCACGACATCAAAGGCCCTCTCGCGGCGGCCCATGGCATGTTGGGCAGGCTACCCCCTGATCACACACGCACGCAGATTGAAAATCAACTGGACCGCGCCCAGTCCATTGTTGAGTCCATCATGCACTACTCCCGCGCAGTGATGCGTGATGGAGAGCTTGAGAAAACCGACCTTGCCGAGCTTCTCGAAACTCTGGCGGACGAAGTCCGTGACAATGGCGGGACCGCGACCTTGGACGCACCGGACGGCTTGCAAGTTGTCTGCCGAGTGGATGCCACCGAACGGGCGTTTCGAAACCTCATGGACAATGCGATCGCCTATGGTGGTGGGGTACACATCCGCCTAACTCAAACCGACGACATGGCAGTTGCCGTGTTTGACGACGATGGTCCGGGCATCCCCGTAAATATGCTGGACCGTGTGTTTTCCCCCTTTGTCCGGTTGGACGAAGATGAACGGGGCAGCGGTCTTGGCCTTGCCATTGTCCGCACCATCGCGCTGGACCAAGGGGGCAGTGTGCGCCTTGAAAACCGACCGGAATGTGGACTGCGGGCCACCTTTGAATTGCCAATGGGCAGTGGTGGAGACACTTCCGGTGCAGCTTCCTCGAACCAGCCGGGCACACAGGCCAAGGCCGAAGTGCCGGGACGGACAGCCCAATCACCAGCGTGACGGTCTTTATCTAAGGGCCGTTCAAACTCACATCTCGCGGACAGCGCCAGTCTTCTGGGCTAGGGGAAACGGGTGGCAGCGATCCGGTTTAGGGGCTGCCGATAGGCGCGCGGTCATCACTGAATACAATCGAATGAACAGCCGTGTGTGCCAAGCGTTTGACGACCAGACCGGCCTGTTGCGTACGCTCGGGCAAGACATCAGGAGCCCTTTAGCCATAGCTCAGGCCATTCTGGAACGGGTGAAGCCAGAAAAGGAACGTGGCCAGATTGAAACTCAGCTGACCCGTGCCCAGTCCATCGTAGACGCAAACGCAGGGACATTTACCAACTTCACGGAGAACGCACTCAAATACAGTCAATGTGTGCGGTTGGGGCTCGCGATTTTGCGTACCGTAGCAGTGGAGCAGGGTGGTCAAGTCCGCTTGGAAAATCGCCCGGAAGGTGGGCTCCGCGCTGTGGTCAAAATCCCGAGCGGTCAGCAACGACAGACCAGGGGCTTCGGGCTATGCCGCCAATCCCCTTCGCGCAGGCTTGGACACCAAATCTTCGTAACAGGCCAGCAAGGCAGGCAGCAAAACCAGCGTGACAAGCGTCGCCGCCAATAGCCCAAAGGCCAGGGAGATGGCCGCCGGGATCAGGATTTGCGCTTGCTCGGAAGTTTCCGCGATCATCGGCCCGAGCCCGATGACGGTCGTCGCCGTAGTCAGGAAAATCGCTTGGAACCGACTGGTGGCTGCACCGGTGATCGCTGCGGTGACATCCAGGCTCTCTGCCCGGAGCGTGTGATATCGCGTGAGCATCACTAGGCTGTCGTTCACCATAATTCCGGCCAGCGCCAGCATTCCGAAAAACGACAGCATGGACAGGGGCAGGCCCAGCACCCAATGGCCCGCCGCCGCGCCCAAGAAGCCGAAGGGCAGCACTGCCAGAATGAGGAACGGCTGAACATAGGATTTGAGTGGCACAGCCAGCAGCAAATAGATCGCCAAAAGCGACACGAGCATGGCTCCGATCAATCCAGCCTCAATGTCCTCTTGTTCCTCCACCGCTCCACCGGGGGCCAGTACGACGCCGGGATAGCGTTCCAGGATTTTGGGCAAAGTCCCGTCAAACATCGCATCGGCCACATCGCCACTGGACACGATGCTCCGGTCCAAGGTTGCCGACACTTGGTTGAGCAGATTGCCGTTGAACCGCTCCACCATCGCGGGTGCATAGGTGCCTCCCACCGTCGCAATGGCCGAGACCGGAAGCCACGCGCCGCTGTCGCTGCGGATGCGGGCGTCCTGGATGTCGCTGACTTGGTCGCGGGCGGAGGCCTCCAGCCGCAAACGAACTTCCAGTTCCTGCCCATCCCGCAGCACACGCTGAACCTCGACCCCGCCGAAGTTTGACCCGATCTGTTGTGCCAATGCTTCGGGCGTCACGCCAAGCCCGATGGCCTGGGGGCGTAGCATGACCCGCAGTTCGCTTTGACCCCCAGACAAGCTGGCGCGCACATTGCTGACCCCTGCGATTTGGCTCAAAGCGGTCTCCAATTCCGCTCCGGCCGCGCGAAGGCTGGCGATGTCATCTCCCATCAGACGCAACGAAAAACCACCGCCCAACGCATCCGCTTCGCCGAAGCGGATGTTCACCATCCCTTCCAGTGCACCCACGGAGTCCCGCCACATCTGCGCAAGTTGTGACGAGCTTAGGCCGGGGCGATCCGGAATGGGTGTCAGTTCTGCCCCCACCCAAGCGCTTTCACCGCCGCCATAGAATGTCTTAAAGCTCTTGATCGGGGCGGCGTTGAGGTTGTTTTCCCCAGCCAACCGTTCAGAAAGCGCCTGTCCTGCCTGTTCCACTTGGGCCAGGTTTTTGACGGTGAGTGATGCGGGCGCGCGGCTGTCCATGTCCATGCGGACCCAGACCACCTGTTGCGGGAGTTCAGGGAAAAAGGTCACTGGGACGCGGTCCTTGTTCGCCAAGCCAATGCCCAAAACCACCAATGTTGAGGCTGCGATCAGCAGGGCATAGCGGTGATAGAGGGCGAGCCGCAGAACTGCCTGGTAAGGACCGTCCCGCACGGCATGGAGCCCGCCTCTGGCTGCCTTTTGGCACCGCGACCAAATCCCGGTGGGTTGGCGGCTCAGGTCCACTTGGGCCAAGTGTGCCGGCAGTAGGCATTTGCTTTCGAACAGCGAGAACAAGAGAGCCAGCACAACCATACCCGAAAACCCGGCCAGGACCTTGCCCAAGTCGTTGGAAATCAGCGCCATGGGAAGGAACGCGGCGATGGTGGTGCCGACCCCAAAAATCGTGGGCGTTGCCACCGCAAACACACCGGCTTCGGTGCCTGCGATGGGGTCCGGGTTGTTTTGGCGCGCCTCGAACACGCTTTCACCAACGATCACTGCGTCGTCCACTAGGATACCTAGCGCGATGATGAGGCCGTAGGTGGTAATGTCGTTGAGCGTGTAGTCAAACCAGCTTGATCCCGCGACCGCCAAGGCGCCGAGAATGGCGACTGGCAGGCCCACGGCCACCCAGAAGGCCAAACGCACATCCAGGAACAGGGCCAAGAGCACCAGGATTAGGAACAACCCAAGCAAGCCGTTGGATTGCAAAAGGTCCAACCGGTCATCGATGTAGCGGCTGCCGTCGCCCCAAACGGTGAGGTCCAGCCCGTCTGGGAGCCCCTCTGCAAACTCGGCGGCCACGCTGTTGGTGGCTTTGGCAATGGCCAACAGGTCGTCGTTGGCACCGACAATCACATTGATTGTGACAGCAGAGGCTCCGTTGAACCGATATAGCGCGTCGCGTTCGCGATAGCCGTCGGTGATGGTGGCCACGTCATCAAGCACCACATTGCGGCCATCGGCCAGTTCGATGATCGGGATGTCCGCAAAATCGGGCGCAAACTGGGCGGTGCTGTCTGCCCGCAATGACACAGTTCCCGTGGCGGTGCGCAGAGTGCCCGGCGGTGCGTTCACTGACCGCTGTTGAATGCGTGTGCGGACGTCTTCGGCGGTGAGGTCCAACAGCCTCAGCAACACAGGGTCGAGTGCGATTTCAACTTCGCCCGTGAGTAGTCCGTGGGTGCGTGTGCGCGAAATCTCAGGTCTGTCCTGAAGCTTGTCCAGAAGGTCGTGGGCCAAGCGTTGTTGCGTGCGCACGTCGGAAGTGCCGTGCAGCGTCACGCGGATGGCGGTATCCTCGACGATTTCAATGTCGACCTGAGGGTCTTCGGCGCGACCGGGCAAGCCGTTGATCCGGTCCACGCGCAGCCTGATGGCATCGACCAGCTCATCCATGTCTTGTTCAAAGGTCTTGCGCACCAGCACCAAAGACCGGTCTCGCCCAGACCGGGACGTTACAGCACGCACGCCATCCAGACCTTCCAACGCCCGCTCGATCTTGGACGTCACTTGACTGTCGATCTGATCCGGGGTCGCGCCCAGCATCTCGGTTGAGACCTCAACGATGTCCGTGGGGATCTGAGGAAAGCCCTCGACGCGCATGTTCCAAGCGGCTTGCAGACCCGCAACTAGGATCAGCACCATGGTCAAGTTGGCCGCCACTGGGTTGCGGATGAACCAGGAGGTCAGTGCATGCATTGGGCCTAGTCCGCCAGGGTTGGGGACACTTGCGCCCCAACCAAAAAGCTCACCAAGGGCGTCACTGCAATCCGGTAGGATTGGTCAGGGTCAGGGGCGAGGATCACCACGTCACCGTCCCCCTGCCACAACACGTCCGGTTCCAGCCGCCGCAGCCTGTCATCGGCATCCAAGTACCAGACCGCCCCGTCTCGGGTCAGGCTGGTCTCGGGCAGGGTGAGCGTTTCGTCAAACTGGCGGCCTTTGAACACCAGTTCCACCAGATCATTGGACAAAAGCTGCACATCCTGGGGGGCGTCGGCGTCTCGGGCCACTTCCAGGAATACCTTGAACTCGCGGGTGTCTTCGTCTCGAAACCCTCCGGCGTTACGGACCTGGGCGGACCCCAGCCGCGTGCCTTGCAAGCTCCAGACCTCCGCATCGGTGCCGCCCAACGGGTGGTTCAGCAGCCGCCACTGCCGTGTGCTCAACCCGGTTTCCAACTCGAACCGTGTGCCATCCACCAAGGACACCAAGGTATCGCCGGGCGACACGCTTTGTCCGGGGCTCACGGACCGGGCGGTGACGTAGCCGTCAAATGGTGCTCGGATCTCAGCCAAACGGAGCGCGGCTTGGGCCGCGGCTGCGCGAGCCTCTGCCGAGGTCACGGCACGTTCCGCAATCCGCATTTCGGGCAACAGCAGGCTGAGGTCGGTGGGTTCGGACACCGACGCGCGCACCGCTTGGCGACGGCGAAGTTCCGTCTGGTTGCGCGCCTGCACCAACGCCAGTTCCGCTTCGGCCAGCGCCAGTTCCGCTTCGCGCAAATCAGCGATCAAACCGTTGTCTTCCAAGCGGATGAGCAGGTCTCCGATCGCCACGCGCCGCCCGGCCAATGCCTTTTCGGTGACCTCTAAAATCCGCCCACCGGTACTTGCGTGAAGTTCAGCGCTCCACAGTGGGCGAATTTGCGCGAAAGACCGCGTTTCTGCTTGGGCAGTGCGCGGCTTCACCAAAACATAGCTGACCGGGGGCAGCACCGTCTTGGCCACCTTGAGCGGCACATCGGGTTCTTCCAACACAAATGTTGTGTAAATCACCGTGCCAACAAGCGACAGGACTGCCAATCCTGCCACCACCCATCGCGAAGCCGACGATTTCGTTGTCCCATCCATGGTGTGACCTGTCCGCGCTTATGCTCGGAGGATAGCTTAAAGCCTACTCTCGGACACGCCACAGTTTTGTGGGGCGCCGCGGGTCATTTGCAGCAGGATCAAGGCCCAAGACTGCGCAGAGGCCTGATTTTAGGCACACGATGGTGTCGATGGGGCCCGGCGGTTTCAGAAACGATATTCCAAGAAGGCCCCAACACTGCGCGGATCACCTGCTCGGGCAAACTGGGTCAGGTCATCGCGGGACACATGGTAATCCACGTCGAAGAGGTTGCGCACATAGGCCCCAGCCAGAAGGCCTCCTATTTCGTAGGTGACATTGGCATTGACCAAAAACCGCTCTTCCAGAGTTCTGGTGGCTGCGTTGTCTGGATCATCAAACGCTTCTCCGGTGTAGGAGGCATCCACCCCTAGTGTCACACCGCTGGCGAACGCGTAGCTCCCTCCAACGGCGCCTGTCCATGTGGGAGCATTGGCAAACTCGTTGCCGGTGAAATCGTCATTGCCGGTGACGTAGTCGATATATTCGGTCTGTAGATACCCAAGGTCCAAAAACAGGTCGAGCGCAGCCGTGGCGCGGTAATTTACCGAAAGCTCGGCCCCGTAAAGCTCAGATTCGCCCGCGTTTTCGATGATTGTGAACGGTCCAAACCCGGAATCCCGCACCACTTGCTGGTCCACCCAACGGGTGTAAAACACGTTGGCATTGGTGATCAGATCACCTTCCAAGAACTCTCCCCGAAACGCGAATTCGATGTTGCGGGTGTATTCGGGATCAAAGTCCACTTGAGTCTCAAAGGGATTGTCCGGCGTGGATGTCGTCCCGCCCGCTCGGTAGCCCTGTTGATATGTGAGGCTTGTTGTCATCCCCTCGCGCCATTCGTAGATCGCACCAATCTTTGGTAGAAAGGCATCGAACTCGGCTTCAACCTCGCTGTTTTCCGACCCGAAAGGCAAAGGCGGCAACGGGAATGGTGAGTCCACTGTGACGTCTCTGCTGTCTTTGCGTTCCTGGCGTTCCCAATCATACCGGGCGCCCACTACGAAAGAGAGGCCCGGCAAAAGCCGGTCTGCTTCGGCTTCGATTTCCCCAAAAATTGCGTAGTTTTCCCGTTGTGTGGTGCTGCTCACGTTTGCTGCAATTTCCACAAAAGGTGGTAAACCGATGAAGGCACCGTTGGTGGTGCCCACGTTGTCGGCAGTGAATTCGTCTTTGTAGTAGAAGAGGCCAAAAACACCGGAATACCCGGCACCGTCGAATTGCAGTCTGAGATCCTGTTCAAAGGTTGTGCCGTCCCGGTCGCTGAAGTTGGACCCACCGACAATCCCAAGAAGCTGAGCGCCCTCGCTCAAACGGTAACTGGTTTCGGAAACAACCTTCAAATTTGGCGATATGTCGTAACCAAGCTCCAGGCTGAACGTATCGCTTTCTGTTTCGTTGAATTCATCCAATGGCGTGTCTTTGAGCCGGTCGGACGGAAAGAATTCACCCAGGATGTTCGACACACCCGTGCGGGTTTTGTGATAGGAATAGCTCAGCAGCACACTAAGGTCTTGGCTGGGATCGAGCCGCAGTTTGGCGCGGAACTCGTCCAGGTCCGTGGGGTCCGCGTCGTCAATGTCCAAGGTGGTGTTTTCCACGTCCCCATCGTCGCGGGACACCTGGCCAGACACTCGCACCGCGGCTTTGTCTTCTGAAAGAACCTGGTTCACGACGAATGCGCCTTCGTAAAGCGGCCCCGTTTCCAAAGTGCCCCTCAACCGATACTCGTTCACATAGATCGGATCATTGGTGCTGACGATGATCGCCCCGGCGAGCGCATTGCGCCCCTGTTGGGTGGATTGAGGGCCGCGTAGGATTTCCACTTGGTCCACATCCCAGGTTGCAAAAGCGCGTGTGTTGTCTTGCGTTTCAATCCCGTCGACTTGCACGCTGACAGTCGGACCGCCGCCCCCCTGGTTCTGGGTGATGCCACGGATCGTGAAGAAACTTCCGTCCGATGAGACGCCGACATTGGGCGCGCGCTCGGCAATGTCGCGAATGTTCCGGTCACCGCGGCGTTCCAAGCTTTCACCGGTTTCCACGGTGACGGAGGTTTGGACGTCCTGAAGCTCACGTTCTTGCAGTTCACCGCGAACGATGATGGGTGGAAGCTCGAAATCCTCGCCGACGGCGTCTTGGGACACGATCTCCGCGCCGTTGGGCGGCACCACGACCAAGCTGCCGTCGGCGAGTTCCAAGACCTTGAGCGAGGTGTCGGCCAGCATAAATTCCAGCGCCTGCTTCGTCCCCACGCGACCGGATACTGGCGTGCTCCAGGCGACGCCAAGGACCGATTTGTTCACTGCAATAGGGTGCCCGGTTTCAGCGCTCAGCGCCTCAATCGCCGCCGCCAGCGGTTGGGCGGGCAGGTTCAAGTACCGGTTGGTTTCGGCATGAACCGATGATCCAGTCCACAGCGCCACCAACGCGGTCGTGGATAAAACTGCACTCTTCAACCCTGACTGGACCATTGGAACCATCCCTCTGAACTGGAAGCCGAGAGACAAACCAAGTGGCCCGATCTGCGGCGTTGGTAGTGAAACGGATCAGCCAACCAGTTTTTCGGAAAAAACCCTAATTTTTTTGTCGGGGATACACGATTGTTAGATATGGGGTGGCTTGAACCACCTGAGCGCCAGAGGTGGCGGCCAAGGTGCGCAAAGCGTCCTTCGGGCGATTTAAGTCAAGTCCACCGGCCACTTCTGCATTACGCAGCGACTGGCCGACCACAACGACCTCACCGCGAATGCGCCGATCTAAGGTTGCCGCCACTTGGGCCAGCGTGAGACCGTCCATGATCAATTGATCGCTGCGCCAGCGCCCAATCGTGTCTTCGGGCACCTTTCGAGCGTTGGCTTCACCTTTGGCGAACACTACCTCATCGCCCGGACCCAGTTGCAGGACATCACCGCCGCGTCGAACCTCCACAGCGCCCTCGGCCACGCCAACAAGGACGCCGTTTGGCAGGACCGAGACCTCGAACATCGTGCCGATGACCTCCACCTCGACACCTCCGGCCAGAACGGTGAACCGACGTCCGTCTTGGGCCACGTCGAAAAAGCCCGCGCCCCGCAGTAGGTCGACGGTGCGCGCGTCATCGGTGGTGGTGTCCCGCAGCGCTGAAGAGGCATCGAGGGTCACATTGTCCCCAGACCGCAGGGTAATGGTCTCTGGCACCCGTTGGGTCCGATAATCCGCCAGAATGGCCAACTGAGCGGGCTGCCAAGCCAAAGCCATGGCGGCCAGTGCCGCGCCCAGTATTGCAAACGAAAACCTCCGGTCCTTGGCTTTCAGGCCTTGCCGCGCCGCGCCCATCGCCCGCCGGATATTTTCATAGGTCCGACGCTCCGCGGCACCGCGGGTGAGAAACGCATCGCGATCTTTCAAAGCCTGAGCATCGTCTGGGTCCTCATCCAAGCGTCGCAAGATCCGCGCGGCCTCTTCGGCGCGCTTGCGTTTTTCCAGCTGTCTTTGGTCATGATCAATCATTGGCTATGCCAGGGCGTGGGTTTGGAAGGGCTGGTAATGTAACGTATCAAGGCCCGAATTTTTCGGAGGTCAGATCTATTTCAGGGGTACAACCGTCAATTGCCGCGCAAACTGGGCCTTGGCTAAATCTTACTGCATGTGGCTGACCTAAACGGGCCCCGGACCATTTTAGCTTTCAAGCGCCAAGCCGATCTCAACCATGACTTGCTCGACCAAGCCGTGGGTGTGGGAAACGGACACGCCCAGTCGATCCCCGATCTGCTGGTAGGTCATCCCATCAATCACGCGCATCCGAAAGGCGCGCACATTGCGTTTGGGTAAACGGCGCAGCGTGCGGACCACCGCGGCAAGCTCGCTGCGCGCGATGACAACAGCTTCGGTGGACGGCGTGAAGCTGCGGCGTTGGTAGAGTTCTGACAATGCGCCGAATTCCGCTGTTCTCGACCTGCGCCAGTCGCGGGCAAGGTTGGCCACGATTTGACGGAAGATCGGACGCGCATCGCTTTGCTTGTAGTCGCGCCCGTGCCACCGCAACCAGCTTTCTTGGACGATTTCTTCGGCGACGCTCTGATCTTCGACAATGCGGCAGGCAATGGCGAGCAGAACCCTGCGGTCCCGTTCAAAGGTCTCTGCCAGTTCATTGGTCATGGGCCTTAGGTATCCCGTGCGGGTATCAAACTCTACTACCTTCGACCTAGGCCAGACGGCAGCTTCGCCAATCCTTGGCATTCAATTGCATGCGCCACTGTCCAACGGTGGGCGGTGATCCTGCGTAAGTCTTACCCGCAGCGTGAAAATCCGCAGTTTGCACAGGTCATGCATCCTTCGACCATCCGCATCTCATAGGACCCGCAGCTTTCGCAGGCCTTCCCGCGAGGCGCACCCATAGTTTCGATCTCGGCGCGTGGGTCTGTTTTGAGCCCCATGCCTTCGCCTTCGATGAAACCGATTTCCACCAAGTGGCGTTCGATGACCCCACCGATGGCTGCCAGGATCGAGGGGATGTATTTGCCTTCCATCCAGGCCCCGCCGCGGGGGTCGAACACGGCCTTGAGTTCCTCAACCACGAACGACACGTCACCGCCCCTGCGGAACACCGCAGAGATCATGCGCGTGAGCGCCACAGTCCAAGCGTAGTGCTCCATATTCTTGGAATTGATGAACACCTCAAATGGCAACCGGCGACCATTGAGCGTGATGTCGTTCAACGTGATGTAGATCGCGTGTTCAGACCCTGGCCATTTGAGCTTGTAGGTCAGACCTTCCAGCGCCTGCGGCCGGTCCAGCGGTTCGGTCAGATGCACCACTTGCCCAAGGCTTGCCGCCACGTCTGGTTTTTGCAGCGCTTCAACGACGATGGGCTCGGGCTGTTTCTCTTCCACTGGCGGTGTCTCGGACACGCTCAGCACCGAGCCGGTGACTGCGTTGGGCCGGTAGGTGGTGCAGCCTTTGCAGCCCTGATCCCAAGCCGCCATGTAGACGTCCTTGAAATCATTGAAACTGATGTCTTCGGGGCAATTGATCGTTTTCGAGATCGAACTGTCCACCCACCGCTGCGCTGCCGCTTGCATTTTGACATGGTCCAAAGGCGAAAGGGTTTGTGCATTGACGAAGTGATCGGGCAGGGGGGCCTCACCATGCAATTGCCGCCACAGGGCGACGGCATAGTCCACGACCTCTTCCTCGGTTTTGGACCCGTCCTTTTGGAGCACCTTTCGAGTGTAGCTGTAGGCGAACACCGGTTCGATCCCCGAAGACACATTGCCCGCGTAGAGCGAAATGGTCCCTGTTGGCGCTATGGAAGTCAGCAAAGCGTTGCGAATGCCGTGGGTCACCACAGCGTCACGCACGTCTGCGCCCAAGTCCTGCAGTGTCGGGCTGGCCAAAAATGCATCCCTGTCGAACAGTGGAAACGCTCCCTTTTCCGCCGCTAGGTCCGCCGAAGCCAAATACGCCGTTCGCGCCAGTTGGCCCAGCCAGCGGTCGGTGAGAGCCACGGCTTCGTCCGACCCATAGCGCGCCCCAACCATCAAGAGCGCGTCTGCTAAACCTGTCACGCCCAGGCCAATGCGCCGCTTGGCGCGGGCCTCTTGGGCTTGCTGGTCCAGTGGGAACCGGCTGGCGTCCACCACATTGTCCATCATGCGCACGGCCACGCGCACCAGCTTGTCCAATGCGGCCTCGTCCAAAGCCGCCTCGTCCGAGAACGCATCGTTGACCAAAGTTGCGAGATTGATGGACCCCAAAAGGCAGGCCCCGTAGGGCGGTAGAGGTTGCTCCCCGCATGGATTGGTGGCGGCGATGGTTTCGCAATAGGCGAGGTTGTTTTTCTGGTTGATCCGGTCGATGAAAATCACCCCCGGTTCGGCGTAGTCATAGGTGGACTGCATGATCCGGTCCCACAGATCGCGGGCTTGGACGGTCCGGTAGACCTCGCCGTCGAACAGCAAGTCCCAAGGGCGGTCTTCTTTCACCGCTTCCATGAATGGGTCTGTCACTAGGACGGACAGGTTGAACATCCGCAGGCGCGCGGCGTCAGACTTCGCGTCGATGAAATCCTCGATATCCGGGTGATCGCAGCGCATGGTGGCCATCATGGCCCCACGGCGGCTGCCCGCGGACATGATCGTCCGGCACATGGCGTCCCACACGTCCATGAACGACAAGGGCCCCGAGGCGTCCGCCGCCACGCCACGCACCAACGCGCCCTTGGGTCGGATGGTGGAAAAGTCATAGCCGATGCCGCCGCCCTGCTGCATCGTCAG
>JBCDFD010000087.1:0-13500 GCA_039178645.1 Pseudomonadota bacterium | reverse complement strand
TGGAGCTGCTGGAGAAGCACCTGCCGACCACAGGCAAGTATGAAGGTGTCGATTACGAGATCGTCTACCGCGACTACACGTCTGGCCCACCGATCACCAACCAGATGCTGGCAGGCAAACTGCACTTCGGTGTGATGGGGGACTATCCGCTAATCGTGAACGGGGCACAGTTCCAGGCCGGTGGTGAGGATGAGAGCCTCTTGATCCAAATCACAGGGTACAACCTGAAAGGAACAGGCAACGGCGTTGTGGTTCCCGTGGACAGCGATGTGTTCACCTTAGAAGACCTGCGCGGGAAGAACGTGTCGGCACCGTTTGGGTCCGCCGCTTGGGGTATGTTCCTCAGCGTGATGACCAAAGAAGGGCTTGCCGAAGACGTCAACTACGTGA
Source organism: Pseudomonadota bacterium (assembly GCA_039178645.1). Lineage (GTDB taxonomy): Bacteria > Pseudomonadota > Alphaproteobacteria > Rhodobacterales > Rhodobacteraceae > Mangrovicoccus. The sequence goes on along the minus strand of JBCDFD010000087.1, from coordinate 13,110 downwards.
ACCAGAGCCCCCCCGTTGGCGTGAACAACATCGCCATGGGCCGGATCGACGCCCACGTGGACTTCACACCATGGTCCGAAGTGATGGAATTCCGCGGCACCGGCCGCAAGGTGTTTGACGGCTCTGAGTCCAACATTCCGACCTTCCACGGCACGGTGGTGGCCAAGTCTTTCGCTGAAGAGTACCCCGAAATTGTGGATGCCTATGTGGCGGCGACGTTGGAAGCGCAGGACTGGCTGAACAACGATCCGCTGAACGCTGCGATCAAAGTGTCCGAATGGACCGGGATCGAGAAAGAGGTTCTCTACCTCTACTTTTCCGATGGCGGCATCTCTACGTTCGAAAGCTCTATTAAGCCGGAGTGGGTGGAAAGCCTGAAAGAAAGCCATGCTCTGCTCGTGCGCGAACGGGACGTGCCCCCGCTCGACTTCGACAAATGGGTGGTGGACAGTTACGTGAAAGAAGGCGTGGCCGCGCGCGGCGAAGACTATGAGGCCATGGTTGCTTCGGTGGTGGACACGGCCATCGCAAACGAAGGCATGCCCGCTGAAATCTGGCACCCACGCGATGGGATTTCTTCCTACGAAACCATGGACGAGTTCTTTGGCGCACTGGCCGCCATCCGCGACACCGGCTTTGCCCCCTTGGCCACTTACGTCTATGACGCGGACTCCGGTCTGAAGCTTTTCGGCAACCGAGCATTCTACGTGGACACCGACGACGGATACAGCGCGTTTCTGAAGCGCACCGACGCCATGGCCTATGCCGAAACCAGCGGCGGTGACTTGGTCACGTACACTGACATCATCGACGGCATTTCCAGCTAATGCCCAGCCGCCGGGCCCTTTGGGTCCGGCGTTTCCGCCAGCCACGCGAGGAGTAGCCACCATGTTGAGTGAGCAAAAGGAGCTCAGGCCCGAAGCCCATCCTGCGCCGCAAGTGGCGCAATCTGTGTCTCAGGCCCCTGAACGTCCCACGCCAAAGCTTGAGCCCAAACCCGTCAAAGCCCCGTCCAAGTGGACCGCCAAGCAGCGGGATTGGAAAGGCATCGCCCGGCACGGCGGTTTAACGCTGCTGTCGCTCGCCGTGGGCATCACGCTGTGGCACGTGGCCAGTGAGAACTCTTGGAACTTCGGGATCAACTTTAGGAACGTGCCAACGCCGGGGGAGGTTCTCACCGCAACGGTTGAAAACGTTACCGACAGCGAATTTTACGTCCACATAGGCGTGAGCATTCAGCGGGTCCTGACCAGCTTTGTGCTGGCATCCATTTTGGGCATTCTTATCGGCATCCTCATGGGGCGCAGCCGCACCGCCCGTGCGATGATCGCGCCCTATATCGAGATTTTCCGGCCCATCCCGGCGGTCGCGTGGATCCCACTGGCGATCTATATGTGGCCCACCGAAGAGTCCTCGATCATCTTCATCACCTTCCTCGGGGCGTTCTTCCCCATCGTGCTCAACACGCTCCATGGGGTGCAGCAAACGCCAGAGGTCTTGGTCCGCGCTGTGCAGTCGCTCGGGGCCAATCAGTTCGCCGTCTTCCGGCATGTGGTGTTTCCCGCCGCGCTACCGTCCATCTCTGCCGGGCTTGCCATCGGCATGGGGGTGGCTTGGTTCTCACTCTTGGCGGGCGAGATCATCTCGGGCCAATACGGGATCGGCTACTTCACCTGGGACGCATATTCGATGGTACGCACCCCTGACATCGTGCTGGGTATGCTGGTCATTGGTTTGTTGGGCACCGTGTCAACGGCGGCCGTCAAAATGGCCACGCGCCCACTCCTCGCCTGGCAGGAACGGACGCGCTGATGCGACCGCCTGCCAAACCCACCCGTTTGAAAGGGACCGCCCATGCTTGATGTGCTGAAATTCAAACCGCCCACGTCCGAAGGCAGCAAGGGCAAAGGCCAGATTGTCATCGACGAGGTGTCCGTCACCTTCGGCTCCGGTCCCACAACTCACCAAGCGGTGGAGACCACCTCGCTGAATATTGCCGCCGGAGAGTTTGTCTGTATCCTCGGCCCATCGGGCTGTGGGAAATCCACGCTGCTCAATGCAGTCGCGGGGTATCAAAAGCCCACGACTGGCGCAGTGACCGTTGACGGCAAAGCGGTGGAAAAACCAGGTCCCGAGCGGGGCATGGTGTTCCAGCAATACTCGCTGCTGCCCTGGAAAACGGTGTACGAGAACGTGGCGTTCGGGCCGCTCATGGCCGGGCACACCCGCACCGAAGCCGGATCAACCGCCAACACGTTCCTTGAATTGGTGGGCCTGAAGAAATTCGGCGACCGATATCCGGCAGAACTGTCTGGCGGTATGCAGCAGCGCGTGGGCATCGCGCGTGCCCTGGCAAATTACCCGTCGGTTTTGTTGATGGACGAGCCGTTCGGCGCGCTCGACGCGCAGACCCGTCTGATGATGCAGGAAAGCCTACTCGACATATGGCGGCAGTTCGGCACCACAGTGGTGTTTGTCACGCATGATGTGGACGAGGCGGTGTTCCTCGCCGACCGTGTTCTGATCATGTCCGCCTCGCCGGGCAGCATCATCGAGGATGTGCGTGTGCCGCTGCCCCGTCCGCGCAGCACCGACATGGTGTCCACCCCTGACTACGTCAAAACCCGCACCTTCTGTTTGGACACGATCCGCGCAGAAAGCCGACGCGCGTTTGAAGAGCAGAACAAGTAGGGCAGGCGGCTCTGACACTCGACCCATCCCAGCTGTGTTTGCCCTTGGTCCCGGCAACCGCGGCGCCCCAGTGGAGAAAAAGATCAGCACCTCCACTGGGGTGGGAGGGCTGACCGCCTTGCCCGCTACCTGGACACCAAGTCAGCATGCGCTCAAAAACCGGGCGTGCCGTCCAAACAAAAAGCAAAACACTGGGCCTGAGCAGGGACGGGCCATTTGTTCTGTAACAAGCAAAAATCGTACCTAGCGGCACGGATTGTCGCAGTGTGTACTGACCTAGATTATATAGCTGCCAAGGCCCGCCAATGATCCACACTCGCCCAGACCTCGAAGCCAGCACAACAAGCGCCATCTACCTGTCGGAATACCTTTTGGAGATAAACGAAGGGTCCGGGTTCCTGGCGTCCATATCCATCGAAGACCAGAAAACGCTCCGCCGCTTGGGGACCCGTTGCACCTTTGCCAAAGGGGAGAGCATTTTCCTCCAAGGCGACGCGCACACCGGGGTTTGGATTATCGAGAGTGGACGGGCACGCAGTTACTACACCGCTCCTTCAGGCCGAGAGATCACTTTGGCATACTGGAGCCCGGGCCACTTCGTCGGCGGTCCCGAGGTCTTTGGCCGTGGCCGTCACGTGTGGTCTGGGGACGCTCTGGAAGATTGCGAAATGCTGTTCCTATCTGGCGCAAGCCTGCACAAACTGGTGCGCGAAGTGCCTGATGTGGCCATCGCGGTCATTGACGGGCTCATCGCGAAGGGAAAATGCTATTCTGCGCTGATCCAGATGCTAGGGACCCGCACCGTGGCCGAACGGCTGCGTCAGTTCCTTTTGATCCTCGCGGACACGAACGGTCGTCAGGAAGGTCGCAAAGTGATCATCGACCGGACCATCACTTATGAACAGATCGCCACTGTGGTCGGTGCAACGCGGCAATGGGTGACGCAGTCGTTGGAGAAGTTCCGCAGCGAAGGTGTGTTGGAAATCAACCGATCAGCCATAATCGTGCACCGGATCGACGCGCTCCAGGTCTGAGGTCTCGGCTCACGAAAACCGATGGGGCCGGAAGGGCGTCAGGTCCTCATTATGCGGACTACCCGCAATGTGCGCCGCCACAAGCTGCGCTGATTTCGGAGCCATCATAAGACCGTAGTGCGAATGTCCAAAGTTCGCGATCAGCCCCTCGTGCCCCTCAATGGGACCCAGGGCCGGTAGGCTGTCTGGGAAAGACGGCCGCCGCCCCATCCAAGTGGTTTCGCCTTCGATATTGAGGTCGGGGAACATGCCCTTGGCTAGTTTCCGCATGTGAGCGAACTTGGCTTGGGTGGGCGGCGCATCCAACGGGGCAAATTCCGCTTGGCCCGCCACACGCAACCCGCCGTCCATGGAACTGGCGATCACTTTGGAATCGGTGTCCATCACGGAGTTTTCTGTGCTCACTTGCGGATCGGAGTATTCCACATGATAGCCACGTTCGCCCAGCAGTGGGACACGGACACCAAGGGTCTTTAGCAAATCTCGGCTCCAGGCGCCCATGGCGACCACCACCGTTTGGGCCATGTACTCGCTGCCGTCACAGATCACCGCCCAATTGCTGCCTCGGCGTTCCAGCCCTTGGACTGTCCCCGTTTCGAACGTCACGCCCAAGGACGCCGCGTGGCGTGACAGGGCTTGGCAGACCTTCACGGGCGAGGTTGCGCGCCCCTGACCTTTGATCAGGATGGCTGCCTGAAAATCGCGGCTCAGCGCCGGTTCCAAACGGTGCAGCGAATCTGCGCCCACAAGCTCCAGGTCGCCGCCTTTCTCCATGCGTATCCGCACATCAAGCGCATCCAGGCTCGCCTTTGACCCATCGCGGAACGCATGGACATACATGCTATCGCGCAACAGATGCTCTGCTCCCGCGGCGGTGAGATGGCGGCGGTAGAGGTCCACCGACGGGTTGCACAGGATGCTCATGGCATCGGCGTTCTTGCGGGCCCGTGCTTCGGTCCCTTGGCGCAATAAGCGTAGACCCCATGGCACTAGTTCTGGCCAAGCCTTCCAGTGGACCGCCAGTGGTTTGTACGCCCCAAACATCATGCGAGGGATTTGCCATATTGTTCCCGGCATGGATTGGGGAATGATCGACCAAGGTGAAATTACTCCGGCGTTGCCAAAGGACGTCTCTTGCCCCGGTGGGCCACGGTCTATCACCCGAACCGACAGGCCACGCTCGGCCAGTTCCAGCGCGGTGCATATGCCAATGATGCCCGCGCCCAGGATGGTGATGGGGTGTTCCATGGCTCAGGCCGGGGCGGCCTGACGCCGGACCGCCAGCACTTGCGAAATGATCGCAGGCGATGCGATGGCGAGCGCCACGAGGTCCGCTTGCAACGATGGCGCAATGAAGATCAGCCCGGCGATGGCGGCAAGTATACGATAAATCGCGCCCATCGGGGCCAGCCAGAACCCAACCACCGATGCGGACAAGGCGATCACACCCAGTATGCAACTGGTGGCCGTGTAGGTGAATTCCAACAGATCGAAGCCTGTGGAAGACACGATCAATAGGACAGGCGCATAGACGAAAGCCATGGGGGCAAGCACTTTGCCTAGGCCCAGTGTGAAGGCCGAGATGCCGGTTCGGAACGGGTTCGAATTGGCGATCGCCGCCGCTGCATAGGCGGAGGTACATACCGGTGGAGTGATCTCCGCGACAACCCCGTAGTAGAGCACGAACATATGGCTGGCGATGGGGGGGATGCCCAACTGGGCCAGCGCGGGCTGCGCCACTGACACCAGCATGATGTAGAGCGCAGTTGTGGGCACCCCCGCCCCCATGAGGATGCACGCCAGCGCAATGAACACCAGGCTGATGAACAGCGTCAGGTCTTGGACGGAGAACAGCACAAATTCCCCAAATGTGAACAGCCACGCCAGGTCATTGCCCAGGTTCGAAGCCGCTTGGGTCACCATGAACCCGATGCGGAACCCCACGCCTGTGGTGTTGATCACGCCGATCACGATTCCCACTGCCGCCGATGCCGCGCCAACGGCAAGGGCGTATTTCACGCCGGTCTCAAACGTGTCGGCCATTTCGGTCAGGGTCACACGGCGCTGCGGGTTGAAGTTGGCGAGCACCGTTCCGCCGATGAGGATCAACGACATGCTCAGGTCAAACGCCCCATCGGACAGTTTCCAAACCACAAAGCCGATGAAGGCTGCCGCGTAGGCTAAAGTCACGGGCTCTCGCACGCGGCTCATACCGGCGACTATGGCCAGCGAGATGCCGCAGAACGCCGACATGTACGGTGTGTAGCCGGAAAAGAGCACCACCAAGAGGCCCACCAGCGGCACGATGTTCGCCCATCCGTCGCGCCATACCGCGCCCAGTTTTGGTAAGGCATCGGCGGCAAGACCTTGCAGGCCCAGTTTGCGCGCCATCAGGTGCACCACCGCGAACACGCCCACGTAATGCATCAGCGCCGGGAAAATCGCGGCGATGACAATGGTGGTGTAGGGAAGCTCCAAGAACTCGGCCATGATGAAGGCCGCGGCCCCCATGATCGGTGGGGTGATCTGACCGCCTGCGGATGCCGCAGCCTCGACGCCGCCCGCGAAGTGACCGGGATAGCCCAGACGTTTCATATTCGGGATGGTGAGCGCGCCGGTAGAGACCGTGTTGGCCACGGATGATCCGGAGATTGTTCCGAAGAATGCCGACGACACCACTGACACCTTAGCAGGACCGCCGGTGTAACGCCCTGCCAGGATGGTGGCGTTGTCGATGAAAAGTTGCCCGAGCCCGGTTCGTTGGGCGATCACCCCGAACAAAACGAAGTGGAACACGATAGTGGACACCACCCACAGCGTGACACCGAATATGCCCTCGGCTGGGAAATACATGGACGACACGAAGGTGTTGAACTTCACGCCTGGATGCTGGAGAAGCCCAGGGAATTGCTGCCCAAACAGAGCATAGGCGATGAATACCCCAATTATCATTGGCAGGATCCACCCCAACGTGCGTCGCGCGATATCGAGTACCAAGACGATGAGGATGCAGCCAAAAAGCAGGTCATAACCGTTGGGATTGCCCATGCGGAATGTCATCTCGTCGATGCCGAGCCACTCGATCCCGCGCCAGGCGAGCCCCACATAAAGCGCCGACATCACGCCCAGGACCATCAGCAGAATATCGAGGTACGGCACACCGCCCAGGCGCAGGGCGCCGGTGTTCAGATCAAACGCGGTCTTGGTCTTGGCCAGGGGGTAGAGCGCATAGGTCAGGATGAACAATCCCGACAGGTGCCACCCCATGTGCCAATAGTCCGTGGGTAGAGCGAAACCCGCCGTTAGGTAGTGATATACCGCGAATGTCAGCGCCACATACCGTAGAAATTTGCCAAAACCGGGTGTGACCGACCGCGTCGCCGCCCCTTCGTCGTATTTCTTTTCGATCTCCGCCAGTTCTTCTTGGGTGAGGTCTCGCACGTCCTCTTGGGGTTTGGGTGTCTGGGTCATGCGGGTCCCTCGGTGTGGCGGGTCAGTGGATGAAACCGGCAAATGGTCGGCGCAACACGGCGTCGTCGACCATCTTGGCCAGGGTTATGATGTCGAACACCGGGCGTCCGAGCTTGGCTTGCAGGGCGTTGGCGTAGGGGGGCAGGTCGGTGCATTCCAACAGGATGGCTCCGATCTCCGGCGCCCGGGCAACCAGCTTTTGACCAGCGCTCAGGAGTTCAGCTTCGATCAGACCGAGGTCCATATCATTGCGGTCGTTGCGCAAGATCACTTCGGCGAATTCCGATCCCTCCTGCATCCCTTGGACCACCAAGGGAACATAGGCCGCGCCCACGCCTTTGAGATGATCTTCGGTCAACAGGTCGGCAGAGGCTGTGACCACGCCTACGGGCCGGGCGGTCATGCGGTGGATCAGGTCGGCTTGGATCAACGAAGACACAAACACCGGAACAGACACGGCTTCTGCGATTTCCCGTTGGAACAAGGCTAAGAACCCGCAAGAGCCGGTGATGGCCTTCACTCCACTTTTTTCCAAACGCCGGGCGGCGGCGATCAGTGGTGCGATCATGTCGGGCGATGGATCATTTAAGAGCGCGGGCACCGTGAGGCCTTCGAGAATTTCATAGCTGGTGGTGAAGGGCAGGCTGGAGGGGTTTTTGATGTGTCCCGGTGGTTTCGGGAACTTGCTGTCCAAAGACAGGACACCAATGGACACGCCGCAAATATTGATCCCGCCCGTGACAACGGCCAAAGCAACTCTCCTGCCTGTCTGATGATTGAAAGAGAGGGCGGCATCTGGATTGCGCCGCCCTGTTTGTCATGGATTACTCAAGCAATCCGGCTTCTTTGTAGAAGGTTTCCGCACCGGGGTGCAGCGGCACGCCAAGCGCTGCGATACCCGCCAAAGCGGTGTCCGGAGTGATCAGCTTGCCCTTCGCATGGCCGTTGTCCAAGAGCTTGCGTGTGTTGTCGTTCCACAGGGCCTGCGTGATGCCATAGACCAAATCGTCCGACAGGTCAGAAGACACCACCAGCAGTGCGGACACTGCGGGTGTCATCGCATCATAGTCCACCCCTTCGTAAACCCCTGCTGGGATGGATGATGGAATGTACGCCGGGATGATCTCGTTGATCTTGGCCATGTCTTCTTCGGTGAAGCTGTGAAGCTCCATCCCTTTGGTGGTCGACAGTTGCACCATGGCTGAGACCGGCCAGCCCGCAGCGTAGAAGTAGGCGTCAAGCTGACCATCTGCCAACCGTTCAGCAGACTGGCTGTTGTTCAGTTCCGCTTCGTCCATGTTGTCCCGGGTCACACCCCAGGCCTCTAACATTTGCAGAACCGCAACCTGAGTGCCGGACCCGGCTTGGGCGATGCCCACGCGCTTGCCCGCAAGGTCAGCGAGGCTGTCGATGGATTCACCTTCGGGCAGCACGAGGTGCAGGTCTTCGGGATATAGGTTTGCGACGATCCGTAGGTTCGGATGTGGTTTGCCGTCAAACTTGCCCTCGCCCAGGAACATGGACCGGGTCACGTCTGCCGCGGCCAAACCCGCCTCCAACTCGCCGTTCTGCACAGCGGTGTTGTTGAACACCGAAGCGGTTGTAGACTGGGCAATCGCGATCAGACCGGGCACGCCACACTGGCCACCCTGGTCGCACGGACGCGCTCCGGGGGGTGCGGAAATGCCATTGGCGATGGTTCCGCCGATGGGGAAATATGTGCCGCCCGCAGAGCCGGTGCCGATGCGGAAAAACGTCGGATCATCCGCCGCCGCCGCGCCCGCCACCAAAGTGGCCGCAAGGGCCAGGCCGGTCATCTTCGTGAAGAGTGTCATTCTTGGTAGTCTCCCTGATGGTGGACAGTTGAGTCCTGTCTCGACCTGCACGCTAGCGCATCAAGAAATAGACGCAAATTTTAATATCTTTGGATTTCCAAGGTTTTCCTTATAGGTTGCGATCTATGAACCTAACGCAAATCACCGCTTTCGAAGCGGTTATGACCTCAGCCAGCCTGTCCGAAGCCGCCAAGAAACTGGGGCGAACCCAACCTGCCGTCAGCGCGGCGATCCGCAGCTTGGAGGATCAACTGGGGCTAAAACTGTTCCATCGCGAGGGCCGCAAGCTCGTCCCGGTGCCCGAGGCGCAGTATCTGCTGATCGAAGCACAGGCGATTTTGGACCAACTGTCTCAAGTGCGCAGCACCATGCGTTCGCTCGTGGACGGAAGCGCAGGGAATATCGCGTTGGCTGCCATGCCGGGGCCGGTGTCGATGCTGTTCCCACGTTTCATCGCGCGCCAAATATCTGGAAACAAAAACATAAATGTGTCGATTATGGCACGCAGTTCCGTTCAGATAGCGGAATTGGTGCGCGCCCAGAACATCGATTTCGGTTTTGCAGATGCGCTAGACGATATGGATGACATCGACGGCACTCATCTGTTTTCAGCTGATGTCATTGAGGGCCGGTGTTTTGTGGCCGTGCCACTAGGACACCCGTTGGCCGGACGACATTCACTGGCTCTTGAAGATCTGAGCGGCGAAAACCTGGGCACGCTACAAAGCAACCATGCCCACCGCCGCGACTTGGAAGACAGGTTCGCGCGGGCGCAGTTGGCGTTTCAGTCCACCGTCGAAAGCCAGACCTTTTTGCCAATTTTGCAATTTGTTGCAGCCGGCCAGTGCTGCGCAATTCTTGACCCTTTGACGGTGGCCCATGTGGACCGCACCGGTGACTTGTCCAAAGAATTGGCGATACTGCCTTTGCAAGAGGCAGTTTGGTATCGCTACGCCATCTTTTCTCCGAACCACCGACCTATTTCTCTGTTGGCGCAACGGCTTCATCAGGCGTGGTTGCGGGAAGTCTGCGAATTGTTGGACGAGCGGGACGCTCAACCCAGAGTTCAGTCTGCTGACATCAGATCGCTCAGCACATCTTCGTAGGCGAAAAGGCCGGCCAAACCGCCAGTGTGCACGAAACAGACCCGCGAACCCTTTGGAATGTCGCCGCTTTCGATCAAGGCTGGGACGGCTGCAAATGATTTGCCTGTGTACACCGGGTCCACGATCAGCCCTTCGGTCCGCGCCATGAGTTTCATGGCCGATAGCGCGATGGGCCCAACCTTGCCGTAGCCCGGCGCGAGCGCCCCGTCCCATAAGTGCACATCTGCGTCGGCCACTTGGTGCGTCCCCTCGTAGAGCTCCACCAGCCGGGACATGATCCCTTTGACCCGCGCAGTCTGTCGGGCCGCGTCCCGTCGGACGCAACTGCCGAAGACCTGGGCCGGGTGACCGGCTCCGCGAACGCCCGCCAGTAAGCCTGTGTGCGTGGCCGCGCTGCCTGATCCCACCACGAAGGCATCGAAGTCATCCCTTTGGGCCAAGATCTCATGGGCCCCATTCACATAGCCGAGCGCGCCTAAGGGAGGGTGTCCCTGGCCCAACGGAATGACATAGGGCCTTCGACCTTCGGCCCAGAGTTCCTCGCCGCGGTCTAACAGGGCTCTGTCGGCGCCTGTTTCGTCCTCACCCTCCGGGTAGGTCATCACCTCGGCTCCCAGTAGAGAGTTCAAAAGCACATTGCCCGATCTGGCATAGGCGGGCGATGTGGTGTCCACCCGGTATTCCAGTTGGATGATTGGCGACATGCCCAAAGAGTTCGCCACCGCCGCAGCCATGCGCACGAAATTGGACTGGACCGCGCCGGTGATCAGGATTGTGTCGGCCTTCTCGGCCAAAGCCGCGCCGAAGTAATACTCAAGCTGCCGTGCTTTGTTACCCCCAAAGCTCGGCCCGGCCAAGTCGTCGCGCTTGATGTGAAGCTCAACACCCAAGTGGTCCGACAGGCGGGGCAGGTGCTGCAACGGTGTAGGCTGGGTCAGGATGATGTGACGGTGCAGTTGGGCGACTGTCATAGGGTTTAGCCGCCCGGGTCCGATGCGCCCCATAGGCTGCTTTCCGGCACCCACCCCCGTTGGCCGTTTCCGCTCACGCGGCACCAGCCCTCCTTACAGGTTTTCAGATGCACAATCGCGCCTTTCTCCGCGCGCGCCATAGCAGGCGATGCGGTGAACGGTTGCTGGCGCAATTCCAGGTCGCTCTGATCCACAATCGCGGTGCGAGATCTGCTCAAGAGTACATAATGGACCCAACCGCCCACGCCATCGCGGTCTTCCACCCGCCGCCAATGGCCATATTCCGCAGTGACCAGCAACGGCATGTGCCGATGCTGGAACACCCAGTCGATCCGATGGTTCATGGATGGGCCGCGCCGCGCATTGGCCTCTTCGGCCTTCATGGACACCCAGCGGGGCAGGGTCTGCTTGGTCACAGACCCGATATTCTGCCCTTGCGCCATGACCGGCGCCGCGACGCAGGTGGCCACTGCCAAGAGAGCCGAACCCAACAGATTGGTTGATGACCGCATGGTTGCCTCAAAAATTGTTCTGCTCTGCGACCAATTGCACGCCGCATGGTGCCAGGGGTTCTTGTGTCCCCCGGGTCTTTCGCCCAATTTGCCACCAAATGCCCGGCAAGGAAAGGATAAGGTCCCCAAGATGAGCCAGCAACGAGTGAAAGTGGTTGTGACGCGTCGTTTGCCCGAGGCCGTGGAAAAGCGTTTGGCGGAGTTGTTCGACACCGATCTGCGCGAGGACGACACGCCCATGACCAAAGCGGAGTTGATCGAAGCCATCAAAACTGCCGACGTCCTGGTGCCCACGGTGACCGACCACATTGATGCCGGCATGATTGCTCAGGCGGGACCGCAGATGAGGCTCTTTGCCAATTATGGGGCTGGCGTGGATCACATCGATGTGGCGACCGCGCGGCAGCGGGGGATCACGGTATCCTACACGCCCAACGTTGTGACCGAAGACACCGCTGACATGGCCATGGCGCTGATCTTGGCCGTGACGCGTCGCGTGCCCGAAGGCCTGACACTGATGAATGCCGGGCAGTGGAGCGGTTGGGCCCCCACAGCGTTGCTGGGCGGTCGGTTGAGCGGCCGTCGTTTGGGCATTCTTGGGATGGGTCGCGTGGGCCAGGCCATGGCGCGGCGCGCGAAAGCCTTTGGGATGGAAATCCATTACCACAACCGCCGCAAGGTCCATGCCAGCATTGAAGAAGAGCTGGGCGCGACCTATTGGGAAGACCTGGATGATATGGTGCGCCGTGTCGACGTCCTGTCGGTCAATTGCCCGTCAACCGCTGACACGTTCCACCTGATGAATGCGCGCAGGTTGCAGCTGATGAAACCGAGCGCGGTTCTGGTGAACACCTCACGGGGCGAAGTGGTGGACGAGAATGCCATGACCCGAATGCTGCGCGCGGGCGATCTGGCGGGTGCGGGGCTCGACGTCTACGAACACGGCACCGACGTGAACCCGCAACTGCGCGAGCTTCCGAACGTTGTTTTGCTTCCTCACATGGGATCAGCCACCGAAGAAGGTCGGATCGAAATGGGTGAAAAAGTGATTATCAACATCAAAACCTTCGCCGACGGGCACCGACCACCGGATCAGGTGATCCCTGGCATGCTTTGAACACACAAACGCCGGTCCCCATGGGCCGGCGTTTTGTTTCACATCAACTGCGCCAGAACGAGCGCTCCCGTCAGGTAGAGGGCAGCAGCCTATCACAACCCTGTAACTTGCCGCGCCGCGAAAAATGGCTGGTCAGAGCCCAGAGGCACCTATGCTGCACTCGGCACGAGTAGCCGACATGCGCACTAAGCCGCCAGTAAGTTTCGCAGAGTTAGCCGCTGACGCGGCGAGATTAGAGCGTGTTCACTTCAAATGGTTTCATATCCTGCTGCGTTGAAGAAGTTGTAGCATTCGTCAGGCGTGAAGAGGCTGCAGACATTCCCGACAGCTCGCCAAAGATCGTCGTAAGTTCTCGCGGCAACCTTTCGGATCA
>JBCDFD010000086.1:0-13633 GCA_039178645.1 Pseudomonadota bacterium | reverse complement strand
GTTCAACGTGCCGTCTTCGTACCACTTGATGCTGACCGAACCGTAGTCATAACGCGTGTTCTTCACGCGGGTGAACGGCTTCATCCAATCCAGCCGCTGCCCCATCTCGCCCCAAAACCCCTCAGGGTCCGAAACCGACCGCGCGTACATCTCGGTATACTGATCCATATTCACCAAAGCCTGAGACGAAAACTCAGAACTCGGCGCATAAACCGGTGAATCAGACATTAATGTCCTCCATCCCTCTTTTGACTTACCGTTCCGCTCCCACGGGACGGTCCTCCCATCGCTGGGCGAACATTAACATGAAATGGACGGCGGAAAATAAGCCGCTGTGGTGCATGAATTTTCCTGTAAAGGAATTTGCGCAGTCCTGTGAAAATATGAAAAGAAGTTTTCAGAGCCAACAATTCTGTCGCGTTTTCGGCTGGTTAACAAAGTTGAAGCGAATGGGCCGAGAGCAGTCTGGGGGTCGCATAGGTTAGAGAGTGTGAATATCTGATCAGATGCGACCTGCGACATATGTGCACGTGCACTGGATGCATGCCTGATTTGACCAGTGTGCAACGCTGATCTCAACCCGGCGGCTTGTGTGGAACGAAACTCGATTCGACCCCGTCGCCTGCGACAGATCCGTTAACGGTTCGATTTTCCTTTGAATACCACTGCGCCCAAGGTAGGCCAGACGCCACCTCGCACAGAGGGACCGGCAAGGAGGAAGCCGATGTCTGATATGCACGCGGAAATTGGCGCGCTTGTGGATGCCGCAATGAGCACGGGCCGCCGCACGGACGCTGGGCGCAGTGATGGTCTCGAAGAATTGGCCCGCACGGAGGTTCGGCGATATTTGGATCGCGCGTCGCTCGGGTGGAGTACCCGGCAAGCGCTTTTACAAGTGGCAGAGAGTGAGATCGCCATGCGTCGGCGCGGCTGAACCTCTAGCTGAGCGCCTGAGCTTTGCCATACTGACCGCCCGTGAACAGGAGCGGCGCACCATCGCGGGCTTCGACCTCGAGTATACGTCCGATCAGGATCACATGGTCCCCCGCATCGTGGGATGCGTCCAAGGCACAATCAAACCGAGACAGCACGCCGGGCAGAACGGGCACGCCGTCCGTGCCTTCGTACCAGTCCACTTCCGCACAGAACCCTGCATGGCGGGCAAATCCATTGGACAAGTCGGTCTGGTCCTCGGCCAACACATGGATCGCATAGCGTTCAGCGCGGGTGAAGACGTCAAACCGGTCGGATTTCTTGTCGATGGACCAAAGGGCCAGGGCCGGGTCCAGGGACACGCTGGAAAAGCTGTTCGCGGTCATACCCACGGGACCCTCGTCCGTACGGGTTGTGATGACCGTCACACCGGTTGCGAAACTGCCGAAAGCGGTGCGCAGGGCGCGTGTGTGGTCGGGACCGGGAACAAACCGGGTCGTCATGGAAATGTTGCCTCCGTCCATGGTCAAGGCACCTCCGCGCCTGTGGCGAGCGTGTAAAGCTCAAACCAGTTTTGGCGATCCATGGCCACCTTGAAAGCTTGGTCAAATTTCATGATCCGATCCAGTTGGTTGGTTCCCATCACAGGAATGATGTGGGCCGGATGCGCCAAAAGCCAAGCGATGGCAATCGCTGTCGTGTCGGTGACATTCTCCGCCGCAAGCTCAGCAAGTCTACTCGATAGGCCTGTGTTTTCATTTGAAAAGAGCGAACCGCCCCCCAGTGGAGACCACGCCATGGGCGGCGCTTTTCGTTCCTGAAGAAACGCAATGTCACCATTTGTGAAGGCATCGCGGGCCAACAGGCTCAGTTCAATTTGGTTTGTGACCAAAGTCGCAGACATTCGTGACTGAAGCAGGCTAAAGTCGTGGGGCCTGAAATTGGACACACCCACATGGCGGACCTTGCCGGAGGCAACCAGTGCGTCCAAGGCAGCCCCGGTTTCGTCAGCGTCCATGAAGGGATCCGGTCGATGGATCAACAACAGATCCACATGATCGGTGTGCATCGCTGTGAGTGAAGCTTCGACGCTTGCCGTGATATGGGCCTCGGTGGTGTCGTAGTGTTTAACCCGTGCCGCCGAATGTCGGCCCACGGGCGCGACGATCCCACATTTGGTGACCAGTTCAATTTGATCCCGTAGGCTCGGTGCAGCTTTCAGCGCCTGGCCGAAGATCGCCTCTGCGGTGTAGCCGCCATAAATATCGGCTTGGTCGAGGGTGGTGAGCCCTTGGGCGAGACAGGCTTCCACCTTAGCTTGGGTGGCTTTTGCCGAGATGTCCTCCGCCTCATCGAGCCGCCACATGCCGTAGGCCATGCGGGACATCTCCAAGGTCTCGGCCAACTTGATCCGTGGCATGGTCATCGGCGGTCTCCTACGGCCAGCGGCGTCATTGGGGGCTGACTGGGCACACGTCCATAGGCTTGGGGCAGCGAACAGGTTTTCATCTGGGGCAGCACCTTCTGACCAAAGTGGCGGCATTCGTCGATGTGCGGATAGCCCGACAGGATAAAGGCCCGGATGCCCATTTTCTGGTAGGCCTCCAATTCGCTCAGCACTTGGTCCGCTGATCCCACCAAAGCAGCTCCGCAGCCAGACCGTGCGCGGCCAACGCCTGTCCAAAGGTGCGGTTCCACATAGCCAAACTTATCCGCCAACTCCCGCGCGCGGGCTTGGTGCGATACGCCGAGCGACGTGCTGTCCAGTGCCCGTTCCCGGATCAACTGACCATATTCATCGTCCAACTTGCTGACCAAGTGTTCCGCGTACTCCCTTGCCTCGGCCTCGGTGTCGCGCACGATCATGTGCACACGTAGGCCATAGTCCAATGTCCGGTCGTATTTCTCGGCAACTGCGTTCACCGCTTTCATGCGTTCGGCAATTTGGTCCTTGGGCTCTGGCCACATGAGATACACATCGCAGTGCTGACCACACAGGTCCAAAGCTGCGGGCGAATAGCCACCGAAATAGAGCAGGGGACCCCCGGTCTGGTAAGGTCGCGCGGGATCAGTGGTCAGACCTTGGAACTGATACACCTCGCCATCGTAATCGATGGTGTCGCGCGTCCAGGCTTGTTTGAGAATTTCCACGACCTCGCGCGACCGCTGGTAGCGGTAGGCACTGTCAGCCTGTTCGCCGGGGAAGTCCGATGAGATAATGTTCACCGTCAGCCGACCTTCCAACATGTGATCCAGCGTGGTGATGGTCCGTGCCAGCATGATCGGCTGCATCTCGCCACAGCGCACGGCAGCCAGCATGTTGATGTTTGAGGTCAGCGGCGCACACCCGGCCACAAAGCTGAGGGTGTCTTGGCCCACCTGATAGGACGACGGGCAGAGGATGTTGCGAAACCCCTGCGCCTCCGCCTCTAGCACGATGTCTCGGCAATGGGCCCAAGACGACCGCAGCGCACCATCGGGCACACCCAAGTATTCGTAGTCATCTGAGCACAATGCAGAAAACCAGGACACTTCGACCGCGTCGAGATCGGGGGACGTGATGGGCACGATGGTCATGGGGATACCCGTAGAATTGCGCTTGTGTTTCGTTTTTTTATGGATCACATCTGTATCACTTGTGCAAACGAACACAACCGAACAATTTCGCATGTCACTCACGGCGGCTCTGCCCAAATATGTTCAGATCAGTGAACTCTTGATCCGAGAGATCTCGGCAGGCCGGTTGCCTGTGGGACAACGGTTGCCGCCCGAACGGGATCTGGCATCGGAGCTTGGCATCGCGGTTGGGACGCTTCGTCGAGCGATGGATGAGTTGGTGGACAAAGATGTCATCGAGCGGCGGCACGGGTCGGGGAATTACATCCGAGGATTGGACGGCGTCCCGTCGATTTACGGCTTTTTTCGGTTGGAAAAGATCAACGGTGGCGGATTGCCCACGGCAGAAGTGCTTAGCGTTGATCGGTTACCCAAACCCACATCGATGCCAGACATTGGCGAAGGTGAGGAGGCGTGGCAGATCCGGCGCATCCGGTCTCTGGACGGTGCCGCAGTGGCGGCGGAAGAGATTTGGCTGGACGGCAGATTTCCCAGTGCTGCCATGTCGCAAGAGTTGCTGGAGTCGCTCTATTTGCACTATCGCGAACGGCTAGACCTTTGGATTTCCCAGGTGACCGACCGTGTGGGTGTGGCGCCTGCGCCGGATTGGGCGCCTGCCATCGGTCTGGTGCCGGGTGCCATGGCTGGGGAAGTTCAGCGGGAAAGCCTGGACCAAACCGGCGTTCGCGTGGAAGTGTCCACCACTTGGTTCAATGCCGACCGGGCACGCTACGTGTCGCGGCTCACGTGAGGAAGTGAGATGTTGAAATACGGGATCGTCGGATGTGGCATGATGGGGCAGGAGCATCTGCGCAACATTGCGCTTCTTCCTGACGTCGAAGTCGCCGCGATCCTGGAACCTGACGCGGAACAGGCCGCGCGCGCCCAAGCCATTGCGCCACACGCTCAACAGGTGGCTGATCTGGCAGCCATGGCCGCGCGCCCGGATTTGGACGCTTTGGTGATTGCCAGTCCCAACTTCATGCATGTGGACCAACTGCGCACGATCTACGGCCAATGCGCCAAGCCGCTGCTGGTGGAAAAACCGGTGATGACCCGTGCGGATGAGGCCGCGACTCTGATGGGGCTCACCCAGGACCGCGCTGCACCCATTTGGGTCGCGATGGAATATCGCTACATGCCGCCGCTGGCGGCGTTTTTGAGCGAGTTGGACAGCGTCACCGGTGGTGTGAAAATGCTCAGCATCCGCGAGCATCGTTTTCCTTTCTTGGAAAAAGTGAACCATTGGAACCGGTTCAATGCCCAGACAGGTGGGACATTGGTGGAAAAATGTCGCCATTTCTTCGATCTGATGCGGCTGGTCATGGGATCGGAACCTTTCCGGATCAGCGCCAGTGGCGGGCAGGCGGTGAACCACCGTGACGAAACCTATGGCGGGGCCACCCCTGACATTTGGGACAATGCCTATGTGATCGTGGACTTCACCTGCGGTGGCCGGGCCATGCTCGATCTTTGCATGTTCGCCGAAGGTGCCCGGTTCCAAGAGGAGATTTGCGCCATCGGCCCAGCGGGCAAGCTGGAGGCTCGCGTGCCTGGTCCAACTCGCTTTTGGCCCGGAGATGCTGGACCTGCCCCCGTGGCAGAACTGGAATTGAGCCCAAGGTTTCCGAAATCACCGGAGGTGCGCGCGATCCCCGTGCCCGAAGACCTTCTCGAAGCGGGCGACCACAACGGGGCGACGTTCTACCAGCATCAGAAATTTGCAGCCGTCGTGGCCGGTCGGGCGCAGCCAGAGGTCACGCTCGACGACGGCATCCGTGCGGTGTCCATGGGTCTAGCCGCGCAAGAGGCGGCGCGGGACGGTAAGGTCGTGGTGCTTTAGCCGAACACCTTAGCTCAGCATGATCCCCGCGACCACCGACATCAGGCCCAGGGCAGAAATCATCAACGCGCCAAAGTTCCAGGCCACCACGGTTTTAAGCCGTGATCGCAAGTCCTCATCGCTCAGCCCCGCCTTGCGGGCCTTCATGGCCATGACGATACACGCGACCAGTCCAGCCACACCTAGCAGTGAAATCACTGCACCGATCCAAATCAACGCTTCCATAAACTGCCCCTAATTCGGGCAGTCCAAAGGTGCAAGCACCGCTTGCCCGGCCCCGTGGGAACCTCTACCAAGGCGATCCGAATTGGGAGTGTCCGCAAACGTTTTCGAAGATCAAGAAATCCGATGCCACGGGCCTCTTGGCCCCGGGATGGCGGCGGATCATCGAACCGGTGAAACGGACCAGGGTCATGGACAAAGGGGTGCGCAGGTGGGGATTTAAGCTCAGCGCGCGGGGCAGCAGGCGGAGATAAAAATGGAAGATGAAATCGAGACCTCAAACTACAAAGTGACGGCAAATGAATTGCGCCAGTTTGTGGAGCGTATCGAGCGTTTGGAGTCCGAGAAAAAGGACATCGCCGACCAGATCAAAGAGGTCTTTGCAGAGAGCAAGTCGCGTGGGTACGATCAAAAGGCCCTGCGTGCGCTCATCAGCCTTCGGAAGAAAGACAGCGATGAAGTCGCCGAACAAGAGGCCGTTCTTCAGCTGTACAAAGAAGCGCTCGGCATGAACTAGGCGGTGGCGCTGCACCTCTCACATGTGTCGAGTTTTGCATAGGACCGCAGGTTTCTCTTTTGTTGGCAGGCCAACCAAGGCCTGAGTTTTGTCTTGCGCTGCGAAGTCGAAACTTGCACCGGAGCCCCCAGGTCCGGGTGCGCCTGGGTGCGCGCCACCTGCACATGGCCCACGCGCTAGATCTCTTGAATTGCCTCCAATGACTCAGGCAGGATCTGCCCCCCGTCCACAACGATCTGCTGCCCGGTGATGTAGCCGGCCTCATCTGTCGCGAAAAACAGCGCGGCGTTGCCGATGTCCGCCACATCACCCAAACGTTTCAGCGGGATCGAGGCTGCCATGGTCTTGAGGTAGTCTTCACCTAAGTCTTGCAGCCCCTCGGTGTAAATATTGCCCGGCATCACCGCATTGATTGTGGTGTTGTAGCGCGACAGTTCCATCGCGGCGGTTTTCAAAAAACCCAGTTGGCCGGACTTTGACGCCCCATAGTGTGACCAGCCAGGGTACCCGGTCACCGGGCCAGTGATGGACGAGGTTAGGATCACACGGCCTTTGCCTGCTTTCTCAAACTGCGGGATCGCGGCCTTCACACACAGAAAAGCTGATTTGAGGTTGGTCTGCATGACATCGTCCCACTCGTCGGGGTCCATGTCGACAATCTTTGTTTGGGGGAAAGCCCCAGCATTGGCACAAAGAATGTCTAGGCCCCCATGGGTCGCCACGGTTTCGGCCACCATGCGCTGCACGTCGTCCCAAATGCCCACATCGCCTAGGGTCATGGCACATGTGCCGCCCGCCTCGGTCAGTTCCGCGACAGTGGCCTCAGCCGCTTTTGCGCCACGCGCGGCGATCATCACCTTGGCGCCAGCTTTGGCAAATACTTGGGCGATGCCTTTGCCGATGCCCTTCGACCCGCCTGTGACCAGAACGCTTTTCCCTGCGATTGATGTGAACATGGGTGTCTCCCCTGCGTTTTCGTTCGTACCTTGGCGCAACACTGGGCAGATCGTGTCTGCAATATCGGGCCGTTGAGCTACTGAGAAGGTTTTCGCCCAGACCCTGCGCAATCAAGGGAAAAAGTGTTGTGAGGCCAGGAGCTGTTGCTTAGCCTGAATGTCGGATTGCAAATTGTGCACAGTGAAAAACCGCAGCGGGGTTGGGCATGGCTGGGCTCTATGACGACGCCTTTATCGAAACGCTCCGGCGCGGGGCAGCGAGCCTTGCGCCGTTGTGGGGGCTATCACCGGCCACGGAAGTCAGCCTGCTGACCGTATCGGAAAATGCCACTTTTCGCGCCGATGATCCCGAACGGGCGTCGCCGGTCATCCTGCGGGTACATCGTCCGGGTTATCACACACCGGCAGAGATTGAGTCAGAGCTATCGTGGATCAAAGCACTGCGTGCAGAACAGATTGTCGATATTCCTGCACCTTTGCAGACCACAGCCGGGGGACACATCGCGGGTTTCAGCGTGGGTGGCGAAGAACGGGACTTGGTCGCGTTTGAGTTCATGCCGGGTGATGAGCCCTCCGCCGACGATGACCTTGTTCCGGGCTTCCGCAAACTGGGCGCGATCAACGCGCGGCTCCACGCCCATGTGCGGTCGTGGCCAGTGCCGGAGGGTTTTGTCCGAAAGACCTGGAATTTTGAAACCACCCTTGGGTCAACGCCGCTCTGGGGCGATTGGCGGGCAGGGATCGGGCTCACCTCAGATGGAAAGGCTGTGTTGGAGCGGTGCTGCAACGCGCTGCGGGATCGGCTGGCACAGTACGGTGACGGTCCAGATCGGTTTGGCTTGGTCCACGCTGACCTGAGACTCGCGAACCTGCTTATTGACGACACCGGCCACATCGGCGTCATCGACTTCGACGACTGCGGGTTCAGTTGGTTCATGTATGACTTCGCCGCCGCCGTGAGCTTTTATGAACACGAACCGTTCATCCCCGACCTCATGGCCGCTTGGCTCGAAGGCTACCGGACACAGGCCGAGCTTTCAGCCGAACACGAGGCCATGCTGCCCACCTTTGTGATGCTGCGACGGATGCTGTTGACCGCGTGGTTAGCAAGCCACTCCGAAACCCCCACGGCGCAGGAATTGGGCAACGGCTACACCGCAGGCACGGTGGCCTTGGCAGAGACCTATCTCGCCGGTCAAACCGTCAGCGCATGACCATGGGGTCGGAGACGCGTCAGATCCTCGATATGAACGCGTTTGACAGTGGTGAAGACGGCACCCCCGATGATCCGCTCCTTGCGCGCCGCATGGCGAATTTTGGGGCGTCATCAGTCCTGTTTTACAGCCGTCCCATCGAGATGGTCCGGGGCCGTGGATCCTGGGTAGAAGATGCGGGCGGCACGCAATATTTGGATTTTTACAACAACGTCCCCAGCGTCGGCCATTGCCACCCGCGCGTGGTGGAGGCGATCTGCGCGCAAGTGAGCGCGCTAAACATCAACAGTCGGTACCTACATCAAACCACCGAGACTTACCTCGACCGCCTCAAAGCCACGCTGCCGCCGGGTGATTGGAATGTTGTTTTGGGATGCACGGGAAGTGAGGCCAACGATTTGGCCCTGCGCGCCGCCGCTCGGTGGACCGGTGGGTCAGGTTTCATCGTCACGGAAACGGCGTATCACGGCAACACCAGCGCGGTGATCGAGGTGTCTCCGGCGTCGCTAAAACGCGGTGCGCCGCCCGCCCATGTGGTGGCCGTCCCCGCGCCCAGCTCAGATGCCTATGGCGATGACATCGGCGCCGGGTTCAACGGGGCAGTGTGCGGAGCCATTAGGACGCTGGAACAGCGGGGCCACCCCATCGCCGCGCTGTTGGTCGATAGCATATTCTCCTCGGACGGGGTGTTCCCCGACACGGCAGGGTTCCTATCGCAAGCGGTGGAAACGACGCGCAAGGCCGGGGGCCTTTTAATCGCTGACGAAGTGCAACCGGGCTTTGGGCGGACAGGCAGAATGTGGGGGTTCGACCGCCACGGTCTGCGCCCGGACATTATCACCATGGGAAAACCCATGGCCAACGGCTATCCGGTTTCGGGCATGGCGACGCGACCGGAAATCCTCTCGCGGTTCTGCGAAGACATCGGGTATTTCAACACCTTCGGCGGAACCCCTGTTTCTGCCGCCGCCGGATTGGCTGTTTTAGATGTGATCGCTGACGAGGGACTTATCGAGAATGCCAAAACAATTGGAAGCTACCTTCTGGATGGTCTGAAGAGCCTGAGCGTGTCACATGCGCAAATCGGCCAACTGCGCGGGGCAGGGCTGTTTCTCGGTGTTGATCTTGTGAACCCGCAGACCGGCGAGCCGGACCCGGCTTTCGCCAAATCGGTGATCAACGGGCTACGGGATGCGCGGGTATTGATCGGGGCGGCGGGGCGATACGGGCACACTCTCAAAATGCGCCCACCACTGTGCCTGTCCACGAGCGAAGCTGATTTCTTCCTCGATGCCTTGGAGCGAACGCTTAGACGGAACTTGCGGTAGACCATTAACTTAGTCCAAGGCGTTTGGCTTTGCGGTCGGACCACCGTTGCAACAGGTGATCCGCCATCAAACCCATGACCGCCACGCAGAGCCCCAGCACCAGACCTTTGCCAACGTCCGACTGGCTCAATGCCCGCTGCATCTCTTGGCCCAGATCGCGAGTGCCGATGAAGGCGGCGATGATGACCATGAACAAGCCAAACATGATGGTTTGGTTGAGACCCACTGCCAGTGTCGGCAACGCCATGGGGAACCTGACGTTCCAGAGGATCTGGCGATTGCTGGCCCCCGACATCTCGGCCGCTTCGATCAAGGTGGGTGGCACCCCGCGCAGGCCTTCGATTGTGTAGCGCACGATGGGGATCGTGGCGAAGACCACCACCGCCCCGATCGCCGCCACATCATTAACACCGAAGAGCATCACCACGGGGATCAAATAAATAAAGCTGGGAAAGGTTTGCGCCGTGTCGCAGACCAACAGCATTCGCGTGGCCCTCGTGTCGTTTTGTGCAGCCCAGATGCCAAGGGGCAGACCGATGACCAGCGCGTTGGCGACCGCGAAACTAACCATGTAGACCGTAATCATGGACCGGTCCCACCAGCCGCTCATTGCCAAAAACAGCGTGAAGCCCGCGCATACCAGAGCCGAGGATCGTCCGCCGACGGCCCAGCCTGCCGCCGCGGCCAAAGCCACAACGGCGCTGAACGGCAACCAGAGCAGCGCGTCGCGCATGGGGACCAGCACGTTTATGATCAGGAACCCGCGCAACCATTCGGTGAAGGGGTCTAAAAATAGGATCACTGCCTCGGCCCCTGCGTCCAGCGGATCTGCGAGGCTGAGCGCGTCCCGCCGTCCGATCTCTGCTGCCAATGGCACAAACTGCGACAGGGCCCAAAGCGCGGCCATCAGGCCCAGCCAAATCAGTAAGACAGGGTGTTGCCGCGCCCAGTTGGTAGTTTCGTGGTGTTCAGGCTGCCGCGTGGCCCAGGCCTTGGTCATTCGGTCGAGCACAATGGCGATCAGAACAATCGTAATCCCGATCTCGATGGAGCGACCGATTTTCAGCGCTTGCAACAGTTGCAACAGCTTCTGACCTAACCCTGGCATACCGATGAAGCTCGCCAAGACCACCATCGCGAGGCTCTGCATGATCACTTGATTGACACCCACGAGAAGGTCGCTGCGCGCTGTGGGCAACCGCACATGCCGCAGCATTTGCCAGCTTGTGGCCCCCGCCATCCGGCCCGCTTCGATCACTTCGCCGGGCACTTTTTTCAGCCCCAGAAGCGTCATGCGGATCATTGGCGGAGTTGCGAAGATCACCGTCACAATGGCCCCCGCTTTGGGTCCGACGCCAATGAACACCACCACCGGGATCATGTAGGCGAAGTGCGGTAGCGTCTGCGCCAAGTTCAAGGGTGGGTCCAGGGTTCGTTCCACTCGAGGCGAGGACCAAGCCCAAATGCCAAACGCTAGACCGATGAGGACAGACAAGGGCGCTGCGACCAGGATGACAGACAGGGTCTCCATGGTCCATTTCCACTGGCCCATGACAGCCACCCAAACGAAGGCGCCACCGGCCAGTGCCGCCATGCGCCACCCGCCGAGCCAGTAGCCCAAACACGCGAAGGTCGCGGCGACCATGGTCCAAGGGATCGGGCCAATGTTGGGCCAGCGCCGCTTGCCGTAAAGCAAGTTGGCCGTCACATCGAGGAGCCATTGCACCCCGTCTGCCACCGCGCGGGTCAAGTAGATCAAGCCCAGGTCGTCGCGCAGAAATGCGAAACCGGCGTTCAGCCAATCGGCCATGGGCAAAACCAACCACGCGGGCGGGCGCAGAACCCATTGCGGGGCAATCCCCATGGCATTGGCGGCGGCAAGTGTGATCGCGAGGGCCAAGAGAATGCGCGGCGCACTGACCGTCCAACCGAGCGGTTGGGGATTAGGGTCCGTCGCAGCGACAGTCACTCCGCCGCCTCCGCTGGAACACTTGGGCCGAACAGAAGATCAAGGGCCACCGCACGGTTCAGGGTGCCAATTATTGCTCCCGATTGGTCAGTGACAGGCAGTTCAGGCCGCGTATCCTCAGCCAGTTGTCGCGCAAGGTCTCTGATGGTTGCTGACCCTGGGATCGGAGTACCGTCGGGCGTCGGGCCGCTCAAAGGCACCGCAAGCGCGGAGGCGTGGACCACACGGGCCTTATCGATATCCTCCGTGAAGCGAGCCACGTAGTCGGTCGCAGGATTCAAAACGATCCGATCCGGGGTATCGATCTGTTCAACCCGTCCGTCTTTCATAATTGCGATGCGATCTGCAAGCCGCAGGGCCTCGTCGAAGTCATGGGTGATGAACACGATGGTTTTCCCAAGCATCCCTTGGAGCCGCAGAAATTCATCCTGCATGTCCCGTCGAATGAGCGGATCGAGCGCCGAAAACGGTTCATCCAAAAACCAAATGTCAGGTTCGATGGCCAGGCTACGGGCGATGCCCACCCGCTGTTGCTGACCCCCAGACAATTCGCGGGGGAAATAGTCCTCACGCCCATCCAGGCCGACCAAACGCACCATCTCCGCCGCGCGCTCTCTGCGACTGCGGGCGTCTTGGCCACGCATCTCCAACGGGAAGGCAACGTTTTCCAAAACCGTGCGATTGGGCAGCAGACCAAAGCTTTGGAACACCATGCCCATCTTTTCGCGACGCAAAGTGAGTAGGTCTTTATCCGACAGTGACCCCAGATCGTCGCCGTCCACAGTCACGGTGCCAGAGGTGATGTCGAGCAGACGGCAGAGGCACCGCACCAGGGTGGACTTACCAGACCCCGAAAGCCCCATGACCACCAGCATTTCACCACGCGGAATATCGAACGACACCTCGCGAACCGCCGCTATATGGCCGCTGGCACTGCGGGTGGCATCATCCATGGAAACGGCGGCAGACGGATCTGGGCCGAACACTTTCCACACGTCGCGGGCGGAGATTAACGGATCTGTCATGGGGAAATGGTGTGGCCGGGCGATATCAAATCAATCCCGCCCGGCCAAATCCGTTAGCTGGCCGCGCCAACCCAAGGCTGCCACACGTCCTGGTTTTCTTCCAACCAGACCTCGGCCGCCTCTTCTGGCTCAAGCTCGTCGATATCCACCAGCTTTGCCATTTCAGCGATCTGAGCGTTGGTGAAGCTGATCTGCTTCAGCACCGAATAGGCCGCAGGCCACTTCTCAGGCATACCGTCCCAGGCCGCCTTTTTCATGTATCCGTTGGCCGGGTTGCCACAGTCGAACTTGGCATCGGGATTTGGACCCACGGACGGATCCACATCGCAGCCCGCTTCCCATGTGGGGAATTCCACAAACTCGCCGGGCCAGACAGCTTCGGCGAAGTTGGGCGTCCAGTTGAACACAACGATCGGCGTCTTATCCCGCTCAGCGGCGGCAATCTCGGCCCACAGGGCGGCGGCAGAGCCCGCATTCACCACCTCAAAGTTCATGCCCAAGGCTTCCACCCGTTCGGCGTCGTGCTTCAACCAGTCCACCGGACCGCCCAAGAACCGACCCTTGTCGCCGGTTTCAGGCGTTGCAAAGAGCGCCGCGCAGTCATTCAAAGCTTCCCAATCTGGCAGCCCAGGACAGGCCTCCTTAGTCCACGCTGGATACCACCAGTCTTCACGTGTGACGGCGTTGTGGTCGCCCGCATCGTGCAGCCCGCCTTTGCTCAGCGCTTCACGGAACGATTTGCCAAACGCACCTTCCCACACTTCAAGCTCAAGGGTGACGTCACCCAGACGAACCGCTTCATAAACCGCCTGGCTGTCCGTGGAGACATATTCCACCGCGTTCCCCATGCCTTCGAAAATCTGACCCACCACGTGGCTCATAACAATCTGGCTCGACCAGTTGTGG
This sequence comes from Pseudomonadota bacterium, assembly GCA_039178645.1. GTDB lineage: Bacteria > Pseudomonadota > Alphaproteobacteria > Rhodobacterales > Rhodobacteraceae > Mangrovicoccus. The sequence continues at coordinate 104 of JBCDFD010000086.1, read as the reverse complement.
GTTGGAATGATGATGGGATCGCTGCTGTCCTCGGCGAAGGCCGCCAGGGGCAGCGCCAGTGCAGCACTCGCCAACAAAGCCAGTTTGGTCTTTTTCATATCGTT
>JBCDFD010000085.1:0-13662 GCA_039178645.1 Pseudomonadota bacterium | reverse complement strand
GCGCCGGGCCAGCTCAGCCCTGAAGGGGGTCAATATTCGACGCCGATCAGGGGTCACAATTGGATGCCGATTGACAGTTCATAGGTTTTTTGTTCACGCGCGTTTGCTTTCCGAAGACTTATAACACGGACAGTCTCTTCCCGAAAAGTAACCACAGCGGCGTGAACTCTTCCCTCTATGGTACCGAGTATCCGGAAGCGGTCTTCACCCTAGTCTCTGCGCTGGTCTTCAATGCTGAGAACCGACAACCAATCCATTCGCACCAATAGGTCGAACGACACGGCATGTTTGACCAAATTGGCTTGGGCCTTTGTCGGGTCCCATTCGAACTTCATCAAGCAGTCAGTGCGCCACCCCTGCCGCGACGCTTTCGTCGATGAACCGGCCTTCGCGGAAGCGGCCTAGGCTGAACGGATCGGCGAGCACAGAGCCGCCCTTGGCCATCAGTTCTGCCATGGCCCAACCGGATCCGGGGATTGCTTTGAACCCGCCGGTGCCCCAGCCGCAATTGATGAACACGCCGCCCACAGGAGTTTTGGAGATGATGGGTGAACGGTCCCCGGTCATGTCCACGATCCCACCCCACTGGCGCAGCATTTTCAGGCGGGAAATCATCGGGAAGGTTTCCACCAATGCCCGCACGGTTTCTTCAATGTGCTGGAACGATCCGCGCTGGTTGTAGTTGTTGTATCCGTCCGCGCCGCCGCCGATGACCATTTCGCCCTTGTCCGACTGACTCATGTAGCCATGCACGGTGTTGGCCATGACAACCACGTCCATGCACGGTTTGATGGGCTCGGACACAAGCGCTTGCAGGGCGACGCTTTCGATTGGGAGACGGAAGCCTGCCATTTCGGCCAGCACGCCCGAATGGCCGGCCACGACGATCCCCAGCTTGTCGCAATCCACAGGGCCTCTGGTGGTCTCCACCCCCATCACCTGGCCGTTGGACTGGCGGATGCCTGTGACCTCACATTGCTGGATCACGTCCATGCCCATGTCCGAACAGGCGCGGGCATATCCCCAAGCCACCGCATCGTGCCGCGCCGTTCCGCCACGGGGCTGCCACAGGCCGCCCAATACCGGATACCGAGGGCCGGAGATATTGATGATCGGGCAAAGCTCTTTGACGCGCTCAGGGCCCACAAACTCAGTTTCCACCCCTTGTAGGGCGTTGGCGTGGGCGGTGCGCTGGTATCCCCGGACCTCATGGTGGGTCTGGGCCAGCATGATCACCCCACGGGGCGAGAACATGACGTTGTAGTTCAGGTCCTGGCTCATGGTCTCATAGAGCGACCGGGCCTTTTCGTAGATCGCGGCAGATGGATCCTGGAGGTAATTCGACCGGATGATCGTCGTGTTGCGACCGGTGTTGCCCCCACCCAGCCATCCCTTTTCCAGGATCGCCACATTCTTGATCCCGTAGTTCTTGCCCAGGAAGTATGCCGTGGCCAGCCCGTGCCCCCCGGCCCCCACGATCACCGCATCGTATTTGCGTTGCAGTGGACGGTCGGCCCAAACCCTGTCCCAACCTTCGTGGTGGCGAAGCGCCTCACGGGCGATGGCAAAGGCAGAATAACGCTTGGTCTTCATCAGGGCCTCCGGTCAAAGGGCTCGGGACGGATCGCACGGGAATTGCATGGAACGTGCCAAATCGGTGACCACAAACGCGGCACCGCACAGAGGATAACCGACATGGACGTTAAAACCAGCCGTATGTGACACCATCTGCGGCGGTTTGTGCTTTTTCCAATGGGCCGATAACCCTATGTGTCGGCAATGGATCAGACTTGGCTCTTTTGGATCATCGTTGTGGGACTGACTTTGGCGGTGGCAGCGCCGTTGGTTCTGGTGTTGCTGCGCCGGGCCGGTGGTGCCCGCAGTTCCGCGGAATTCGACATCGCAGTGTACCGCGATCAGCTTAAGGAAGTGGACCGGGACGTGGCCCGCGGTGTGATCACCGAGGATGTAGCTGAGCGCACGAAGGTTGAGATTTCCCGGCGCATTCTGGATGCGGACAAGACCCGGTCGGGCGCGTCCACAGCGGAGGCGTCCAAGCGGCTCGGCCTCGTGGCCACGGGCCTTGTGACGGTGGTTCTGCTGGGCGGCAGTGTTCAGCTTTACCGGACGCTGGGCGCGCCGGGCATGGGCGACCTGCCATTGGCAGAACGGTTGGAAGCGGCCGAAAATTTCCGGGCCAACCGTCCCAGCCAAGCGGCCGCCGAAGAACAGGCGGCGACGCAGCTTCCCCCGCCTCCGTTAGTGGATCCCCAAATTGAGCAATTGGTGGGACGGTTGCGCACCATGATGGAAAGCGGCGAGCGCGCCGATGATCCCCGCGGTTGGCAGCTGTTGGCGCAGAACGAGGCAGCACTGGGCAACTATGCGGCGGCCCACCGTGCCCAAGCTCGGTTGTTGGAGTTGGTGGGCGATCAAGCCCCCGGCGCAGCCTACGGCGATCTGGCGGAGTTCTATATCCTCGCGGCGGGCAATTACGTGAGCCCCGAAGCGGAAAGCGCGTTGCGTGAAGCGCTCCAACGCGACCCGTCGCTTCCTGCGGCGCGGTACTACAGCGGGTTGATGTATGCCCAAACCGGGCGCCCTGATCTGGCTTTCAACATCTGGCGGCACCTGCTGGAAAACACACCGGCGACTGAACCTTGGAACCTGGCCATCCGCCCTCAGATCGAAGAACTGGCGTGGCGCGCAGGGGTGGATTACACCGTGGCGCCGCTGGGCGTGGACCAAGGCGAAGCTCTGCGCGGCCCCACCGCCGAAGACATGGCCGCCGCCCAAGACATGGACCCCGACGACCGCATGGCGATGATCGAAGGCATGGTCGAGGGCTTGGCGCTCCGCCTTGCCAACGAAGGTGGCACTGGAGCGGAGTGGGCACGGTTGATCTCGGCCCTAGGCGTTCTGGGCCAGCAGGACCGGGCGCAGACGATCTATAACGAAGCCAAGGACACCTTCGCCGCCGATCCGTCGTCCATGGAAGCGGTCCGCGCAGCGGCAGCGCAGGTCGGCCTGGAGCTTTGATTTACGACGACCTGGAGGCTTTTGCGTCAGACCTTCCGCCCGTTGGCGCAATCGCTGGCCTGGACCTGGGCACCAAGACCATCGGTTTCGCCATATCCGACGGGCTTCGGACCGTGGCGACACCCGTGGACACGATCCGCCGCAAGAAGTTCACGGTCGATGCAGAGGCGTTGCTGAAGCTCCTGAAAGATCGCGCGGCCGGGGCAATCATCCTTGGTCTGCCGCGGAATATGGACGGCACCGAAGGACCTCGCGCCCAATCCACCCGCGCCTTTGCGCGAAATCTCTTAAACCTCACCGATTTGCCGCTTGCGTTTTGGGACGAACGGTTGTCCACGGTCGCGGCAGAACGCGCGCTGTTGGAGGCGGATACGTCCCGAAAACGTCGCGCTGAGGTGATCGACCACGTGGCCGCTGGCTTTATCCTGCAAGGGGCGCTGGATCGGTTGCGGCACTTGGGGTCTGAGGGGGCCAATTGGGAATGACGAACGAGGTTTGGAAACGCGCCGAGATCGAGTCGCCATGCGTGAAACAATGCGTGGTCCACCCCGAGGCGCGGGTCTGCACTGGCTGTTTGCGCACGCTGGACGAGATCGGAGCCTGGGGCAGCTTCACACCCGAACGCCGCCGCGCGATCATAGATGAGTTGCCCAACCGCAAACCACTGCTGGCCCAACGCCGAGGCGGCCGCCAAGGGCGCCTACGAGGCAGACAGCCCGACGGCATAAGCGGCAATTTGCTGTTTAACGGGCTGTCACGGGACTGAATCCACCGCACAACGTTCTTCAACCCAAGATTCTTGTAGTGAAGAGTCGCTTTCAAGTCGCAGTCTTTTGGCGCTGCCTGTGCCAGAACCCGCATAATCCAATAACTGACAACAAGAATGGCGCAGCAGCTGGCAATGGGACCGCGGCCGTTTCAAAAAACATACCAAGAGTTACATCGTCACTGATTTGTGACATTTCTGTGAATGTCACGAAGGCTGTTTCGCCGGCACCCATATAAAAATTTTCACCAAACGCTTCTCCAAATCCACTAAGTGAACCCTGGGTAAACGGGGTTGTGACGAAACTTGCATCGACCGCGGACGTATTGCTAATTGATATTGACACCGCGTCTATATCGGAAAGAACCCCTACGGCCGATAGCGAAATACCAAGGATTGCAGAATCGGTATTCGAGGTAAAAAAGAAACTGACAGGTCCTTCCCCAGACCTGAGGAAACTAGAAAAAGAAACATTGGATCCTGCGTCGAATTGGAGTGGTGGCGGATTGGCTGCCTGCGCAATCGGGGTGAAAAAAGCTGCAAGAAAAATAATTGCGGTAATATATCTAAACATAATTGGTAGCCTGCGAAAAATGCAAAGTTGCATGCTGATTAGTTGTCAGCAAATATTTTTCGTAGCAGCCGATGCAAGATTTGACCAGTATTATTCTATCGCAAAACACCATTTTTCAGTAAGGGCCCATTCGACCCGTCAAGTTCTCCAGGGCAACCCAGGATACGTCGGAGCGCTTGCTGATCCTCCGCATCCCGTTCGCCCTCCGTGTCAGGTCCATATACCTCTGTGCCCAGCGTTTCGCGCCATTGGGCGGCCGTTAGCTTAGCTGCACCGGGTATATCTGCAATCGCAGGTGTGTCCGTTGTGGCAAGGCTGGGCACAAAGTTCGATTGGCCCTATTCCTGTAGCTTTTCTCCGTTCAGCCCGTCGAGCAACTCAACTTCTGTGAGAAAGAGCAACGTCTCGGCCCGGTCCTGTAGTGACTTAGTGTCATCCAACGCACTGCGGATCACATCGAATTGGAACTTCAAGCGCTCTAGCGATTGCTCATGCTGTTTGTCCGATGTGTCGAGCTGAATGGTTTCTTCGGACTTCTGTTCCGCCAAGTTCAACTTCACCAACTCGCTGATGCCCAAGGTCAGAACGCTGGCCAGCGCCGCGATCATGGGTCCGTTGTTGAGGAGCTTGGAGATCCCAGACGGTTCCCGTTTGCGGGTCAACTCGGGTATCAACGCCGCTTTGACACTGTCGCTGATCGCAGGGTCGGCCAGAATGCTGCGGAGTTCTTTGTCCATGCGACGAGCCTAAGCCAGCCCACCATCCCCGGCCAAGTCCGGGAAAACCCTACGCGCGAGTTTAGCCCAAAGCCAACTCTGACGGCATGGCGTCCAGCGCCTCCGCGATAACCTCGGCCCCCGCGCCGGGACGCGTGGCGGCGGTGCTCAAATGCCGTCGCCAGCTCCGCGCGCCAGGGCGGCCGGTGAAAAGGCCCAACATATGACGCGTGACAGAATGGACACGACCACCGGCAGCCACGTGGGCGGCGGCGTAGGGGATCATATCGCGCGCAACAGCATGAGGCGACTTGGACAGCGCCGTGTCCCCGAACACCAGTCGATCCGCATCGGCCAAAATGACTGTGGGATCATGGTACGCCGCCCGACCGACCATGACGCCGTCCATGCCTTCGTTCAGGTGGTGCCGCGCTTCGTCCAGAGTGGCGATGCCCCCATTGAGCGACATATGCAGGTCGGGAAACTGGTCCTTCATCCGGTACACCAGCGGGTAGTCCAGCGGTGGGATTTCGCGGTTTTCCTTGGGGCTGAGACCCTGCAGCCAGGCTTTGCGGGCATGGATGGTCACGCGGCGGACGCCGGCCCCGTCGATTCGGGCCAGGAAATCGGGCAGCCGTTCGGCTGGGTCATCGTCGTCCACACCGATGCGGCATTTCACCGTGATCTCTGCTGGGCTCGCCGCCGCCATTGCGATCACACACCGGGCCACAAGGTCCGGGTCCTTCATCAGCACAGCGCCAAAGCAGCCCGACTGCACGCGGTCTGACGGACAGCCCACGTTTAGGTTCACTTCGCGGTAGCCCGCCTCAAACCCCATAACCGTGGCCTCGGCCAGTTGTGCCGGATCAGACCCGCCCAACTGCAAGGCCACTGGATGCTCTTCACGAGAGTGTTCAAGCAGATGCTGCGCCCCACCGCGTACCAAAGCCGCCGATGTCACCATCTCCGTATAGAGCAACGCATGGCGCGAAAACTGCCGGTGCAGCATCCGACAGTGACGGTCCGTCCAGTCCATCATGGGAGCAACAGACAACTTAGTGGCTGTTTTTAATAAATAATTTCCGCTCATTTGGGTTTGCTCAACGTTGTTTTATGGTACAATCGACCAAATTTAGTACTGACATTGCCAATACTAATACCTCTTTGCGGTATCGAGGTACCAATTAGACACCAAACACTGTTTTGGAGGATCATGGTATCCATACTTGGCCTTGTTTCAAAAGTCATGCTTTAAGGGGACTTCCCTCATCGCCGGACAGGCTTATGCTACAGGCTTTGTGACGGGTATGCCAAGAACGGTTTGGCGATTGAGGACGGCGACGCGGACTTGGATTTCCGCGACTTGCCGATCAAAGTCTCGTGCCATCAGGGATTGGCTGAGCATCTTGATGCAGTTCATCTTAGTCTCGACACGGCTCCGGCGGTGGGATCCACTCCATCTTCGCCAGAATGAAGCGGAAGCGCGGCCCCGGTGGGGCCGCGAGAGGCCGCTGAATGCGGCCTTGATATCGCGAAGCATTAACTGTCTTGTTTCGGGCGATGGCCCATGCGCTTGAGGGTCTACACAGTTTGGCATCCTTTCGGAGCGGGAGTGAAGATACCAACGCCATGGGTTCGAGAGAGTACCTGAACGCGTGGGCGCTGCGAGCGGCAATTGCTTCGTGGCATTTTCGGGTGTCATAGGCCCTGCCGGCAGTGACGCTACCGATCTCCCTATCAGGCGGGATTTGCTTCAACAGTTCTGGCAATGAGGAGGATCAGGGTTTGATCCGGGGGATCAATCCCCGACGAATGGGCGCATCACCAACGTTGCTGCCGTCCACTGGCTCTTTCGGACCAGTGGCATTCGCCAGCGAACCCTCGACCGCCCGAGTTTCCAGGACGTAGGGGAGACACTCCACCGGGCCTTTCCTGATCCTCCTTACCCTCGTCGATCCCCCCCACTCATAGTTGGCTGTGCAAACGACTGCCAGGCAACGGATGTATATCTTGCGCGAGGTGAGCCTTATCGCGCCGTCGTCCATCGGACTTGAACCCCCTCTCGGGACCTTGGCTTTGCCAAGGCCCTGCCGGGCAATGGATGGCGTCACGATGGACAACTCCGAGCGACAATGGCGAACGCGTTTCGCGTCACCCACTGCCCTGCAGTCGAAACGCAGTTTCGATGAGAGGGATGCTTGCGCGTTTGTTGAGAAAACAGTCCCTCGGACTGTTTTCTGATCCTCCGCACTCCACTCACCTTCGCCTGCGGCCTTGATGCCGGTGCTATCCATTGCCCGGCAGTGTATTTCCGAAGGAAATGTCCCGAGAGGGGATCAGCTGGTTCACCGCGCCGTTTCTGCCGCGATAGGGGATGCTCACATTCAGCGTTCGCTGGCGACCACACAGGGTGCTGAAGCTCGGCACTATCGAATCCAGCCCAACCAGTCGCTACAGGCTCTGCACGAAACCGGTCGTCTGCCAGGTCGACACTGTCGCTTGGACCAATGGCTCTCTCGAAGTCAACCATGCCAAAGAGCACCTTCATCCCTCTCGGGACATCACTTCGTGATGCCCTGCCGAGAAGTGGTCAGGCATGTCTGGATTGCAGCATCGCTAAAGCTCTGCTAACAACCACGCCTTCCAATCGGCGGCGGTATCCAGATCATCTCCACATCAAACCAGATCGAAAGCGATCCGCGTCGCTTCAACGCGTTTGCTATGCCACTCAGACCAGTGGCGTGGATAGCTCACTGTAAGCCGACCAGTTCGTGATCTTGTACTTTATAGCGGCACAACTACTTGTAAAATCCAGTTATCATGCTGGATTCACCCAGTGAATTCCTCACACGATTGGTGCAATAAGATCTTCCACAACCACCATTGGGCAGTGTGATCCGGGAGGCATTCGAAGGCTATGCGTCGGGGCGGTTTGGCAGCCAAGCGGAGGTGAAGCGCTTTTTCGAGACCATCCCTGACTTTCCGCACAATGCCAACGGCGAGATCACCCAGCAGCCCGTCACGGACATCCTGACCAACCCGATCTATGCGGGCCATATCCGGTCCAAAGCGCTTGGGATTCACTGGCTCATAGGCCAGCACGAAGCCCTCGTATCGTTCGCCACATTCAATCGCGTCCAGGAACGCCGCGCTGGCACGGCCCATGCACCAAAGCGGGCGAATATTGGCGCGCACTTCGCGCTGCGCGCCGCGCGGGATTGTCTGTTGCGCGGGCTGTGACGTGCCGCTGCGGTCGTCTCTGTCGAAGGGGCGGACCAAACACTATGCCTACTATCTGTGCCAGACGAAGGGCTGCGATCACTATGGCAAATCGCTGGAACCCACGCCCGGTCTCGTGCAGATGGCCACGGCCATGTTCCGTTCACCGTGGGATGGCCGGGCTGCCCAGGCCAACGAGCTGCGCCAGGGCGCGGCGCGCCAAATCCGAGCCATTGATGCGGAAATCGAAGCATTGGTGAAACGCTTGACCAAAACAGACAATCATCGAGTGATCAGTGCGATGGAAACCACTCTGGAAAAACTGGAGCGGGACCGTGCGATTGCAGTGGAGCAAAGCGAGAAACAGTGTCTTCCCCGCGGGACATTCGAAGAAAAACTAGAACCAGCGCTTCATTTCTTCGCAACCCCTTGGAAACTGTGGGAAACAGGGGACGTGGCACTGCGTCGGGTGATGCTCAAAGTGGCCTTCCCAGGCCGCTTGAAATAGGACCGTTTTGACGGTGCTAGAACCACCGAAATAGCTTTTCCATTCAAGGCTTTAGAGGAGAAACAGACCCTATAGTCTGTTATGGTGCGGGTGAAGGGACTCGAACCCCCACGCCTTGCGGCGCCAGAACCTAAATCTGGTGCGTCTACCAATTCCGCCACACCCGCGTGAGGCGGCGTCTAGCAAAGGATTGAAGCCAGAGCGAGAGGGAAAAGTGGTTATTCCGCGACATGGGTGATGTGGTGGGGTTGGGGCTCTGCGCGCAATCCTTCCAAATCCACGAGCCCCGTCACTGCCATGGCCAAATCCAACTCGGAACTGAGGACGTCCCAAAGTTGCTTGAGCCCTACCTCGCCTGCGGCGGCGATGGCGAACAGCAGGACCCGGCCGAGGAATACGAAATCTGCCCCGGCGTGCAGTGCTTTGAGCACGTCTTCACCGCACCGCACACCGCTGTCGTAGAAAATCGGAAAGTCTGACCCCAACGCTTGGCGCAATGGTGGGATGCGGTCCAGCGCTGCGGGCGCGCTTTCAAGCTGTCTCGCACCATGGTTCGAAACTTGGATAGCATCGACGCCGGCTGCTCGCAGCTTGAGGGCGTCTTGCACGTTGAGTACGCCTTTCACCACAAGGTTTCCGGGCCAAGCGGCGCGCAAACGTTGGAGCGTGTCCCAGTCAGCCTTCCCTCGGGACTCTGTTCGGTCGAATGAAAATCCAGGTTTTTGGAAGTTGGCCATTTGCGGCGCGCCTGCAAGGAGTGTCGAGATGGACCACCTCGGGTGCATGGCGAAATCCAGCGCTTGGGAAGGGCCAATGCGGAAAGGCATTTTGAACCCGTGGCGGAGTTCGCGCGGGCGGCGACCCACCTCGGGGACGTCGACGGTGAGCACCAGAGTCTTGAACCCAGCATCACGCGCCCGCTCAACTAGCTTAAAGCTGCCGGCTCCGTCGCCGCTGAAGTACAACTGGAACCATGCATGACCGCCCGAGGCGGCGAGGATGTCCTCCATGGGAGTAGACGCCACTGTGGAAACACCATGGGGCACGCGATACTGGGCAGCCAAGCGCGCAAGCATCAAATCAGCACCGGGGGCAGAGAGATTGCACATGCCCATGGGCGCAATCCCAAAGGGGCGCTCGCACCGGTGGCCGAACACCGTAGTGGCCTGGCTGCGTTCGCTGACCTCCCGGAGGATGCGCGGTTCCAACAGAGTTTGGTCAAAGGCCTTACGGTTCCGCTCCGCTCCGGTCTCTCCGCCCGCTGCGCCGTCAATATAGTCGAACACCATCCAAGGGAGGCGCCGCCGGGCGATCCGGCGGGCGTCTTCGGCTGAATGGATGGCGCCCGCGCCCATCAGGCTCGCACAGCCCCCATAAAGCGGTCGCGGATCGTCACCGGATCCATGGTGATGACCGGATTTTTGACATTACCGCTTTGGCATTTGCAGATGATCACCGTCATCTCGCCCGCATCCAGCGCCTCTTGCAGCACTTTGCCGGTGTCTTCAGCTTGGCATTCAATCACCCGGTCGCAGCCCGCGGCCTCGGCCATGCCCTTCAAAGATGTCTTCTTGCCCGTATAGGTCGGTTGGTCTCCGGTTGAGCCATACGACCCATTGTCCACGATCAGCAGAATGAAGTTCTTCGCCTCGTTGTTGGCGATCGTCGGCAGTGTCCCAAGGTTGGTGAGCACCGAGCCGTCCCCGTCGATGGCGATCACCGGTTTAGGTTGCGCCAAAGCCAGACCTAGGCCGATGGAGGACGCCAACCCCATGGTGCCCAGCATGTAGAAATTGCTCGGTTGATCGTCGATGGCGTGCAGTTCCTGGCTCGGGATACCAATGTTGCAGACCACCAATTGGTCACGCAGGATCGGGGCGATGTCTTTGAGAACGTCGGATCGGATCATCTCAGTACCCTCCCCAGAAGGTTGCATCGGTCAGGATGGCGACGGGTTTGTTGCACATGAAGGTGTATTTCAGAATGGCGTCGAACTCGTCCACGTCCGATTGCTTGTGGAAATGGTAGGTGGGAATGTGCATCTGGGCGAGCAGCGCTTTGGTGTGCACGGCCATTTCCACCTGGCATGCGATAGGTTCGAGAAGTTCGCCGCGATAGGAAATCAGCATGGGCAGGGGCATCCGGTAGTACTGGATCAGCGTCGCCAGCGTATTGATCGTCACCCCAACGGCGGTGTTTTGCATGATGATACAGGGACGCTTGCCCCCCATGAAGGCCCCGGCGCAGAGCCCCATGCCTTCGTCTTCTTTATTGCACGGCACGTGGTGCAGATCGTTGCGGTTCTCCAACTCGCTGATCACACCGGCCAACTGTTTGCAGGGCACCGTGGTGACGAAACTCACGTCATTGGCGACCAGATCGTCGGCGATTTTCTTGTCGATTGACATGTTTGAGGGCACCTCTTGCGGGCAAGCAGTTTAGGACCAGGGGGTTAGGACGATTTTGGGCGTGGCCACTTGGCCCGCGCGGAGTTGTGCAAAGGCTTCGGCGCCGTCCGCGAGCGGTCGGGTTTCGATCCAATCAAGCGGGCCGAGGCGACCGTCGAAGATCGCTTGGGCCGTGTCGCGGAAGTCCTGCATGGAATAGGTGTAGGCCCCGATGAAAGTGATCTCTTGCAACGTCATGCGACGGATATCGAGGCCACCGGCATTGTCGCCAAGACCCACGTGCACGATCACACCGCCCGGTTCCGCGAGATGCGATGCTGTTTCTCGGGTGGCGGCGTAGCCAACCGCGTCGATCACCAACGGGGACGGTTCTGTTGCGTGAGCCACCGCATTGAAACCGCATGTGTCGGTGAGGAAGGCCCGGCGTGTCAGATTTGGCTCGACTATCGTGACATCTTCGACCCCTTGGGCATGCAGGGCCAAGACGGCTGCCACGCCAATCGCTCCTCCGCCAAGGACCAAAGCTGTGCGTTCCATGCTGGGATGGAGCGATCTCAGGCCCAGGGCAACGGCGTGCCAACTGACTGCCAAAGGTTCGGCAAGTGCAGCTTTGCTGAGCGGAACCGCGTCGGGAACGACCACCAAGTTGCTTTCTGGCACTGCCAGGTGTTGGGAAAACGCGCCTTCGCGCGGTGGCATCGACATGAGTTCGCGCCGTGGGCAAATGTTCTCGCGCCCCGCGCGGCTTGCAGGGCTGTTTGGGTCCGATACCAGAGGGTTCACGGTCACGCGGGTGCCATCCATGGGACCGCCGACCACCACGCCTGCTGCTTCGTGTCCCAAGATCAGCGGGGCTGGGCGGCGGTCATCATGGCCCAAGTACGCGTGCATGTCCGACCCGCAGATCCCCACGGCTTCCACCTTGACCAGGTGTTCGCCCGGCTTCGGCGTGGGATCGACGGCATCGCGGTAGGTGAGCGTTTCGGGACCTTCATACACAAGCGCTTTCATTTGGCCGTGTACCCCCCGTCCACCATGAGCACCTGTCCGGTCACGTAGGCCGATGCGTTTGAGGCCAGAAATAACAACGGCCCGTCAATATCGGCCAACTCACCATTGCGGCCAACACAAGTCTGCGCCGCGTTGCGGGCGGACCGGTCGGGGTCGTTGAACACAGGCGCGGTCAATTCGGTTGGGAAAAACCCCGGCCCCAAAGCGTTGGCAGTGATGCCGGACTTGGACCAAGCTTCGGCCATCGCACGGGTGAGTTGGGCGATGCCGCCCTTGGTTGCGCCGTACGCGATCCCACCTGGGAAGGCGCGTGTGGTTTGGAGCGATGCGAAATTCACGATCCGGCCCCAAGCCCTTGCCCTCATGGCCGGTACAAAGACCTTGCTGAGAAAGAACGGTGCGCTGAGGTTGATGGCGAGCGTGCTGTCCCAGCCTTCGTCCGTCACTTGATCGGCGGGTTCACGGTGATTGACCCCGGCAGCATGGACCAGAATGTCCGGCGGTCCGAAGGGTAGAGCGATGTCAGAGGCGGTTTTATGCAGAACAGACCGCTCGGCCACGTCGGCGACCACAGCCTCGGCACCATCGCCGATTTCTTCGACCAAACTGTCCAACGCCTCGCCCCTGCGCGCCACGGCAACCACATCGGCCCCTGCGCCTGCCAAAGCCAAAGCAGCCCTGCGGCCAAGGCCAGAACTGGCACCAGTCACACAGGCCACCCGCCCTGAGAGGTCAAACAGCCCACGAGGGTCGGGCATGTCAGCCATTGGCGCTCAGGTCGAAGTCTTCGTCCGGGAAATACTTGGCCAGCCGCACGTCCGCGGACCGAGCATGGCCTTCCATCCCTTCCAAACGCGAAATCCGAGCTGAGGCTTCTGCGATGGGCTTAGCCCCTTCACGGCTGGCGCGCTGCCACGTGACGATCTTCATGAACTTGTGGACGCTGAGGCCGCCGGTGTAGCTGGCTGCGCCAGATGTCGGCAGCACATGGTTGGTGCCGGTGGCTTTGTCGCCGTAAGACACGGTGGTTTCTTCGCCCAAGAACAACGAACCGTAGCAGGTGAGCCGGTCAAGCCACCAATCCAAGTCTTTGGCCTGCACCGTTAGGTGTTCTGGCGCATATTCGTCGGAACAGGCGGCCATGTCTTCACGATCCGCGCAGATGATCACCTCCGCATAGTCGCGCCAAGCGGCAGCGGCGTTTTCGCGGTTCAGTTCGGGCAGATCGTCGATCATGCCGGGGACAAGCTCCATGACCTTTTCGGCCAAGGGGCGGTGGTCGGTCACAAGCCACACTGGCGAGTTGTAGCCGTGTTCCGCTTGGCTCACCAAATCCGTGGCCACCACATGGGGGTCGGCGGTCGCGTCGGCTAGGATCAAACTGTCGGTGGGACCGGCCACCATGTCGATGCCCACCCGGC
>JBCDFD010000084.1:0-13756 GCA_039178645.1 Pseudomonadota bacterium | reverse complement strand
GTTTGCCAGAGATTGATTTCATCCAAGGCCAAAGCAGAATACCTTAGGTCTCTGATTAGGAAGGATCGGTCCCTCCCGAATGATTGAAAAGCAAAGCGTGTCCTTAAACTCCTTCTGCATGTTGACTGAAATTTACCAATTCACAGCAGAATTTAGGGGGGTGCGCCAGCATGAAACAATACCTCGGCAACGGACGTTGTTCTTCGATGTTGTAGTTTTGCAGGCCCCAAAGCTCTGGTGCATTTTCAAGAGCGTCAATGGAGTGGGTGTATTCTCACAGCCGCGCATTGCTTGTCGCGGCTGCGATGAGTTGTGTTTTCTACGATCCGCCTAGGCGAGCTCGAATGTATCCAAAGTTGTGAAGTCGAGTCCTACGATCACAGGGTCGTGGTCCGACGTGCGGAACGGATCGGCATTGTAAAGGTCCGTGCCGCCGGGCTCTTCGTTGAAGTCTCGCTCTCCACTGTCGAGGATATCGTCATTGTAATCGAGCAATGGCACCTCATCGGCGTTGATGTGCCATTCGGTTGCGCCGGTTACGAACGGTGTCAGTGCCGCGTTGGACATGGCGTAGTCCAGCGTACCCAGCTGGCTGTCGAACAGATAGCTGTAGGCGTCATCACCGGCCCCCAACAGAGGATCGCGAGCGAGATCGGTGTAGCCTTGGCTTTCGAGGAAGGTAATTGGGTCCTCTTTGGCGTAGGCGTTCAAGTCACCCAGAATGATCACCCGATCCGTCCCCGAGCCGGTTGGATCAGTGTCGAGCCACGCATCCAAAGACTGTGACGCCTGCAAGCGGATGGCGTTGTTGTTGCCCGCCCCGTCGCCCGCATCGGTGTTGCCTGGGGCGGGATTGATCGACCCTTTGGACTTGAAGTGATTGACTGCTGCAATGAAGCTTTCACCCGAGCCAATCTCTGTGAAGCTCGTGGCGAAGGCTGCCCGGTTGGTGGACGGGCCGTCGAAGACGGCGTTGGCGAAGCTCAGCGGGTTGCTGCTGTCATCCAAAATAGCTGGGTTGGTCCCTTCGGTGATCTCCACCGTGGTGGTATCGTAGATGAACGCCCCTGTGATCACATCACCGCCGATGGTTGGCACGCCGGGGTCCACGAAGTCGTACACCCCCGGCCCAGCTTCGGCATTGAGCGCATCCACCAGGAACTGGACAGCGAACCGACCATCGCCATTTTGGTCACCGAACTCGTTTTCGATTTCTACCAGACCGAAGACATCCACATCCATCTTCAGCATCGCGTCCACCAGCTTGTCGGTCTGACGGGTCAGTTCGGCTTCGCTGTTGGCACCGCGGGGATCGCCATTGGGCGAGTCATTCACTCCGCTGTTCGATCCATCGTCGATGGTTGTGAAGAAGTTGAGCACGTTGAAGCTGGCGACCTTGATGGTGCCACCAACATCGTCCGGGGCTTCATCACGTTCGGAGTTGCTGTCGAATGTGATGGGTGCCGCTTCGGTCGGGCGCAAACGCCATGCTTCGGTGTCGCTGCTGCCCGCCCAGGTCCAGGACAGGACGCCTGTCAGATCGGTGACACTGTCCCCACCGCGCAAGAAGTTGTCCACCGAGAACCCACCGTCTGGCAGATTTATGACGTCATCATCCCCAAGGTACGCGTTGTCCACGTTGTTGGTGTCATCGAGGATGATCTGCCGCTGCCCCAGGTCTTCGAGATGCGCGGTATATCCATCCACGTCCGGCGTGTTCTGCTGCGTGAACTGGTATGGACGTCCGCCTTCGGTGAGGACCACTTGGCCGTAGCGGGCCAACTGGAAGTACTCCGACACAAACATCTCATCCGGGATGGTGACGAGCATACCTTCGAAAGCTTCGTATGTCTCTTCTGCTTCATAGGACCCCGTGCCAGGCAGATCGAGCACCGCAGCCTCGACCTGGTCGAGCGCGTCCGTGCCGTCGCGCCGCATGAAGGTGACATCGCCAATCTGGGTTTGACCAAACCGTTCTTCGACGGTGCCATTCACAGTGATCATGTCCCCTTCGTTGACATTGAACGTGTCACCCAAAGCATTGCCGACGAAGACAAAGATGCCGTCGGACGTAGTGGCGTCACCGTCGGCGTTGGCGGTGGTGTCCTGAAGGTAGAAACCGCCCAATTCACCGTCGTCGTCGTAGTCGCCCACGACCACGCCGGTGATCTGGACCTGCTGGCCAGCGAAGGCACTTTCACTGCCGCTGCCCTGCACTTCGCCGATCTTGGTGCTTTCCAGCGTCGTGATCAGTTCGATGATCGCAAGGGTGTTGTTGTCTTCGCCTGTGACCGCCAACAGCGGCGTGCCGTTTGGACTGTCGGCCGCCGGGATGAACTCAAGCCCTTCGGGCTCGGACACTTGGCCCGCCAAATCGATGAACTTGTCATAGACCGGCGTGGTTGGATCAGAGATGTCGAAGACCACGACACTCTCCGCCCGTTCTAGCCCCACGAACAGGTAGGGCACGCCGTCGATGGCGCCGAATTCCACAAACTCAGGCTCCACCCCTTTGGCGTCGGACCGGCTGTCCGGATAGCCCGCTTCGCCACGTTCGGCCAGCACGATGCGCGCCAAAAGATCGCCACTGTCCCAAACCTCAGTGCCTTGGGCATCGTAGATCGTGACCGAACGGCTTCCGAACGCAGTGAGCTGGTCGATATCGCCGTCACCGTCGGTGTCGCCATCAATGGTCGATACTATCAGACGACCGAGGTTTTCATCGGCCAGATCAGCATCGCTGTAGGCACCGGCATCCACGTTTGCATCCTTGGCGCGGTCTTCGTCCACTTCGCGCCCGTCACCCTCGGCGGCACCAGCAAAGTAGGTCGTGCCGGCCACTGTGAAGGCAGCAAGACCATCATGCATCCGAAGCCCCACCACATCGCGGGTTTCGATGTTCACCGTGTCACCATCGTCGTCGGAAGCATCAATGCCGTTGCCGATGTCCAGATGGTTGGTCTGACCGGCGGACACGATATGGTCGATGGTAAACCCAGTGAACGTCGTGATGTCTTCGATGATTGCAATGGCGTTGTTTTCCTGGAGCGAGATGAAGGCAGTGTTGCCTTCCATCGCGATGAACTCAGGCTCTATGTCCGCGGCCACCGAAGGGGCGTCTTCGTTGATCCGCACGCCTTTGGCTTGAAGCGCGTTCAGGGTCAGTGACGGGTCGGTAAAGTCGAACTCGTTGGCGGTGAAGCCACCGGTGAGATCGCCATTGCCGTCGCGGTCCACCTGGATGATGGCCACCGCACCATTGGGGTTGGGTGTCTCGCCGGGCTCATTGTCTTCGCCCGCACTTTCCGCCTCAATGGCCACCAGGATATAGTTGCCGTCCGGTGAGAACGTCACTGCGTCCGGCAGCGAACTCACCGGCACTTGGAAATAACCGCCCGCATTGCCGAAAAACAGCGTTCCGCCGGATGTGCCGTCCGCCGCGGGCACCGCAAACGCTATGTCCATGCCAAAGGTTGCGACCGAAGTGGTTTCCATACTGTCCGTGCCGCCGAAGAGCATGGGGTTGTAAGCACCCACCACAGAGGGTGCCGAGATGTCGGACATGCCAACGAAAATCACGCCAGCGCCATTGGCAATGGCGAGGGTGTCGGTGCCTTCAAGCTTGGCCACAATTTCTGCGCCACCGGGGATCGTGGTAACACTGGCCACATTGTAATCCAGCGACATGGCTGCGTCAGGCGCCGGGGCTGCAGGGATGCCTGCCACACCAGACTGGCCTTCGATCACAATGTTGTCGATGGCAATGCCCTCATTGCGGGTGTTGCCGTCGAATTCCACGATCAAACTTGTGCTATCAGGTTGGATCAGCCTTGCGCTGAGTGTTGTGAATTTCCCTTCCAGCCCCAACGTGTCGATGTCCGCACCTGTGGTGTCGAGCAAGGTGACATCGGCCTCGCCATCGCCGTCAGTGTCCACCCCCACAAAAATACGGTCGTTCTTTTCCCATCCAGTCTCGGCGACCAGAATGTCCAAAGACACGTCCACAACATCCACGCCGCTGGTGTCGATCCGTTCGAAATCGACCACCACATTACCGTCAGTGTCCCGCAGGATCAGGCCCTTATCACCGTCTGAATACGCGCCCACAAATCCGGTTTGGCCGCGCACACCGCTGTTGGAACCATTGCTCATACCTTCGCTGTCGCGGGTGTTTTCCCAACGGGAGTCAAAGGCCAATTCACCTGTGCCTGCCGCCGAGGACACTTCACTGTCCATCAACCGGCGGTCGTCGACGTTGACAAGGTCACGGTCTTGGAGAGGGTCACCCTCGTCCTTGTAGATGCGCGAGCGGACTTCTTCGTTTTCGAAGCTTTGAACGAAGGCAAAGCTTTCCAGAGGCGCAGTGAATATCCCGATGCTGTCGATGTAAATCGCTTCATCGGAGCTGTTGCTATCCAAGGATACAAGCAATGTCGCTTCATCCGCAGACCCCGGCAGCGTCACCTCCAAAGTTGTCCAAGTGTTTTCTAGGTCCAGGTCGTCGATGTCTTGACCGGTGGTGTCCAAGAGCGTCACGTCGATCTCGCCATCGCCGTCCGTATCAACTCCGATTTTTATTGCGTCGTCACTTTCCCAGCCTGTAGACTGCACGAACAGGTCCAAAGTGACCATCACAGCGCTGAGTGCACCTGACAGGTCCACAGTTTCAAACGCAGTGACCATGAGACCATCGGTGTCGGACATTTGGTAGCCCTGGGTGCCTGACGTGTAGGACCCAACCCGACCAGTGAAGCTCGTGACGCCGACGAAGTCGCCGTCGGTAAGGCCGCTGCTGTTGCGTGTGTTCACATAGCTGGCGTCAAAGGCCAATTGACCGTTGAGATCAATGCCAGACACTTCGCTGTCGACTGGGGCTTCGCCAGCGTTGTTGATCAAGTCATGATCGACGTTGGCGTCTCCGGTGTCGGTATAGAACCCACCAGTGCTTTCGCTGTCGAAGTCTTGGACGAATGAGAAAAACGCAGGACCGAAATCGGGGAAAATGGTGCTGCTCACAAAGTCCAGATTTTGGATACGCGCGTCGCTCTCTGGTCCCGTGTCGGCTTGATCAAAGGCGCTTTCCGCGGTGCCATGGAATTCCACCAGGTACTCGGCCAACGCGTCCTGCTCCGTGCCGTTGTCAGCGAATGTGGCATTGCCGGATTGAACGCCTTCCTCTTCGAGGAACACGATGTCCATCCGAGCGATGACAGCTGGATCGCCCAATTCGCCACGTTCTGCATCGGTATTGGAGTTCGGGAAAGGGAAGCCATCGCCTGCGCCGATGAAGTTGCCATCACTGTCAAAGCGTGGCGAAGACATAAACCCGAGGGTGACAATGCGGTAGGTGTCGGTGGGGTTTTGAATGTCACCATCCACAACCAGCGGCGTGAGCGTTCCATCTGACGCCTCGAGCGCGGCATCCACGATACGCGCGCCCGACGGCAAATCGTCGTCGAAACTGAACTTCGCCCCTGAGATATGGGCAAACTGACCATCAGACACCGGTGACGACGCCACGCCATGTTCCAACAGCGCCACAATCTCTTCGACCGTGAGGGTCATCAAAACCAGATCGTTGTTGAACGACAAGGTGGTCTCGATGTCCGTCTGGCTGATACCGCCTTCGGGTTTCACCTCGTTGCCATCTCCATCTACCAATTGGCCGTTGGCGCTACGGATCGCCTCGGTCCCACCGGCAGGTACGACAATTTCGCCGATGCTGGCACGGATGCCGCCACCGTTTTTCAGCGACAGGACAACATCCGCATCGGTCTGGCTGGCCAACCACAGGTTGGCATCGGCGGTCAGATTGCCCAGGTTGGTTTCTTGCGTCCGAACGCCGTCTGGGTCATCGTTGGCGCCCGTGCCAGACCGATTGGCGTTCAAATAGACGTCTGAGAACCCAAACACATTGCTCTCGGTGGCGATGATCTGAGCTTCCAGTGCATCGACAATTTCCTGGATTTCGGGATCAATCAAACCTTCCGACGCTAAGGCCGCGGGTATGTCCACCTGGCCACGCAATTGCCCCGGCCCAAAGTCGGTGGTGTGCAGATTCACATAGGTGTTGCCTGCGAGGAAGTCGGCCATTTCTTGGGCCGTGAACGTGAACGTCCCGGTGAAACTCCCCGACCCATCACCATTGTCCGTGACGGTGAAATTGCGCACGATGCCGCCGTTTGAACCGGCCGGAGCTCCATGTAGGTGAATGGCGCTCTGTGGATTGCCTTCGCTGTCCACGGCTCCAACGTTGCGCAACGCATTGCCGCCGTTCTCAGCCATGAGGCCGCTAAAGCTACCCGAGAGCGTAAACATGTTGGTGGTCGGATCAAACGCATCGATCTTGATCGAACCCGTGGCTGCGCCGTCTGGAACGGTATTGGTCTGCTGTCCTTCGCTCATTTCAAAATCGAGCAAAGGCGCAGCCACGTCCAAAACCCCCGCGTCATCTGTGGCGTAAATGCCAGACACGTCTTCGTCGTAGCTGTCGGCGATGACGTTGCCGTCCGCGTCGAAGTCTATCACTAAGCGACCCAGGTATTTGTAGCTGCCGTCGGTGTTTACGATCGCCACCGAGTTGCCGTCGGCGTCGGTGCGGAACTGCGGATAGTCTCCTTGGTTGCTGTCGCCATCGCGCAGGCGGTCGGTGTCATCGGCCAAACGGGTGTTCGACCCACCGGCCACGATGATGTCCACACCGCTGAGCCGTTCGGCCAGGGCATACTCGATCTCGATCTGCTGCATATGCGACAGCAACACAACTTTATTCATGTCCGAATTGGCGGTGAGGAGCGCATCCACTTCGGCCTGGATTTCAGCGGCCAGCGCGTCCAGCTCCGCATCGGTCGGCGTGCCAGATGCCCAAGTCGGGGAAATCCCAACCGAACCAGCACTGGAAATGGACGCCAAAGTGGGTGTCGTGGCCCCAACCACCCCGATGTCTTCCCCGTTAACGTCGATGGCAACTGACGAGGTGACCGTGTTCGCAACAGGCGCCGAACCGCCAGACACTTCCAGCGGAGCCATGTTGCCGTCGGTTGAGTAATCCAGGTTGGTCGACAGATAGGCGAAGTCCGCGCCTTCAAAGTCTTCGCCCGCCAGCGCGCTGTTCGTCAAAGCGGTGAAGTCGCCAATGGGGCTGCCACTGTCTTCTCCGGTGATCAGAGAACTCAAAGTGCCTGTACCCAGGTCAAATTCGTGGTTGCCCAAGGCCATCGCCTGGATGCCCAGTTCGTTTTGGATTTGAATGTCGCCGATACCGCCTGAGCCAAACACGGCCTCGGAGGCATTGAAGAAGACACCGGGAATGATCGCGTCGCCTGATGACAAAAACAGGGTGTTATCCGCTTCACCGTCGTCGCCCAGGTCCTGGTCTTTCAATGCCGCCAGTACCGCCGACAGGTTCGGGGCGTTTTCGATGGCCGCGGTGGAGCCTTCCTGGTCCCCGATGTGGAACAGCTCCAAGGTGAAAGCCGGTGTTGCTGTGATTGCGGCGCCATTGGTGGGTGAGCCAACGGCTGTCTCGCTTTCGTCATTGCCTGCGGTTTCCACCACATCAGTGCCTTGTCCGCTGGTACCACCGGTGTTGGAGAACGCGCTGTTGTCCACATCGTAGGAGGCGCCCATCGCGGCCTCCGCATCGGGGTAAGCTTCGAAGTCGACGATGTCGTCCACCAACACACCATCGTTACCCGCATCCAAGAACAAGGTGACCGCGTCGCCGCCACCGCTCAGCCCGGACCCATCGTAAGTCCCCACTTTGCCGAGGGAAATCTTGCTGCCCCAAACGCTGAAGAATTCATCAACTGAGTCATCATCCACAAACACGACACTTTCGCCAGGCGCGATTTGAGTGACGCCGCTCAGCAAGTCCGCTGTCGTCGGATCTTGGCTGTCGTCGTCGAAATAGAGCATTCCGTCGGCTGAGGTCCAAGCCGCACCGCCAACGTTGGTGATTTCGAACCAATCCGCGGTAAGGTTTTCGCCTTCGGCATTGCCCGGCCAGATTTCAGTAATCTGAAGGTCAAAGGTCGCCAGATCACCGGTCACTGTGATCGCATCCATGGCGAAGTCTTCGTCACCCGCGTTTAGACTCAAAGTGGCGCGAATGTCCAAATTGCTGCCAGTAGACGTGATATCCGCCGAAAACTGCGTGAATGTGGGCGTGAGCTCGGTGCTGTCCCCAACTCCGTCAAAATCAGTGTCCAGCGATGGGAAACCATTGGTGCCGTCGGTTTCCGAACCGTCCATTTTAAAGGCGAGCAGGTTTATCCAATCGCTACCATCAATGCGATATTCAAAAATCACGCTGTCTGAAGCGTCCCAGTTTTCGCTGGACCCATTGTCGTCCTCGGCAAAAAGGCCCGAAAAACTAAGGTTGGCAAAGTTGGTGATATTTATGTTTCCAAATGTGATGGTTTGCGTTGCAGCCGCGCCTTCCCCATCCAAGTCCATCCCCGCAAAGAAAAATGAACCTTCGCCACCGGTGTAGTTCACAAACGATCCAATGACAGACCCATCCGTGCGAATGAAAAAATCCCCCGAGCCGTCGGAAAACTCCGCAATGCTGGTCGCGTAGGTGACGCCGTTTCCATTGGTTTCGAAGCCTTCGAAGAAAATCGTACTCATGGTCTTTCCCGTTTTGTCACGTGAACGCGTTTCGTTGGACGCGGGAGCAGACCTTTTTCTCGGATGGGCTCAGCCCACCGAGTTCGTCGAATCTTCCGTCAGGTTTGCCCCTCGCCATTAACCGTCTCTTAGGGATTACACATGACACCTATGCGACATTCCGGCGGCACCTTGGGTAAATGTCTATCAGGTTCGACACGCTCACTTTTGGAGCCTTTGGCTGCATTTGCCGTGACCACTGACGCTCAGTTTGGAAGTCCTGGCTTAAGGCACAGGATGACTGCGCTAGATGGCCGGTTTTGGTGCCGAATTCGGACGCGGCGCTGACTATTTTTCAGTTACCGTTCGCGCCACTGTTTCTTGCAACACGGCGAGTTGCTCTACAGAGAAAGGTTACGAATGCCAAAAAAACTGATCCAGCGAATGCTTCCAAACTGTGCTGCGCAAATTCCTGGAGCGACTTCCCGCCGGCAATTTGGACCGGTCGCTGATCTAGACCTTATCGCGAGTGCGTTTCAGGCAGCTATCATCTGATAGCCTTTCACCGTTAATGATCCACAAAACTGCTCAACTACGACTTATAAAAGGGAACAGTCCTGTAGGAGAAAACTCATCCGACCTGAGAAGCCTCGGTTTACAGCTTTTGAGATGCATCAACCTTTCAAGAAATGGATTTTTGGCGCATCGTATTGGTCCTGCGTTTATGGGTTGCCTAGGCGATCTTGAGTTTCTGCTCTAATGCTGCACTGCCGCTATCGTACGTCACACGCTCGCGCGGCATGGTTGACGCTTTTGCAAACGATGCAAAAACTAAGCGACCGCAAGGGGCTCGATGCCGCCTGATCCATGGGCAGCAAGTGGCCAAACTGCGCCGCCCAAGAGCGGTCAGTCGAACCGAATGCAGCAAGACGGAAGCTGTGACGGTCCCAGTTGCGGACAGGCTGTGTGAAAACGCTCTGGATATACCTTTGACTCTGTTAGTCTTTCTGAAGACACAGGAGGTTTGGCATGGCGGGTTTTATTGGAGGAGCAGATCGTCAGCAAGGCATGTTGTTTCCAGAGACGCTCGAAGACTACGTCACCGATGGTAACCCGGTTAGGGTCGTCGACGCCTTTGTCGACATGCTTGATCTTGACGCTCTTGGTTTCAAAACGACCGCTGAAGAAACTGGTCGACCAGGATACCATCCCAGTCTCATTCTACGAATTTACATCTATGGCTATCTCAACCGTGTTCAGTCCTCTCGGCGGCTGGAAGCCGAATGTGGTCGGAACTTGGAGCTGATTTGGCTGACCGGTCGGTTGAAACCAGACTTCAAAACCAATGCTGATTTTCGGCGTTCAAACGGCCCTGAGATCCGCCAGATCTGCCAACAGTTTGTCCTGTTTTGCCGCGACATGAGCCTTGAACTTCGTCCCTGTTCCCGGACAGCGGGGTAAACTACCCCTGTTCACGAAAGGAGCATCGAATGGGACAATCGCGACGCAGCTTCACCGATGAGTTCAAGGCGGCAGCAGTCAGCCGTCTGTACGAGCCGGGCGCGACGCAAAGCGGCGTGGCTAAGGAGCTGGGCATCACAAGCTCGCAGTTGAAGACCTGGCGCTTGGAGATTGAAGCGGCGGGATCGATGGCCGCGATGCGCAGGCAGCAGGCGGATGCGGCGGAACTGGACCGCTTGCGCAAAGAGAACAAGCGCTTGAAGCTAGAGAATGAGATTTTGGAGAAAGCGTCCGCTTTTTTCGCCTCAAGGGCAGCGAAGACATGACCGTGAAGCATGCCTTTGTCGCTGCCCCAAAAGAGCTTTATTCCATTTCCCTGCTGTGCCGCCTAGTGGGGATCGGTCGCAGTTGGTTTTACGGCTTTGTTCAATCGCAACCAGCCCGAGAACATCGGCAAATGCAGCGTGCGAACCGAGACGCGGAGCTGCTCCCCAAGATCAAATTGGCGTTTTCTCAAAGCAAAAAACGATATGGATCAAAACGCGTCCACCAAGATCTGAAGGCCGATGGCGATGTCGTGTCAGAGCGGCGTGTGGCCAGAATAATGCGGCAGAACAAGATCTCACCGCGCCTTCACAAGCGACGGAAGCCGCGCACAACAGACAGCAATCACAGCCTCAAACCGTCGCCAAATCTGTTGGAGCAACAGTTCAATTGTACGGTCCCGAGCCGGGTTTGGCTCGCCGACATCACGTATGTCGATACCGACGAGGGCTGGCTCTACGTTGCTGCCATCAAGGACATGGCCACGCGTGAAATCGTTGGATGGGCTATGAACGACCACCTGCGTTCAGAACTGTGTTGCGATGCGCTGAAAATGGCTCTGGGACGCCGTGGCCCGGTGCCGGGTCTCATTCATCACTCAGACCGCGGCGTGCAATATGCTGGGACCGAGTACCGTGCCTTGCTGTGTGCTGCCAAGATCATTCAGTCCATGAGCCGCACAGGCCAGTGCCTCGACAATGCCCCGATGGAGAGCTTCTTTGCTTCGTTGAAGAAGGAGCTGGTGCACCAGTCACAGTTCAAAACTCGGGCTCAGGCAAAAGCCGCGATCTTCGAGTACATCGAAGTCTTCTACAATCGACAGAGGCGGCATTCAGCCATCGGCTACCAAACACCCACGCAAGCATACAAAACCATGACTTGGAAAAACGCTGCGTAGGATCAATTATCATACTGTCCGGGAACAGGGACGAAGTTCAAACTTTCTTTCTTCGATCCGGTGGACAAGTCGCAACATCGTGCAACTTGGTTGGCCGGGACCTGGCAATGTCGAAACTTCCACGGCTATTTTCAGCAGAGAGAGGACGGGCGCGGGCCCTGGCAGTTCGTCATATACGCCTTTGGAGATACGGACGCTGACGTCTACGCCCTAGATGATCGTGGCGACCTTCACCGTGTTCGCTGCTCCATGGACAACATAGATCGTCTGGTCATTTGTGGAAAACGCTACGGGCGCATGCATTGGTCCCATTGGTGATGCGATTATGACAAGCCACTATAAAAAATGGATAATTTCCAAAACCGATGGCATGTTTAGGACTGAATTTCCAGAAATCCGTCTTGCGTTTCGACCGCAGCCCGACCGGCTGCGGACCGATCCCTTTTTGAAGAGCGGCTTTCCATTCAGCTCAATCCATTTCGAAAGCGCAGGCCGAATGTGGCCTGCGGGAAAGCTCGTCTTCATGTCCATCGATCTCGACCAATACCGCCGCATCGCCGCCACACATGGCGAGGCGCATCTCTACACCGACGAGGCTTTGCTGCGCCTCTATGCCGTGCTGCAAGACGTCGTACCGCGCAAAGCCCTGGAGATTTGTCCACATCTTTTTGCGGACGAGGCCTCGCCAGATGCCGCCAATGCAGCGCCACTTGCGCTATCCTGCCCCAAAACACTCGACGCCCCAGACAAGGAGGCCAGCCCATGAGTATCGCCGTCATCTACACACGCGTCTCCAGCAAGGCGCAAATCGCCAAGGGCGACGGGCTCGCCAGCCAGGAAAGCCGTTGCCGCGACCACGCCGTCTACAAGGGCTATGCGGTGGAAGCCGTCTTCGCCGAGCAGGGCGTGTCCGGCGGTTTGGTCGACCGCCCAGAGATGAAGCGTCTGCTTGTTTGGCTGCGCAAGCACCGCAAACACGAACCCGTGGTGATCATCGACGACATCTCTCGCATTGCTCGGTCGGTCGAAGCCCACATCAAACTACGTGCCGCCATCGGAGCAGCAGGTGGGCGCTTGGAGAGCCCTTCGATTGAGTTCGGCGACGATGCCGACCAAACCACGTTCGAGTTGGTGGCTGCGACCTTTGCCCAGCACCACCGGTTGAAGAACGCCGAACAGGTGTGCCATCGCATGGCCGCGCGGTTGAACGCGGGATACTTCTGTTTTTGGGCTCCGAAAGGCTACAAATACATCCGCGGGGAGGGGCCAGGCAAAATCCTTGTGCGCGATGAGCCCACTGCAAGAAGCGTTGGAAGGCTTTTCCAGTGGTCGTTTTCAAACCCAAGCGGATGTGGGCCGCTTCTTGGTGCCCCATGGCATTTTTGCTTTGGACAAAAATGGCGCGATCCACCCACAGCGCGTGCGCAACTTGCTGACCAACAAAATCTATGCGGGCTACTATTCTCACAAGCCCTGGAACGTGCCGCTCACACGTGGCAAGCACGAGGCGCTCATCTCTTGGGACACCTTCCAACGCAATCAAGCGCGCCTGGAGGACAAACCAAGCGCTCCACAAAACAAGACATCCCAAGAAGACTTTCCCCTGCGCGGGCACATCGCCTGCGCGAGTTGTGGCCACCCGATGACGGGATACTGGGCGAAAGGGCGCAACAAGCGCTACGCCTACTATGAGTGTTTCCAAAAAGGGTGCTCTGAGCGTCGCAAGAGCATCAAGCGCGACGAGGTCGATGCCGCATTTGAACGTCTCCTGAAATCCCTTGTGCCGCCTGCCAGCCTTTTTCCCATCGCAAAGGCCATGATCAAGGACATCTGGCAGAGCCAAGTGGCGCAGACCGAAGGCCGACGCAAGGCACAGAAGGCGACGCTGAAGCGTGTTCAAGCCAGCATTTCCAAAGCCGCCGACCGGCTCACAGAGACCGAAAGCGCGGCTGCGATCAGGGCACTTGAGGCCAAATTGGAAAAGCTGGAAGCCGAACAGGCGTCAATCACTGAGCACTTGGCCCGATCTAAACCGAAACCACGGGACTTCGAAGCAACTTTTCGAACCGCATTGGATTTTTTGGCAAACCCTTGGAAATACTGGGATAAAGGCAACCAGCATGATCGCCAGGCGGTCCTTAAACTCGTTTTTGCCGCCCCGACGCCATATACCCGAAATCGAGGCTTTCGAACCGCCAAAACCACCTTACCATTCAAGGCCTTAGCCGATCTCGACGGCGATGTTGAGCAAGTGGCGGAGAGACAGGGATTCGAACCCTGGGACCCCCAAAGAGGGTCAACGGATTTCGAATCCGCCCCGTTCGACCACTCCGGCACCTCTCCGCACCGCAGCGTGGTGGTGCCTGATAATCCGACCATTCCAGCCGCGCAAGCGCATTCCTGACATTCTCGTCAGCGAATTCGTGTCACGCTTGGCAACCGCCAAAGTCTTCCATATTTGTG
>JBCDFD010000083.1:0-13804 GCA_039178645.1 Pseudomonadota bacterium | reverse complement strand
CTCGCCTATAACGGCAGTGGGATCGGCCAACAAGGCCGCTACAGGCAGGGAGAAGAGGCGGATGCGCTGCCCGTTTTGCGGAAATATCGACACTCAAGTGAAAGACTCACGCCCGGCGGAAGACCATGTGGCGATCCGCAGGCGTAGGTTTTGCCCTGAATGCGGCGGGCGGTTCACGACCTACGAACGGGTGCAGTTGCGCGATTTGATTGTCATCAAATCCACCGGACGGCGTGAAGACTTTGACCGCGACAAGCTGGAACGCTCGATCCGCATCGCTTGCCAGAAACGGCCCATTGAACCTGAGCGTATGGAGAAAATGATCTCCGGCATTGTGCGGCGGCTCGAGAGCATGGGCGAACAGGACATCCAGTCAAAGACCATCGGCGAGATCGTGATGGAAACCTTGGCCCGGATCGACACTGTGGCCTATGTTCGCTTTGCCAGCGTATACAAGAACTTCCAAGCAGCGGACGATTTCGACAAATTCGTGTCCGAACTGCGCCCCGGCGCATCCGTTTCCGGTGACTGACAGCTATTCGGCGCTTGATCGTCGGTTCATGGCCTTGGCGCTGTCGCTTGGTCGGCGGGGGCTGGGGCGGGTGTGGCCACGACCAGCCGTTGGGTGTGTCTTGGTCAAGGATGGCCGCGTTGTAGGCCGCGGGCGGACGCGGTCACATGGTCCCCATGGGGAGGCCCAGGCCTTGGCTGAGGCGGGCGAGGCTGCCCGCGGCGCCACGGCCTTTGTCACGCTGGAACCGTGTTCTCACCATGGTCGCACGCCGCCCTGTGCCGATGCGCTGATCCAGGCGGGCGTGGTTCGGGTGGTGTCTGCCCTAGAGGACCCTGATCCAAGGGTGTCGGGCCAGGGGCACGCAAGGTTACGCGCCGCTGGCGTTCAAGTGGAAGTGGGGCTCATGGCGGATGAGGCCGAAGTGGCCAACGCAGGCTTTCTGTCCTGTGTTCGTACGGGGCGCCCCATCCTCACGTTGAAATTGGCCAGCAGCTTTGATGGACGCATCGCCACGGCCTCCGGTGAAAGCCAATGGATCACAGGGCCCGAGGCGCGGCGGTGGGTGCATGGCCAACGCGCAACCCATGATGCCGTTATGGTCGGCGGAGGCACAGCGCGAACCGATGATCCATCGCTTACGGTGCGCGGCATGGGTGTGTCCCACCAGCCGGTACGCGTGGTCGTGTCTCGACGTTTGGACTTGCCCAGCGATGGCCAGTTGGCGAGAACGGCAAAGGAGGTTCCGGTTTGGCTGGTCCACGGGCCGGATGCACCTGAGGCCAATCGGAAGACTTGGACCCAAGCAGGGGCGAAACTTTTGCAATCCGACCTCGGCGTGGACGGACATCTTGATCCAGCCTCGATCATGCAAGCTTTGGGCAAAGCGGAACTGACCCGCGTCTATTGCGAGGGCGGGGGTACATTCGCGGCCTCGCTTTTGCGGGCCGATGTGGTGGATAGGGTCATTGGATTCACGGCCGGCTTGGCACTGGGGGCCGAGGGGCGCCCGTCGCTGGGCGCCATGGAGATTGCGGCCCTATCGGAGGCACCCCGTTTCCAGCTCATCGCCACGCGGCAAGTCGGTGTAGATGTGCTCCACGAATGGCAGCGGATGAAAGACTAAAGCCCGCGTTCCCATTTGGCCCAGGCCAGATTGATCAGGCGGGCAAGGCCCGTTGCTGGCCGGTCGGATGAGCCTTCGATGAGACGGTCGACGGCCACCTCAACGGGGCAGAGCCGCTGGGTGACCGGGTCAAAATAGCGGGGCGCTTGGATCAGTGCGGCGTAGACCAATCCGGTCAAGGTCACGCCTTTGACCTTGGTGCGCCGGTCAATCGCAGGCGCAAGGTCGTGGGTCAGCCCCCAGCCCGCGTAAAATGGTGTGCCGAGACATGTTACTGAAACACCGCGCAGTAGAGCTTCGAAGCCGAGCGTGGAGGTTATGGTCCAAACCGCGTCAACCTGGTCGAGCAGGGCTGTCAGGTTGGCATTCTCGATGACCGTGTCGGGCAGGCTTAGGTCGGCTTCACTCAATGCCCCGTGGCGCAGGTCGGCCACCACATCGGGGTGCGGTTTGTAAATCAAGTGAGCCCCTGGAAAGGCCGTCCGGGCGGCGCGCAGAAGGGCGCCATTGGTCCTCACTTGGCCGTTGGCACCCAGTCGAACCGAGGCATCATCGGCCACTTGCCCCACCACCAGCACCTTTGGGTTTTCGTCTGGCAAGCGCACTTGTCTGTTGTCGGCACCGTATTTGGTCAGGCCCGCGGCCACCAAACGGTTGATCAGCCTTTCGGCGCGGGCATGGTCCGCGGCGCTTAGGGTCACACTGGCGGCAATCAATTGCTCTAGGCGACTGGGACGGCTTGGGTCGAACGGTAGTCCCAGCGGGTCCGCCAACAGCGACATGGGCGGCGTGAGTTCGGCGCCCAACCCTTGGGATCTCAGAAAACCATCTTCCACCGCCACCGTGTTCGGCGGGCGTTTGTCTGGCTTTAGGCGGCTGGCCCACAACAACGAGGGGGTCGCCAATGCTTTGGGTGGTCCAGAGCGAAACCGGACAGCACCGCCAAACATCCGACGCAACCGGCGGCGTTTCCATGGGCTCACCCTGTGGCCGATGTAGCCGTGTCGATCCTCCAACCAAGCCCGTTGGTCCACCTCGGCAAAGTCGAGGATGGTTTCAAACTCGGTGCGTTCCTTGCGAAATGGATCATACCAAAACGGTGCCAGGAGCATCAGACCCGCGAATAGCTGCTGTGGGTGCAGTGGCTTCGAACGTTTCAGCAGGGGCTGGACGTCATCGCTCAGCCCCCAACCGGCATAGATCGGGGTTCCGAACACCTTTGGGCGCAGGCCAAACCAAATGGCATCCAAACCCAACTGAGAACTGACCGTGTAAAGCGCCTGGGTGTTTTCGAGCAGCCGAAGCGGTGAAGTCGCATGCGGCCACCACAGTTCGCCCGGTTTCAAGTCGCTTGGTTTGAAATACCCGCTCCGTCCAGTCGGATGTGTTTTCACCACCAATGGCGCGACTGGGTGATCCGCCCGTGCCGTTTCCAGCATGGTCAAAAAGGTCTGGCGGTCTGCATGAGACGCCGAAACCGACGCATCCCCGGCAACTTGGTCCACCACGACAACCGCACCCTCTGGGGGCGTAGGGGCATCTGGGTCGTGGGCCAAGTATTTGCCGCCGCCCAAAGCTAGCCACCGCGCCAAGGCATCAGACGAACGGGACAACAGCGCGGGGTCGTTTAGGTCGGCCGACAGCAATAGGGTCTGAACATCGCTTGGGCTGCTGGTGTCGAAATGCACGCCGCTGCGATCAAGGAATAGTCCGTAGCTTGGATGTTTCCGCCCAGGATGCAGGCTGCGCAGAAAAGCGTCTTCCACTCGCAAGACGCCCTTTCCCGACAACTGCGCCGCCAGCGTACCGCGCCCCGCCGAGGGCCTTTGGCCCCAGACGGCAAGGCCATCGTGGTTCAATGGTCCCAACGTCAGTTGGTATCCGGCGCAGGTCAGGATGTCCCGCACGCCGGGCGCGGTTATCAAGCCGTGCCCCCAGACCCCCAAACGCCCTGTTGCAGGCGCGGGACCCGCGGGCGGTAGGGCCACTAGTTTGCGATGGTCTGTGCCGACGCCACTGTGGTCAGCGATCCGAAGAAGGCAGACAGGGCCTTGTTGAACTGAGCATACGGGGCCTCGGTCACATACACCGTATCGCCGTCACGAATGGTGAACTCACGGGCCACGAATAGACCCTGGCCGCTGGTCAGGTCGAAGATGTAGGCCACCTGCTGTTCACCCACCACCGTTGGATCGCCGGTCACGGCACGGGCGATCGTCTCTGGCTCGTTGCGCAAAATGAAAATGCCGGTGGGATCGGCCACTTGCGAACTCAGACCGCCCACCTGTGCCAAAGCCTCCATGGCGGTCAGTTCTTGGCTGTTGAAGTTGATCCGGGTCTGCGCACCCGTGGCCCCGAGCGCTGTGTAAGCGCGCCGGTCGGCTTCCACCAAAATCCGATCCCCTCCGCGCAGGGCCACATCGTTGGCCGGATCCTCAAACAGGGAATTGAACCAGATCTTGCCGCGCTGATCACCGCGCAGGATGGTCACTTGAGCGATGTCGCTTTCGATGGTCAAACCACCTGCGCGAGCAAGCATGGACGACAAACGACGTGTGGGACGTTCGATGGGATAGACGCCCTGGGCGCTCACCGAACCGCTCACCGACACGGTCGCCCCATCACCGGCCTGCCGCACCACCAGCACCTGAGGGTCAGGCGTCTGGTTTTGCAATTCCGCCGTGATTGTCTGGCGCAGTTCTTCGGGGGTCAGGCCAGAGGCGCGCAACCGGCCCGCATAGGGGACGAAGATGAACCCTTCGCCATCCACCTGAATGGTGTTGAGCGGGGATGCTGTGCCCGTTCCCAGGAGCGGCTGGTCCACATTTTCCCAGATGGTCAGGCCCAGCGTGTCACCCGCCCGGATGGTGTCCGACCCGATGGTGCCCGAACTGCGAAACGACGATCCAAATCCCAAGGCAGGGGTGAAATTGGACGCCGCCGCAACGCTTTGGGTGGCTTCAATCACGTAGGTCGACCCGGCTTGGGCCACGCTGCTGTCCAACACTTCCGACTTGGTGGGGCCAGACCGTGGCAAGCCACAGGCGGTTAACGTGCACAGCGCCATCACCGCCAAGCCCAGTCCCAAAATGTGTGTCGGGGGTCGTTTGGCCATGGGTCACTCTCCAAGTCGGGGAAGGGCGGGACCAGATCAGTCAGCCCTTCAAAACAAAGCTGTGCGCACTTGGCCAGAACCGAGCTTGGGGATCAAGTCACCGGGCTTGTTGCAAATCCATGTGCGACTTCCGTGTCATACATGGATCTGTCCGTGGCAAGGCGTGACATCAGCCCAGCCACCGCATCGGCACGCCCGCGCGCAGTGTAAAAGCACCCGGGCACTTGGGACGTTCTGAACAGAAACGCGCGGAGTTTCGCGTAGGCGTCTAGGTCCGGGGGCTCGGGATGGGCCATAAATGCAGGCAGGCTGTTTTGAGGGAGCAGCTCTGGATGCGAATATACCGTCCGTCCAAAGGCAAAGAGCGGTAATCCCCGCCAAAGGACCTGCTGACCCGCGGTGGAGGACACCGTGAGCGCCGCATCCGCTTGGTCCAGCAAGTCCGCCAAGCGACCGCCGGGGATGGTGAGCACGCGATCCGTCAGGCCGTGCAAACGCGCAGCCCGCCGCACTTGACGCGCCACGCGCCATTTTTCCGCCTCCAGCGGGTGCATTTTCACCGCCAGGCGGGCATCTTGGGGTGCATTCTGCGCAAAAGCCACCAGGGTTCGGTCCAAAAGATGGGCATGGCATGCCCAAGGTCCGGCGTGCGCCAAGGCGCTGTCATGTTGCAATTGCAGTAATAGGACATAAAGCGGGCGGCGTGTCCGCTTTGCCCGCCTGTGCTGCATCACGCGCACCGCCGCCGCCCCAGGGAGCGCCAGCAAACCCCCAAACGCCCCCACCGCCTCGCGCCACACCGGTTGGTCACGATGGGATCTGTACATTGGAAACCGCCGCGCCCCTGCCATCAGCCGGGCATGGTAGAGCGCGCCGTACCAAACATGGTGCCGCAGCGCACCCCAGCTTGCCTTGGGTCGCGCGTACTCTTTGCCGGGTCTGCCCGACATGTCGCCCAACGCGATCTCTGCCGCAGGCGAACAATCGTTGCTGCCCATGGTTTCGTGCGTGATCCAGTTGGGCCGGATGTATCCTTCTTCCAGAATATGCGTCCGCACCTTCCGGGACCGCGCCGCTTCCAGTCCCAGCCGGTGCAGTGGGCGCGTTTGGCCGTAGAGCACCAAATCGGTGATCCCTTGCTGCCCCACGATGAGCTCCAGAGCGTCGCGCCACAGGGATGATGGTGCGATGAGGTCAATTCGATTGGGCGCATTCCATTCCGCAGCATCGCCCGCGGTCACGGCCACTTTCCACGTTTCGCTGCCAGCCGCCCGCAAACCTCCGGCCAACTGCCCGAAAAATGGGCCGTGGGGGCCTTGTAGAAACAGAAATCGCCGCTCGTTCAGATGCATAGGGACCGCCGCTGGCTGTTACGTAACATGCTAAACTGACAGATCCTTGCAGCGCAAGCGGGGCGTGGTAGGGTGCGCGGCGAACCACACAGGAGGCGGCGATGTTCACAGGCATCATCACAGATATGGGCGAGGTGGTCTCCGCCACCCAAGCGGGTGATTTGCGGGCGCGCTTGGCGTCTTCGTACGATCCAGGAACCATCGATATAGGGGCTTCCATCGCATGCGACGGTGTCTGTCTGACCGTGGTGGACCGGGGCGCCCAAGACGGCGGCGCCTGGTTCGATGTGGACGTGTCCGCTGAAACGCTGTCGAAAACCAACCTTGGCAAAGTGGCTTGGGGGCCAGGTCGAAAAGTGAATTTGGAACGCGCCTTGCGCGTGGGCGATGAACTGGGGGGTCACATCGTGTCCGGCCATGTGGACGGTGTGGCCGAAGTTGTCGGCATGGCCGATGAGGGCGACAGCACCCGGATGACGTTCAAAGCGCCCGACGCGCTTGCGAAGTTCATCGCGCCCAAAGGGTCTGTGGCGCTCAACGGCACGTCCTTGACCGTCAATGAGGTCGACGGGCCAACGTTTGGGATCAATTTCATCCCTCACACCAAGGCGGCAACCACATGGGGCACCACGCAGGTGGGCGATGCCATCAACCTAGAGATTGACACGCTGGCGCGATATGTGGCCCGGCTCCAGGAATGGGAGTGACCGGCGTGCCTCACGGCTTGGGACACAACCAAGGCCCCACCATGGAACCGGGCGGCTCCTGGCGCACACTCTGTTGGCGCAAGGCGCGGGCAGAGCTTTTGCCCAAAACCTTGCCCATAGAGATCATCCGAGGCCGTGTCCGCCGGGCCAAGGAACTGGGGCTCGACTATTCCAGCTACGCCAGCATCCGTGCCGCCAGTGGCCACGATGTGGTGGCAATTTTGTTCAGCAGCAATGCGCTGAGAACCTTTCCTGGCACGTCGGCCCCAAAGGATCGAGTGGAGAAACTGTCCCGTCTGACAGCCTGCAAACGCACTGGGCTCGCCGTTGCGCCATTGTCTGCCCTCGCGTTGATCAAAGCTGTGGACCAACTGGACGATGCATACCCCGCGCCGCGCCCCTTTGCGGCTTGGGCGCGCCAAAAGGCCGAGCTTAGACTGGCGTGCGGGGCAACCCCGGGGGATCAAGTGCTCTTGGTGGGAGACAGTGCCGCCGAACGGGAATGGCTCCAGTCCGGTCGCTTCGCGGGTTATCTGTCCGCTGACAGGTACTTCGTGGATCAAACCGGCGTCTGACGCGTTCCTTGCAAGGTCCTCACGAAAGCAAAACGAGAAAGACCACAGTACTAACCCGCGCCAATCTGTTCGGAGCTTGGCGCAGCCAAGTCCGAACGCTCAGTCGTGCGGACCGTTTGCGGTCCGCTCCTTTGGATCACACACGGTCGCGCGGGACGGGGTGGTCAAGCTGGTCCAACCCCGCTAAGTAACCGCTCCACTTGCCTAACGTGAGTCCGCGCCATGGCCGACGCCTCCATCTACCAAGACGCCATTTCTCCCATCGAGGAAATCATCGACGACGCCCGCAACGGGCGGATGTTTATCCTCGTGGATCACGAAGACCGTGAAAATGAAGGCGATTTGGTCATTCCCGCCCAAATGGCGACGCCGGAGGCCATCAACTTCATGGCCACCCATGGACGTGGTCTGATTTGTCTCAGCTTGCCTGGCGACCGCATTGACGCGCTCGACCTGCCGCTCATGGCGTCCCAAAACTCGTCGCGCCATGAAACGGCTTTCACGACCTCCATCGAGGCACGGGAGGGCGTGACCACTGGCATCTCGGCCTATGACCGCGCCCGTACCATCGCCGTGGCCATCGATCCCTCGAAGGCAGCCGCCGACATCGCCACACCCGGTCATATCTTCCCGCTGCGCGCGCGTGATGGCGGTGTTTTGGTCCGTGCGGGCCACACCGAGGCCGCGGTAGACGTGTCGCGCTTGGCCGGTCTCAACCCCTCGGGCGTGATCTGTGAGATCATGAACGAAGACGGCACCATGGCGCGCCTCCCGGACTTGGTGGCCTTTGCACAGCTGCACAATTTGAAAATTGGCACCATCGCTGATCTCATCGCATACCGCCGTCGCAACGACAATCTGGTCAAGCGCACCGAAGAGCGGACGATCACCTCAGAGTTTGGCGGTGAGTGGACCCTGCGCATTTACACCGACGTAAGCCATGGCGACGTACACATCGCGTTGATCAAAGGTGACGTGAGTACCGCTGAGCCAGTGTTGGTGCGCATGCACACACTGGATCCGATGCTCGACGTGGTCGGGCTTGGCGGGGCAGGGCGCACGGGCGAGTTCGCCCGCGCCATGTCGCAGATCGCGGATGACGGCCGCGGCGTCCTGGTGCTCATTCGTGACACCACGCTTAAGCTCGCCACCGAAGACGCCGCCAGTCCCCAAACGCTGCGCCGCTATGGTTTGGGCGCGCAGATCCTGTCATCTCTGGGTCTATCAAAGCTCGTGTTGCTCACCAATTCGCCCAAACCCAAAATCGTGGGGCTGGAAGCTTACGGCCTGTCCATCGAAGGCACCCGCACCATCAAGGAGTCGCTCTAGATGGCATCGATCACGCATTACACTCTGCCGCGCCCGACCTTTGATGATCCGGTCTCTGTACTCATCGTCGTGGCTCCATACTACCGCGAAGTGGCGGACCATCTGCTCGTGGGCGCCCGCGCGGAATTGGACGCCGCCGGAGCCACTTACGAAACCATCGAAGTGCCTGGCGCTTTGGAAGTCCCGCCTGCAATCCGCATCGGCTACGCCCAAAGCGACTACGATGGCTTCGTGGCGTTGGGCTGCGTGATCCGTGGGGAGACCACCCATTATGACACCGTCTGCAACGACAGTTCGCGGGCCTTGATGTTACTGGGCCTCCAGGGCGCTTGCTTGGGCAACGGCATTCTCACGGTGGAAAACATGGACCAAGCGCTGGTGCGCGCTGATCCTAGCGAGCAGAACAAAGGTGGTGGTGCCGCCGCGGCCGCGCTGCACCTCATCCACCTAAGCCGCACCATGGGACGCAAATCCAAAGGCATCGGGTTCCTGGCCACGGGTGGAGACATCCTGCCATGACGGCGCAGCTTTCTGGCAACCGCCGCCGGGCCATGCGGTCGGCGGCGCGTTTCTTTGCGGTCCAAGCTCTGTTTCAGATGGAACAGTCGGACGCGCCCATCGGCCAGATCATCCGAGAGTTTTCCGACCACCGTTTCGGCGAGCGTTTCGAAGACTACGAAATGGAAGAGGCCGACCTGGACGTGTTCAAGTCGCTGGTGAACGGTGCCGTGGACAATCAGGCGATTGTGGACCAACTCACCGACCGCGCCTTGGTGGCCAAATGGCCAATCAACCGTATCGATCCTACATTGCGCGCGCTTTTCCGCGCCGCGGGGGCCGAGTTCACCTTGGTCGACACGCCCCCCAAGGTCGTTATTATCGAGTACGTCCAAATCGCCCAGGCGTTTTTTCCCGAAGGCAAGGAAAGCCGGTTTGTGAATGCCGTTCTGGATCACATGGCGCGAGAAGCGAAACCCGAAGAGTTTTAGGACCTATCGGTCCGGAGCCACCGCGCAGGAAGTTCTGGCGCGTTTAACGTCCTGGCACAGGATCTCGGCCCGTTCCCGCGTGGGAACCCGGACGTACGCCACGTACGCCATGGTGCTCAACCCGCTGACACGTCGCCTTGCGATTTGCGGTTTGTGGAGCCGCAGGATCGGGTTCAGCGCCACCGCTTGATCCAGGCGGTTTGCCAAAGCGGCCCGGTTGTCGTGGGTACCAACCACCGCCAGCCAGCCTCCCTGGCCACCGCCCGAAGGGCGACCAAGCGGGGCCAAAGATCGTGTGCTTGCTAGGTCCACGCACCGGCTATGGAACGACCCCTCGCCGGGGAGCCGCATACGTTCGATGGCATCCGCCGGTGGACCATCCCGCCATGTAATTGCATCCAAACCCGTTATTGTCGCCACGTATCCGCGTGTTTCCCGCGGAAGTGGTCGGCTCTGGGTCACGAACGCCTGGGTTCGGTCTTCGCCAGAGTTGTAGGCGGCTGCAGCCAAGCCCAGATTGCCAAATTGATCTCGCAGGTCCGCCAAGTAAGCGGCAGAAGCCACCAGCGAGGCTGCGGGATTGTAAGGATTGGCCAAGCCTCTCCGAAGCGCTGTCATCGGCATGAACTGCGCAATGCCCTCGGCCCCCGCATGGCTGATAGCAAAGGCGTCAAACAGGCTTTCTTGCCATATGAGCCGCGCGAAAAAATCCTGGGGAAGCCCATGCTCAACTGCCGCATCGCCGATCACGGTGCAAATATCGCTGATATTATCATGGGGGTCTATGCAGTGCGCGCCGCTGGGATCGCACTTGGACGGCGGGATGGTGGCCGGCACCTCTGCCAGCGCCCAGGGAGGCAACAAACACACTGCGCACAGCACAGCGCCTTTGGCGAAACGCGCCAAACCTGTGCCCATTTTCCACTTCATCGTGCATTTATTGTGCATATGCAGCATTTCGCGGCCAGCCTACGGGATGATGGCATTTGTGAGAACGCGCCCTATCGTCTACGGTGAGCAACGAAAGGATGATCCAATGCCTCACCTTATTCGTGTGTATATCCGCCAAGTGATTGCCGGTTTCGTACTGTCGGCCTGTTTTGTGGCCGCTCTTTTGTATATCAACGTGGCCAACCTTTGGCACTTGGTCACCCATGTGGATGTGGGCTGGATCGCGGTTTTGATGCTTTGGGTGTTCAACGGGATCGTCTTCGCCGGTGTGCAATTCGCGTTGGCCTTGCCGTCTGGCAAAGACGACGATGACACCGGGGGAAAGCGGGATGCAATCCCGACATTCCTGGCAGAACCCGTGCCGGTGCGCGTGGACCGCAACCGCTAAGCACACCTCTATATGCAATGAAAGCCGCCACAGATTGGCGGCTTTTTGTATTTTAGAGTATCAGCGGCGGGGACCGCACACGACCGTGGAGGCAGTGCATTCCCGAGGACCTGTATATACAGGTGGGTGCCAGGTAACCGAACCACGGCCCGGACAGAGCCAGCCCCCTCGGATTTGCTTAAGGCCACCGGAATAGTGCCACAGACACGGGAAGGGCAGAACCCGCCACGGGATGAAGTAGTCCTGCGCTGGCCCTGTCGCAAGCGAAAGCTGCAAAGATTTCAACTTTGTCCGTTTACCAGCACTGCATGAGCGACCAGACCAGTTTTCCCACCTCGGGGTTTCGCACATCACTGTGTTCCCCGATGTACTCACTGGCATCGACATAGAGAATATCATTGTCTTCATCTGCGGCCTGGCAAGCGGCTATCAGATCGGTGTCGGGGATGCCTTTGAAGCGCGTGATCTTGGGCTCGATTTCGTCTTTCTTGAAAATGCGGTTGCCTGCAAAGCCCCCAACATGGGCCGCGCCGGTGGCGAAACGGGCCAGCGGATTGTAGATATCGCCCCGCGCCCACGTGAGCGCGATCCGCGCTTGATCTTCCTGGAAACTCTGGTACGGCCCACCTTCGCCCACAGTCACCCAACGGAAAGGTGGGATCAACTGGTGATCCTGACGGAACCGGTTGGCACTGAAGGCCCCTTGCAGGCCGATGATGATCGGCGGCTGTCCGGTTCGGCGCACTTCATTGCGTAACATTGGGCCAGAGAAATACGCTCGGGACAGAATGCGCGCGCCCATGGAATGGCCAATGGCAACGGTTTGCAGACTGGGGTCCACCTGTTCCAGTTTAGGCAGGGTGCTGTTCATGATGTGGTTGGCGAACAGAAAGCCGATCTCGTCAGAGTCGTTTGCTTTTGCCGGGTAGCTGCCCACATGCGCGATGCGGTTCAATGTGTCCACGATAGATGTCCCGCCCCAGACCGAGGGCCAGGTGAGTCCAATCACAAGTGGGCGGAACACTTCGACGTCTGTCCGTGCGGCATCGGATATTTGGGACAGTATGGCATCGTAGGCGCTCACCGCCACAACCTGGTCGTTGTTCCATCCCATGGAGAGGAACATCAGATGGGTGAACGGAACACCGCGTGCCTTCGCGTTTTCGATGTCGGATTTGAGGTATCTTTCCATCTGCGCGATGGCGTTCCAGCCGTCTTCGTACGTGGTGGGCGGATCGGACGGCTCGATCGCGTAAGCGTCGTATAGAAACTCGGTCCGCATCCCCGCCGTGTCGGGATCAAACCGATGGGCGACGACGTGTGACACGAACATCGCACGAATATCGTTGTTGATCCGCTCAAACTTCGTGGTTTGTTGGGGTTCATCGATGGCACTGAGGTCGAAGGCTTCGTTGGGCGGTTTAAGCCGTCCGGTGTCATATGTCCGGAAGGCCACTCCAATTTTGTCGCGTTCGGCCTTTTCGATCCCGACGATGTAGCTGTGGTGGCGCATGCCAAAGGAATAGTCCTGCCACACAAGCGCGTGGTACCGCGCGTCTGCGCCCACCGTGCCGAATGCATTTTCCGCTTTGATCACGGCCTCCGATTTGGGCGGCCCGCATTGGGCCAAGGCCATGGCGAAAAAGACTGGCAAAAAACGCCAAAGTTGGGAAATGGTCTGTGACGAAAGACGGTGGAGAAATTCAATGGGCATGGCTGACCTCAGGTAATTTGTACTTTCCCAAGCCTTCCCACACCGTTGGCTGATCGAACAAGCGCTATTGCTGTTTGCAGGCAAAATCGTGTTTTGCGGGCACAAACGCCTCACACGATTGGTGCATTTGCCCGCCGTTCAGTTCCGTCTTGCCATATGTTCACATTTCGTTCACCCTGGGAGAATGTTGGACGAGGACCGCACACTCACCCCCGGAGGACGTTTGGCACGTGGCGTCAGCCGCCATTTGCGGGACCTGGATTTCGCCTGTGTGGAGGAATTCACGCCCGACAAGGGGCTGAGGGTGGACGTCATGGCGCTCGGCCCAAAAGGGGAGTTTTGGGTGATTGAGTGCAAATCGTCCCGCGCCGATTACACGTCAGACAAGAAATGGCAGGGCTACCTGGAATGGTGCGACCGGTTTTTCTGGGCGGTCGATGATGCTTTCCCGTTGGAGGTCTTGCCCGAAGGCACCGGGTTAATCTTGGCAGACGCTTGGGATGCAGAAATTCAGCGCATGGCGCCCGAAACCAAGCTCAGCGGCGCACGCCGTACGGTGCTCACGCGGAGGTTCGCCCGAGCGTCGGCCTTGCGGTTGCAGGATTACCGTGACCCAGGGCTGGTTGGTTTGTCTTAACGCTTGGCGACTGACTTGGCGCGTTCCGCCGCGGCTTTGATCTCCTCGGCGATTTCGATGGCTTCCTCAGGGTCGAAGTCGAGCGGCAGGTCGACGCCCTCGGCCTCAATGTAGATCCGCACCATGCCCATGCTGGTGGGGCCGATTTGCAAATTCGCGGCAATGTCGCTTTCGCTGTTGATGCCCATGGTCGGTCTCCTGATGCGAAATGCCATGGATCACAGTCAGCCCAGCATCGCAAGGACTCGTGCTCCTGTTGTCTTCGGCATCCCGGCAAATCCGGTGTTTTTCCAAGTCTGGCGGCTTGCAATGCACGGTGCTGCCCGATACTAGACTGACCCAGTGCCGCCTTAGCTCAGTTGGTTAGAGCGCCTGATTGTGGATCAGGAGGTCCCCCGTTCGAGCCGGGG
>JBCDFD010000082.1:0-13837 GCA_039178645.1 Pseudomonadota bacterium | reverse complement strand
TGCCGCTGGCAACCCGAGCCAACCATCACCGCTCAGCGTCATGCGCATGCCGGGCCAAGCTGTGAAGCCCACGAAGTTGCCCTCGCTGAACAGATGCCCTTTGGCTGGGTCGCCCTCTCGGTCGG
Source organism: Pseudomonadota bacterium (assembly GCA_039178645.1). Taxonomy (GTDB): domain Bacteria; phylum Pseudomonadota; class Alphaproteobacteria; order Rhodobacterales; family Rhodobacteraceae; genus Mangrovicoccus. The sequence goes on along the minus strand of JBCDFD010000082.1, from coordinate 13,712 downwards.
GCATGGCATTGAGAAATGGAATCTGATGCCAGCGGCGAAACCCTTCGATCCCGCGCCCAGTTCCGATGCCAGCGGGTCCGTACCAGTTGAACCGGGAATGCCAAAACGCCTCCAACCGCATGGCGGCCACTCCGCCCTTCGCATGGTTGCCCAAATGGTTGAGCATATCTGTCACAATGCCCAGGGCGGCTCCCCCGTCCCCTGACACATTCAATCCTTCACCATTGGCAGGGCTCGGCACCGTCCATTCGCGGCCCAGGGACTTGACCATTGGCCAAACCCCAACTTGCATCATCAGATCAGGGATATCCCAGAGCGCCTGAACCTCAGCCACCCGTCCGTCATCGCCAAATCGGTACAACTCATGGAACCGGATCGAAGCAATATGGCCTGTGGCGGGAATTTTCATCCAGGGCTTACGGAAGGTCCCAAGGTAATGCCCCGCACAACCAACCCAGTTTTGTCCTGGCTGTGACTCTCCGGCGACGATGATTTGATCCCGCCGTTCCAAGTCGGGGAAACACTGGGCCAGGGGCAGAATGGCGGCCTCTAGCAATGCGCTTTGCCCCGTCAGCGAGTTGAATGGATGCGACAGGTACACCGGAGCCGCCGGAGCAAAAAGCTCTGCCGCCACGTCGCGGGCTCGGGATTTGTCGAAATCATACAGCGCTTGCCGAAATGGCGTGAGCGCTGCTTTGTTGCGCGCATGAATGTCCATCGGCCCAATCCCTCGCCTCGCGTGTCAGACCGCAAAATGGCGACCTGTCGCACCCTGCCCTAACGAAACCTTCTAACCGGTAAAGACGCTCACTCTGCCGCCTCGCGATATGGTGCCGCAGCCCCGTAAGGTACATTAACACCGCCATAGCGGCGCACCCGCACGTTGCATTGTTCAGCGTGGCCCACAAAACCTTCCAACATGCACAGTCGCGACCCATATTCGCCCACCAATGTGGCCGCTTCGTCGGTCAGCACCTTCTGGTAGCTGTGAGTTTTGAGGAATTTTCCGACCCAAAGACCGCCCGTGTACCGCCCGGCTTTCTTCGTCGGCAGGGTGTGATTGGTCCCAATCACCTTATCTCCGTTGGCCACATTGGTCCGTGGTCCAAGAAACAAAGCGCCATAGGCCGTCATATTGTCCAAAAACCAATCGTCGCGGTCCGTCATCACTTGGACATGCTCGCTCGCCACCTCATCGGCGACCGTCAGCATGTCGTCATAATCTTCGCACAGGATTACCTCGCCATACTCGTCCCAGCTAACTCGCGCGGTCTCCGCTGTGGGCAAGATCGCCAGAATACGGTCAATCTCTGCCAATGTGGCCTCTGCCAGCTTGCGGCTGTTGGTAATCAGAACCGCAGGCGAATTGTACCCATGTTCCGCTTGGCCAAGCAAGTCAGTGGCACAGATTTCAGCGTCGACGGTGTCATCGGCGATCACGCAGGTCTCTGTGGGACCGGCAAACAGATCAATGCCCACGCGTCCAAACAACTGACGTTTGGCTTCGGCCACAAAGGCATTGCCCGGCCCCACCAACATATCCACCGGCGCGATACTTTCTGTCCCAAGCGCCATGGCGCCCACCGCCTGGACACCACCGAGGCACAGGATTTCATCGGCTCCCCCTTCGTGCATGGCGGCCACAATGGCTGGATGTGGGGCACCCTCCACCGGAGGTGCCGATGCTACGATCCGCTTCACGCCTGCCACCTTGGCGGTCAGCACCGACATGTGGGCCGAGGCCACCATGGGGAACTTACCGCCAGGCACATAACACCCCACAGAATTCACCGGGATGTTGCGGTGGCCCAGGATCACCCCAGGGATCGTTTCCACCTCCACATCCACCATCGACGCGCGCTGCGCTTCCGCGAAACGCCGGATCTGATCTTGGGCAAACCGGATGTCCGCCATATCGCGGTCCGAGACCTTCTGCATCGCCGCTTCGATTTCGGACGGGGACAGAACAAACGCCTTGGGGTCGTAGCTATCAAACTTCACAGACAGATCACGCACCGCCGCGTCGCCGCGCGTTTCGATATCGCTCAGGATGCCCTCAACAATGCCGCGCACTTTCGCGTCATCCTCGGCCCGCGCTTCGGCTGGTTTCCCGCGCTTGAGATACTCTGCCATCGATCTCCCTCCATCTGATGGCGCCACCATACCGGAGGGGGCTCACAACTCAAGACCGCGCTTGCATACCTATGCAAAACTAGCGCTGCAAACGGGCGAACGCCCATTGCCCAGCCTCTGCCACCACCGGATCGTCCGCACGTCCGAGGTGTTCTGCCATGGGGATCAGGCTCTGATCGCCGGAGTTGCCCACCGCATAGGCCACATTGCGCAAAAATCGGTTCACACCGATGCGCTTGATGGGAGACCCCGAAAACTTGGTCCGAAAGCTGGCATCATCCAACAACGCCAGGTCCTTGAGGGCGGGCGGTTCAGGGTCCTTGGCCGCATATCGCTGCTCGCGCGCGGTGACCGCAAACTTGTTCCAAGGGCAAACCGCCAAACAATCGTCACACCCGTAGATGCGGTTGCCCAATCCAGGCCGCAAATCCGGGTCCACCGGTCCGCTATGCTCGATGGTCAGATACGACACACATCGCCGGGCATCCAATTGAAACGGGGCTGGAAAGGCGTTGGTCGGGCAGACGTCCAAACACGCCGTGCAGGACCCACAGCTCTCTTCACCCGGTGCATCCGCTGGCAATTCCACGGTGGTGAAGAGCGCCCCAAGAAACACCCAATTCCCAAAATCGCGTCCCAGCAAATTAGTGTGCTTACCCTGCCACCCCAGTCCTGCAGCAGCGGCCAAAGGTTTCTCCATCACCGGGGCCGTGTCCACAAACACCTTGATCTCAGTGCCCGGCGCTTGATCAATCAACCACCGCCCGATCCGCTTGAGCCGTTTCTTCACCAAATCGTGGTAATCGCGCCCTTGCGCATAGACGCTCACCGCGCCGCGGTCCCGCTGTTCCAACACGCCCAACGGATCATGGTCCGGCGTGTAGCTTTCGGCCAACATCACAATGGACCGAACCTCTGGCCAAAGGGCCTGCGGATCACCGCGCCATGCCATGCGTTCCGCCATCCAACCCATTTGACCATGGCGCCCTAGGTCAACAAACCGAGCCAATCGGGACGGCAAGTCGGGCACCGCACCTGGACCACACACGCCCATGGCCGCAAAACCCGCTGCCTCTGCCTCAGTCCAAAGCGCGGACTTCAGGGCTGCACCATCCATCACGGGAAAATCGACCACATCTTCATTGTTCCCAAAATACTCCCGCCGGAGGCATCCCAAGGGCCCGCGCGGCACATCGCCCCCAAACGGCGCTGAGCGTCAAAGCCAAGCGTCAGCATATCGTCGACCCGGCACAGCCGGGGCGTCCACTGGATCGGTCCCGCTCAGAAATCCAGGTCGGAATAATGCTTGGCGGGGACAAAGCCGGACACTTGGTCAGACAGCAGAGTTCGGAAAGCTGGACGGCTTTTGATCTTTGCATACCAATCCTTGACCCCCGCACTGCGATGCCAATCCACGTCGGATGTGTAGTCCATGGCGGACAGATGGGCCGCCGCAGCGAAATCGGCAAGGCTCATGGTATCGCCCGCCAGCCACCGCCGGTGGTGCAGCAGCTCATCCATGTAATCCAAGTGGACCTTGATATTGGCCAACCCCTGTTTGATGTTCCGACTGTCAGGATAGCCTTCGCCCGTGAGTTTCTTGTTCACCCGTTCGTAAAGCACGTTCACTGTCACATCGCGGAAAAATCCGTCGTCGAACCACCCCACCAATCGGCGCACTTCGGCCCGTTCCTTGGGATCCTGGGGTAAAAGGGCCGGCGTGGGATAGACTTCCTCAAGGTACTCACAAATGGCGGTGCTGTCGCCAAAGGTCTTGCCGTCGATGCGGATCACCGGAACTTTGCCCAGCGGGTTGCGCCGCAGAAAATCTGGATCGCGCTGCCAGTACCGCTCTTCCACCAGATCCACATTCAACCCTTTTTCCGCCAAGCAGAGCCGTACCTTCCGGCAAAATGGCGACAGGGGCATGTGATAAAGCTTAATCATATTCGGTCCTTGGTCAGCGCAGGGCGTCGATCAAGATGTGCCCAACTGGCTTGCCCTTGTCCATGGCACACGGACCCTTCGACGGACGTTGGGGTGAAGAATGAAGTTTCTGTACAGCAGGTCCTACGTCTCGAAACACGCAGAGCGTGCGTCACGGGCGATTGTGGCGGCCCCATCCAGAATGGACCGAGACCGCGCTCGGACACGGTCCGTAGGTTGCGACGCTGAACGCGCCTTAGGGTTGGGCAGAATCGCTGCCAGCCGCGCGGCCTGCACCGCGTTCAAATCTGCCGCATCTATGTCGAAATAATGGCGCGCAGCCGCCTGCGCCCCAAAAACGCCTTCATCAAATTCGATGATATTGAGATAAATCTCCAGCATTCGCCGCTTGGTCCAGACCAATTCAGCGGCAGGGGTTAACAGCGCTTCCAGCGCTTTGCGCACCCATGATCGGTCCTGCCAAAGAAAGGCGTTCTTCACCGTCTGTTGGGAAATGGTCGACCCGCCGCGGCGTGCCCCGCTGTCGATGGCGGCGCGCAGGGCGGCCATGTCAAACCCCCAGTGCAGACAGTAATTGGCATCCTCGGCGGCCACCAGGGATCGGGGCAGAAACCGGCTAACCTCCTCAATGGACACCCATTCTCGCTCCACTGCGCCCAGCCGCCAGCGTTCGGACAGTTGGTAAGGTGTGAAGCCCACATTGACGAAAGCATAGAGCCCAAGCACCGCAAACACCAAAATCACGACACCCCAGGCTGCCCGCACTGCGCGTTTTCTCTGCCTCAGGATCCAGTCGCTGAACCCCGCCTGAGTCTTCTGTGTCTTGGCCATGGCGGTGAGAGACCATGAGCCCCCGCGCGGGTCAAGCCACCGGCCACCGCCCAGCAAGTTCCTGGTCATCAAAGTTAATGCCACGCAATCGACACAAACTCGACCCACACGTGGCTGGATCTGGGCCGGTTATCTTTCTTTAATGTCCAAGACGCGAGCGGCTGCGGAGAACCTGCGGCCATATCAGCGCTTCGATCACGTGACGAACCGCCATTTGCAGGCACGCAAAGCGACACTGGGTCCGTCGGAGCGCCATAGGGTTTTACCCCAGGAGCAGGCGAAGATGATGATTTCACCTATCGCCGCGGCTTGGCCCTCTGCAGTCGGGACCGCGGCGCAAAATTTAAGCTTTCACCAGGCCGTCGATGTTTGGCTGCTGCATTGGCGCGGGGAGAAGTCCCATGAAATTGCCGCCAAGCTGGCCACCAATCCGCTCCGTGTGGATGCGGTGCTGAACGAACGGCAACATGTGGGGTCACGGGAAAAGGCGCAACTGATGCGACCCAAAGGGTGACGGGCCAGGCCGATCAGCCCTGTTTTGCGCCCAACCGCACGGTCGCCAACAACATGCGTGCCGCGCGCGCCCGTTCCGGCATGATGGGTTTGCGCCCGTTTTCCATTTCCCAAATCTGTTTGTGGCGGGTGTTCGCCGACCCCTTAAATCCAATGGCCAGGGCAAATTCGGCCCGCGTTTGCGCCACCTGAGACCGAATCGCTGCCAATTCCCCGCCTTCCATGGGGTCATTGCGTTTGATCTGTTGCAGTCGGGCGTGGGCTTCATCGTGGTTGTAGTACCAGCCCGACGGTAAAGGCAGGTCTAACAGCCACAGGCGCGCTTGCACTTCGGATATGAGCTCCGGCACGCCAGGAACTCCAACCAGACCAAGCAAAACATCGCGGTCAGAGGTGCCGGACACGACGTACATCGTCCATCCTTCGGTATTCGTCACAATGGCCACGGGCATGGGGGCACCCCCTTGGGAAAATAATTTACAGGCAAAAACACCTGCATAAACAATGCCTATGGCCGTGATAACACCACGAAGTCAGGATTTTAGCAATGGGTCTTCGGGCCTGTAAACAGCCCGAAGTCGTTTCATGGGAAAAGCGGTATAACCGTACTCACTCTGCGGGTACGGCGACGTCCTCTATGCCCAAAGGTGCTGGGATGTGCTTGAGCATTTCTTTGGGGCAAACCTGAATAAAGTTGGCCTTTTCGATGTCCCAATGCTGCAAGATATCCGCCGCCCGGGCGCTGCCGGTTTCTTCCAAGTGGCGCTCGATGAGGCCTTCAAGCTGCTCTTCCCAATGCTGCACCGTCACCGGACAGGTCACCAAGGTTTCCATGTTCATCAGCGCCAGCGCCTTACCTTCAGGGTCGTGCAGATAGGCCATGCCGCCTGTCATGCCCGCGCCAAAGTTTGGACCGATGTCACCCAGGATCACGGCTACGCCGCCTGTCATGTACTCACAGCCATTGGACCCACAGCCTTCGATCACCACTTTCGCACCTGAGTTGCGCACGGCAAACCGTTCCCCCGCCCGACCGGCGGCGAACAGATGCCCGTCGGTGGCCCCGTAGAGCACAGTGTTCCCGATGATGGTATTGTCTGCCGCCTTCAGCGGGCTTTCCATCGGTGGACGCACCACAATCGTGCCCCCGGACAACCCCTTGCCCACATAGTCATTGGCGTCACCTGACACTTCCAGCTTCAGTCCAGGCGCCGCAAATGCGCCCAGCGACTGACCGGCAGAGCCCTTGAGCTTCACCGTCAGATGGTCTGGCTGCAAGTCGTTGCGCATCCCGAAATTGCGCACGATCAACGACGAGGTGCGCGTGCCGATAGTCCGCAGGGTGTTTTGCACCGCGTAGCTCAACTGCATCTTTTCGCCGTCGTCGAAGAACCGCTCCGCGTCGCGCAGGATCTCTTTGTCCAGAGTATCGGGCACAGCATTGCGCGGCTTGGTCCGATCCAGCGTCACGTCGCGCATACTGTCCACGGTCAGAAGCAGCGGGTTCAGGTCCAGATCGTCCAGATGCGCCGATCCTCGGCTCACTTGGCTCAACAGGTCCGCGCGCCCGATGATGTCATCCAGCGATTTGGCCCCCATGGACGCGAGGATTTCCCGCACCTCTTCGGCGTAGAAGGTGATCAGGTTCACCACCTTGTCGGCATTGCCGGTGAACTTGGCCCGCAGATCGTCACGCTGAGTGCAGACCCCCACGGGGCAGGTATTGGACTGGCACTGGCGCACCATGATGCAGCCCATGGCGATGAGCGCGGCCGTGCCGATGCCGTATTCCTCGGCCCCCATGAGCGCGGCGATGACGATGTCCCGTCCAGTGCGCAGACCGCCATCGGTGCGCAAGGTCACTGTGGTACGCAGATTGTTCATGGACAGAACTTGGTGCGCTTCGGTCAGGCCCATTTCCCATGGCAGACCCGCGTACTTGATCGAGGTCGCAGGCGATGCCCCGGTGCCGCCATTGTGGCCAGACACCAGGATCACATCGGCCTTGGCCTTGGCAACACCCGCCGCGATGGTGCCCACGCCAGACGCCGCCACCAGTTTCACCGTCACCTTACAGCGCGGGTTGATCTGCTTGAGGTCGTAGATCAGCTGCGCCAGGTCTTCGATGGAATAGATGTCGTGGTGCGGCGGAGGCGAGATCAGCGTCACGCCTTTGGTGGAATGCCGCAGCCGCGCAATCAGGTCGGTGACCTTCATGCCGGGCAACTGGCCCCCTTCACCGGGCTTTGCGCCCTGGGCGACTTTGATCTCCAGTTCCTCGCACTGGTTTAGGTATTCCGCCGTCACGCCGAACCGGCCCGACGCCACCTGCTTGATTTTTGCAGACGGGTTGTCGCCGTTGGGTTCAGGGTGGAAATGCGCCGGGTCTTCACCACCCTCGCCCGAGTCCGACTTGGCCCCGATCCGGTTCATGGCCACGTTCAGCGTCTTGTGCGCCTCAGGGCTGAGCGCCCCCAACGACATGCCGGGTGTCACGAACCGTTTGCGGATCGACGTGATGCTTTCCACTTCTTCCAACGGGATCGGTTTGCCCACCGGCTTGATGTCCAGCAGATCGCGCAGGTGGATGGGCGGATTGGCCCGCATTTTGGCGGAATATTGTTTCCACAGCTCATAGGACGACCGGTTGCAGGCTTCCTGCATCATATGCATGGAGCGCGCTTCCCAGGCGTGGGTCTCGCCCGACCGGCGGGCCTTGTAGAACCCGCCCACAGGCAGAACCGTGGACCCGCCACGCCATCCGGCGGTGTGCACCTTTTCCAACTTGCGCTGGATGCCCGTGACACCAATGCCGGAAATGCGGCTGGGCATGCCGGGGAAATAGTCGTGCACCATGGCACGACTGAGGCCCACGGCCTCGAAATTCAGACCGCCACGGTAAGACGAGATCACCGAGATCCCCATCTTGGCCATGATCTTCAACAGACCTTGGTCGATGGCGTTGCGGTAACGCGTCATGGCCTCGGTCAGAGTCATTTCCAGCAGGCCCCGGTCAATGCGGTCGGCGAGGCTGTCCTCGGCCAGATAGGCATTCACGATGGTCGCGCCCGAACCGATCAGCACAGCGAAATAGTGGGGGTCCACGCATTCCGCTGACCGGACGCAGAGCGAACAGAAGGTCCGCAAGCCGCCTTGGGTCAACCAGGAATGCACCGCTGATGTCGCAAGGATCATCGGCATGGCCACGCGGGCTTCGCTTTGCAGGTGGTCGGTCAGGATGATGTGACCGGCCCCGGACCGCACGGCGTCCTCAGCTTCCTCACGGATACGCTGCAAGCCTTCGCGCAGGGCGTCAGGCCCCGCATCGGCGGCAAAGGTACAGTCGATTTCCACCACGCCTTCGCCCAGGCGGCCCACCAATTCAGCGAATTGGGCGTTGCCCACGAACGGAGTGTCCAGCGTTATGATCTCGGTCTGGCTGCTGTCTTCGTCCAGCACGTTCTTGAGGTTGCCGAACCGGGTCTTGAGGCTCATCACCCGGTACTCGCGCAAACTGTCGATTGGCGGGTTGGTGACCTGGCTGAAGTTCTGACGGAAGAAATGGCTCAGCGGACGGTACTTTTCGGACAGCACCGCCGATGGGGTGTCGTCGCCCATGGAAGCCAGCGCTTCCTTGGCATCTTCGGCCATGGGCGCGAGGATCTGTTCCAGTTCCTCCATGGAGTAACCGGCAGCGATCTGACGCTTGCGCAACTCAGGACCCGAGAACATGGCGGTTTCGGTGATGCCTGCCAGCGTGGTTTCCAGATCGTTGATCTTGCCCACCCAATCGCCAAACGGCTGGCTGGCAGCCAGCATGTCCTTGATGGTGGTGTCGTGGTAAAGGATGCCCTCGGCCATATCCACGGCGATCATCTGCCCAGGACCAAGCGCGCCCTTTTCCTTGATGCTGGCCTCATCGGTGGGAACCATGCCCACCTCCGAGCCCGCAATCAGCAGGTCGTCGCCGGTCACCACATAGCGCATGGGGCGCAGGCCGTTGCGGTCGAGCCCGCCGCAGACCCAGCGACCGTCGGTCATGGCCAGCGCGGCGGGGCCGTCCCAAGGTTCCATCACCGAGTTGCAGTAGCTGTACATATCCCGCCAAGCCTGGGGCAGATCCACTGCCTGTTTGGACCAGGATTCTGGCACCAGCATGGTCTTGGCCATGGGCGCGTTTCGGCCCGCGCGGACGAGGACCTCAAACACACCGTCGAGCGCCGCGGAGTCAGACGCACCCGCTGGAATGATCGGCTTGATGTCTTCAGCCAGATCCCCAAAGGCCGACGAGGCCATGCGGATCTCGTGGCTCTTCATCCAGTTGATGTTGCCTTTGAGCGTGTTGATCTCGCCGTTGTGAGCCAACATGCGGAACGGCTGCGCCAGCCACCATTGCGGGAAGGTGTTGGTGGAATAGCGCTGGTGATAGATCGCAAAGGCGCTCTCGAACCGCGCATCCATCAGGTCGGGGTAAAACTCGCCCACCTGCTCTGCCAGCATCATCCCCTTATAGATCACCGACCGGCAGGAGAGCGAACACAAGTAAAGGTTCGACACCTGATTGGCCGCGGCCGCCTTCTCGATCCGCCGCCGGATCACATAAAGCTCGCGCTCGAAGGTCTCCTCGTCCACACCCTTGGAGTTCGAGATGATGATCTGCTCGATCTCGGGGCGCGTCGCATTGGCCTTCTCGCCCAGACACGAGATATCGACCGGCACATGCCGCCAGCCATAGATGTAATAGCCCATCCGCAGCACTTCGGCCTCGATGATGGTCCGACAGGTCTCCTGCGCGCCGAAATCGGTCCGCGGCAGAAACACCTGACCCACGGCGATCATCTCGCCCGGGCGCGGCTCGTGGCCGGTGCGCCGGATCTGGTCGTGGAAGAACTCAACCGGGATCTGCACATGAATGCCCGCCCCGTCGCCGGTCTTGCCATCGGCATCGACCGCGCCGCGGTGCCAGATGGCCTTCAGCGCCGTGATCCCGGCCTCCACCACCTTGCGCGACGGCGCGCCGTCGATCGACACGACCAGCCCGACCCCGCACGAGGCATGCTCGTCCTCGACCCGGTACATGCCATGCTCGTTCAGAAAGGCGCGCTTGGCTTCCTCGGCCTCTACCCAGGCCTGGTCATACTTGCTCATCCCGTCTCTCCTTCTCCGAAGGAAGCGTACATCGCCTCGACTTCCTGTTTCGTCAGTGTCTTCCGCGCCCCGGCATCGGCATAAGCGTATCCGTCCGGCTTGCAGTCGATATAGATTTCCTTGGCCAGCGTTAAGCCGCCTGCATTCTCGAAAAGCCCCGCCGAGACGCTGAACTGTTCATGGCCCGGCAGGGTCAGTTTGTACCACAAGGTCGACCCGCACCGGTCGCACCAGGCCCGCTCGGCCCAATCCGACGAGGTGAAGGTCTTGACCGGCCCGCGGGCTGTCAGGTTCTCCGGCGCGACATCGATCTCGACCAAAGCGGTCCCGGTCCAGCGCCGGCACATCTCGCAATGGCAGGCATGAAGCTCCGGCGCCTTCGGCACCGCCGTCAGCGTGACCGCCCCACACATGCAGTGTCCCGACAGGCTCATGAACACGCTCCCTCGACACTGCCGGCCAATGCATGGTCGTTCTGGGCTTCGGTGGCGCGGGGGTGGTCCCCGGCAAAGGCATAGCCCGCGGGCTTGCGGTCAATGAAGTCCTCGCGGGTCAAGATCAGACCGCCCGCCCCGTCGACCAGACCGGCATTGAACGAATAATCCCGGGTCTCGCCCTCCTTGTAGAGATACCACAAGGTCGACCCGCAGCGGTCGCACCACGCGCGCTCGACCTGCGCGGACGAGGCGTAGGCGCGCACCGGCCCGTCATGGCTGACGCTGCCGATCTTCGCCGGGATCTCGATGAACGCACCCGTCCAGCGCCGGCACATGTCGCAGTGGCAGACGGTGATGCCGTCCACCGGCTCAAAATCAACGGTCACCGCGCCGCAAAGGCACCGCCCGCGCAAGACCCGATCAGTGTCCGCCAAATGCATGCCCCTCTGTGCCGCCATAGCCGCGTGGCCATGTGTCCATCGCGATCCGGTGCCGGGTCAGCACCGGCTCTGTTGCCATATGGGCGGCAATGCCCGCGTCCCTGAGGTCCGCCGCTGCATGCGCTGCCGCCGCAGCGGAAAAGGTCGGATCCGCCAGCCGTTCGGTATCGGTTTCACCGGATTTGAACGCAGTGCCGAGCGCGGCTTCCGCCGCACTGAAACCCGCGCCCAAGGCCCGGGCCTCGGCACGCATGTCGGCCCAGATCGTCTCGACCCGCGCGATCTGATCCGCGCGCACGCCAAGCGCATCGGACACTTCCCACTCGTAGACTGGTTCGGGATATCCGTTCCGCTCCGCCGGCCTGGCCAGCCCCCAGTTCTGTCCTGCTTCTAGAGCCGCCAGATCCTCCGGCCCCTGCGCCGCGACGTCACGCGCGTGCTCACCCGCATCGGATGAGAAATCGGCCAAAGCGGGCGCGGAAACGCACGCCAGAACGGCAGCCAGGGCGCGGAGCGGCCCAATCAAGGTCAGCAGATGTGTCCTTTTCGGCACGGTAGGCACGGGCAGCGGCGGCTGCGCCGCCGACAGATGGCATACGGATGTCATACAAAGCGGTGCACGCAGGTCATACACGCCCCACGCGCCCGAACGCGCCACCTCCGGGTGCGCGTCCCGCTGCCGCTCGCCGGCCAATACCGCAAAGATCGCACCGATCCGCATTCCCGTTATCCCTTTGATCTCAAGCCCGCCCGGCCACATGCCCCGAGGGCTGCAACCCCGCCGCGAGCACACCGCCCGCCACTGGCGCGCCGCCCGACGCGGCGGACCCGCCAGAGGCGCAGCCGAAGGCCCTACTCCGCCGCCACCGCCGTCCCGGCCGCGAACCGCTCCAGGATGGCTTCCGCGGCCTCGCGCCCGTCGCGGATCGCCCAGACGACCAGGCTCGCGCCGCGCACAATATCGCCCGCGGCATAAACCCCGTCGAGGCTCGTGGCATGGGTGCGAAAATCGGCCTTGATCGTGCCCCAGCGGGTCACCTCCAGATCCGGTTCGCCCCAGAGCGTGGGCAAATCCTCGGGCTCAAAGCCCAGCGCTTTCACCACCAGATCGGCAGATTCCACATAATCGGCGCCTTCGATCAGTTCCGGGCTCTGGCGGCCCGAGGCATCCGGCGCGCCCAGGCGCATTTTCTGGATCATCACGCTCTCGACACGGTCGCCGGCAAAGCCCTTGGGCGCCGAAAGCCAGACAAACTCCACGCCTTCTTCCTCGGCATTGGCCACTTCGCGCTGACTGCCGGGCATGTTGGTGCGGTCCCGGCGATAGAGGCATTTGACGCTGGCCGCGCCCTGGCGCACGGCGGTGCGTACGCAATCCATCGCGGTGTCGCCGCCGCCGATCACCACCACGCGTTTGCCTTCGGCGTTGAGCTCTCCGGACGTGAACTCGGCCACCTCATCGCCAAAGCCCACACGGTTTGACGCGGTCAGATAGTCGATCGCCCGCACGATCCCGTCGGCGCCGCTACCGGGGCCCTTCAGGTCGCGGGACTTGTAGACACCCGTGGCGATCAGCACCGCATTATGGGCCGCGCGGATTTCCTTGAAACTGATATCCGCGCCCACATCGCAATCCATCCGGAAGCGCACGCCGCCCGCCTCGAGCTGGTCCATGCGCTTCATGACCACGTCCTTTTCCAGCTTGAAACCCGGAATGCCATAGGTCAGCAAGCCGCCGCCGCGATCATAGCGGTCGTAGACGGTCACCTGGATCCCGGCACGCCGCAGCATGTCCGCCGCCGCCAAACCGCCGGGCCCCGCGCCGATGATGCCCACGCTTTCAGGGCGCTCCACCGGTGGCGCGATGGGCTTGACCCAGCCCTGCTCGAACGCCGTGTCGGTGATGTAGCGCTCGACCGAACCGATGGTGACGGTCCCATGCCCGGACTGCTCGATCACGCAATTGCCTTCGCAAAGCCGGTCCTGCGGGCAGATCCGCCCGCAAATCTCGGGAAACGTGTTGGTGGCCTGGCTGATCTCATAGGCCTCCTGCAATCGCCCCTCGGCGGTCAGCTTCAGCCAGTCGGGAATGTTGTTGTGCAGCGGACACTGGGTCTGGCAATACGGCACGCCGCACTGGCTGCAGCGGCCCGCCTGCTCCTCGGCCTTGGCCGCGGCATAATCGGCATAAATCTCATGAAAATCTTTGTTGCGTAGATTCGGCGCACGCTTCTCCGGCATATCCCGTGCTACCGTCACGAAC
>JBCDFD010000081.1:0-13962 GCA_039178645.1 Pseudomonadota bacterium | reverse complement strand
GTGCAGGGTAGCTATGATCGGACGGGATAACCGCTGAAGGCATCTAAGCGGGAAGCCCCCCTCAAAACCAGGTCTCCCTGAGGGCCGTGGTAGACCACCACGTCGATAGGCCGGAGATGTAAGCGTGGCGACACGTTCAGTTGACCGGTACTAATTGCCCGATAGGCTTGACCTGACCCAGTAAAAGCAAAACTGCTAAGACCAGAAGTCAAACACACACACCCATAAAGTGTACGCGACTTGGATAACCCGCTCAAAAATATGAGCAAATATTGATGTGAAAACGGTTTAGGTTCCTGGTGAAAACACCGCGCATGGCCTAAACCAATCGGGCTTTCGGCCGATTGAGCACAGCTCAATCGCCTATCGCCTCGGCAGCTTATTGCCCGGCAATAAGCGCCGTTGGATATTTCCTCGGTTTGGTGGTCATAGCACAAGTGAAACACCCGGCCCCATCCCGAACCCGGCAGTTAAGCACTGTAGCGCCAATGGTACTGCGACCTAAGTCGTGGGAGAGTAGGTCACCGCCAAACCTAGAAAATATCCAACAAAAACAATCTCTAAAACGAAAACAAAATAAACAACCAGCCAAAGCAATAAACCAATCCATTGACTCAATAAGTCAACGGCCTGCTTCGTTGTGGTTGAATTGGCGTTTGGCCCCGTGTTGTCGAGGTTGTACAAGCCTCACCCGAAGCGGGACAATCCACCAACCTGAGCTAAAGCCGAAAAGACACATGCGACTGAATTCATCAGGTCGAACGGTGTCTTCCGCCATGAGCCGCTGATACAACGCCGCCATGGTGACCCAATTGACCCTATCCCTTGGACATGCCTGACACTGCGAAACCCAAGCCAGAGAAACGGCCGTTTTTCACTGACGAGGACAAAGACAATCTGAAGTGGTTTTGGGAAAACTACTTCAGGAAGAACACGCCATGGTTGTTCGTGGTCTTTGCGCTTATCCTAGTGCAAGCCTTTGCTTATCAACAATTTCTGTCTTTGACCGAAAACGGTTTGAGAGTGATTTTTGATGAGGGCCAGGTCCGTGACTTGATGCGTGTGTGCGCCATTGTCTTTGGCCTGTTCTTCTTGCGAGCGATCATTTCCTACGTGATCCCAAGGCTATCGATTTGGCTCGTGAGCGCAGCGGTGATGGAGATGCGGCAGCATCTGATTTCTCACGTGATGACGCTGGATCTGAGTTTCTTCGAGCGCAACAGCCCCGGTGACATCATACTTCGGTTGGCCAACCAGACCCAGGCGGTCTCGAGTTTCGTGGGGCAGGCAACCATTAACGCGATCCGGGATTTGGTCACGGTGGTGGTGGTCGCAGGTTACCTGCTGTGGAAGAACCCCATCCTTTTCGGATCGGTTATCTTCATCGCACCGGTCATCCTATTCGTGCTGCGCGTGGCCTCTCGGAAGGTCAAGGAAGTCCAGGCCAAGTCGGAATCCGCCATGGGTGCCTACATGAACGGGATCGAAGAGACCGTAAATGGCATGCGGACGGTGAAAATTTCAAACCAGGAAAGGTTTGAGGAACGTCGGCTGATGCAGGCCACCAAAACCATCCGAAATCTCATGCGGAACATCCAAGCAGCGCAGGCCGTGGTCCTGCCCAGCATCGATGTGGCCTCTGCCTTTGCCTATTCGCTGGTGATTGGACTGGGTGGCTTTATGGTCCTTAGCCCGTCCTACGACATCGATGGCGCAGAGATCCTCACTTTCATGTTGGGGATGGTGCTGGTCTTCGACCCACTGCGTAACTTCTCGAAGTTTTTCACAAAGCTACAGGCAAACCTGATCATCCTCAAAAGCGTCCGCAATCTTTTACATATCCAACCCGAAATCACCGATGCCGAAGGCGCAGTGAGCCAGTTCGACACCCACGGTGACATCGATTTCAAAGACGTCTGGTTCAGCTATGCGCCAGGCAAGCCGCTGTTTAAGGGCATCAACTTGACCTTTGAGGGCGGTAAGTCCACCGCCATCGTTGGGGCCACCGGGTCGGGCAAGACCACGGTTTTGAGCCTGCTCAGCCGCCTCTATGAAGTGAAGGCCGGGGAAATCACCGTTGGCGGCACACCCATTCGAGACATCAAGGTCAATGCGCTGCGCCGGTCTTTCTCGGTGGTGGCGCAGGATATTGTGATATTCAACGCCTCCATTTGGGAAAACATCCAGTACGTTCGCCCCGAAGCGTCCGATGAAGAAGTGTGGGCGGCGGCTGAGGCTGCGGAAATTGCCGACGTGATGCGGGACCGCGGGGACGCTCCACTGGGACCCAAAGGGGCAAAACTGTCCGGTGGCCAAAAGCAGCGGATCGCCATCGCGCGGGCCTTCCTGCGCGATGCGCCAATCCTGCTGTTGGATGAGGCCACATCGGCGCTCGACCAACGGACCGAGGATCGGGTGAAACTTGCTTTGGCGCGACTGTCGCACAATCGCACCACCATCGTCATTGCCCACCGATTGTCGGCAATCACCGATGTCGACAAGATTTATGTGCTCGAACAGGGCAAACTGGCCGAACAGGGCACTCACGAAGACCTACTGGCCCAAGGCGGTCTTTACGCAGGCATGTATGGCGCGCAGCGGGATGGTTACGACCGTCCCGGAGGCAGCGACGCGGATGGAGCGACCGCCGCCACAGGGTAAACCGTCCAAGCGACCCAAGGCCTTGCATTGGCGAGACAACCGCGCAGTATGGCGAGGTATGTTCTAGGTTTGGAGGGTGCCCATGTGGCGATCCATTGGCCCGGTTCTGACCGTGGTCGCTGCAATCGTTGGGTTTTGGTACCTCGCCTGCGTGCCCATGAACACCAAAGCGGCACTGACCACCGCTGAGCGGGCAGGGGCGACCATTTCGCCCGAAGGGGCTGCCGCCCGCAGGGATATGTCCCCATGGACCCTAATGGTCCGAAATACCACCGCGCTTGGCGATGTTTGGAGCCAAGACAGACCGAGGCTGCCGGCGCCCCACCAGGTTGCGGTGGAGCTGTGGGAAACGACGGCGGAGAAAAAAATCACCTCCAAGCGGTCCCTGGTGTTTCATGCCAGTGTGACGCTGGCGGCGACCTTGGCGGGGTTTGCCATTGGCTCTGTACTTGGGATGCTTTTGGCCGTTGGGATCGTCCATTGGCGCACTTGGGACATGAGCGTGATGCCTTGGGCCATAGCGTCCCAGACCATCCCGATTCTTGCCATCGCACCCATGGTGATTGTGGTGCTGAATTCCGTGGGAGTGCAGGGGCTTTTACCTAAGGCGATGATTTCGGCTTATCTGTCGTTCTTCCCCGTTGCTGTGGGGATGGTTAGCGGGTTGCGCAGCCCGGATCGCATGCAGCTTGATTTGCTCAGCACCTATTCCGCCAACAAGGCACAAACCTTCTGGCGGCTGCGGTTGCCCGCCTCTTTGCCATACCTGTTCACCTCACTGAAAATCGCCATTGCCGCGGCTTTGGTCGGCGCGATCGTGGGTGAGCTGCCGACGGGCGCGGTCCGTGGCCTTGGTGCGCGGCTGTTGGCCGGGTCCTACTATGGTCAAACGGTGCAGATTTGGTCGGCGCTGTTCGCCGCCGCCATCCTCGCAGCCTTGTTGGTGGGCACTGTTGGCCTGTTGCAGCGTTGGACACTGAAACACATGGGATTGGCGCGATGACCTTGGTGTTGCTCGGTTTCGCCATTTGGATTGGTGCCTGGGCGTTCAACGCATGGCTCGTCCGTGGACCATTTGCCGGAAGCTTGGCGGTTCGGTACATGGTGCCCACCATTTTCGGGGTCACGTTGCTGGCTGTTTGGGAATGCGTCGTGCGCGGTCTAGAGGTGCCAGGCGTGATCCTTCCGCCGCCGTCAGACATCTGGGCGCGCATAACCACGTCGGTCCCCATCCTGTGGGAAGATTTCGTTCAGACCTTCGTTAAAGGGGCTTTGTCAGGTTACGCCATCGGGTGCCTTGCAGCGTTCGCGACCGCGTTGCTCGTGGATCGCTACGACTACCTCCGCCGGGGACTTTTGCCCGTGGGCAATTTTATCGCCGCACTGCCCATCATAGGCACCGCACCGATCCTGGTGATGTGGTTCGGGTTTGACTGGCAGTCCAAGGCGGCGGTCGTGGTTGTCATGGTGTTTTTCCCGGTGTTGGTGAACACGGTGGAAGGGCTACGGGTCACGGACACGATGCAGCGGGACCTCATGCACACCTATGCCGCCAGCCATGGACAAAGCTTGCTGTTCCTGCGCTTGCCTGCTGCCATGCCCTTCATCTTCAACGGTCTGAAAATCGCGACCACGCTGGCGCTCATTGGCGCTATTGTGGCGGAGTTCTTCGGCTCGCCGGTGCGCGGCATTGGTTTCCGCATTTCCACCAGCGTGGGCCAGTTGGCGTTGGATATGGTTTGGGCAGAAATTGCAGTTGCCGCGCTGGCCGGGTCGGCCTTTTACGGCGTGGTCGCCTTGGCAGAACGGTGGGTCACCTTCTGGCATCCGTCGCAGCGCGCCTGAGTTTTGGGCAGGCGCCATTTGTCTAAGCGGCAAAGGCGGACCACACCCTTGAAGCGTTGGCCTCTGAGTTGCAAGTTACAGGGCATAACCAACGGGGAGACCACAATGAACACCAAAGCAAGTCTGGCCATAGCCGCCGCGCTCCTGGCGACATCGGCGCACGCGGCCGATGAAATGCGTCTACAGTTGCAATGGGTGACCCAAGCGCAGTTCGCAGGGTACTATGCAGCGCTGGAAAACGGCTATTACGAAGAAGAAAACCTGGACGTGACCATCCTGCCCGGCGGGCCTGACATCGCGCCGCCCCAAGTCTTGGCTGGCGGTGGGGCCGATGTGATGCTGAACTGGATGCCGTCGGCGCTGGCCGCCCGTGAAAAGGGCCTGCCGGTGGTGAATATTGCCCAGCCGTTCAAATCCTCCGGCCTGATGCTGACCTGCTGGAAAGACACCGGCATCACCGAGCCTGCTGATCTTGCCGGGCGGACCATTGGTGTGTGGTTCTTCGGAAACGAATATCCGTTCCTGTCTTGGATGAGCCAGTTGGGCATAGCCACCGATGGGTCCGATGGCGGTGTGACGGTGTTGAAACAGGGCTTCAACGTTGATCCGCTGTTGCAGCGCCAGGCCGATTGCATTTCGACCATGACCTACAATGAATACTGGCAGGTGATCGACGCGGGTGTGGACCCGTCGGAGTTGGTGACGTTCAAATATGAAGATCAGGGCGTCGCCACGTTGGAAGACGGCATCTATACGCTGGAAGAAAACCTGTCCGATCCGGCCATGGTAGATAAGCTCACGCGGTTTGTTCGGGCGTCCATGAAGGGCTGGAAATGGGCGGAGAGCAACCCAGACGCTGCCGCCGAGATCGTGCTGGAGTACGATGAGACCGGCGCGCAAACCGAGGTGCATCAGAAACGCATGATGGGTGAAATTGCCAAGCTCACCGCCGGTTCCAACGGAACGCTCGACCCCGCAGACTTTGAGCGCACCGTGAGCACGCTCCTGGCCGGTGGGTCTGACCCGGTGATCACCACCACGCCAGAGGGTGCATGGACCCATGTGATCACGGACGCCGCGCTGAATTGAGGCGACGGAGCTTTTAAGAATTGAACGGGCCCCTGTGGGGGCCCGTGAGATATGCTGGTGATTGGCAAGTAAGCTCAGTCAAGCATCGTGGCGTTGGGTTCTGGCGGAAACATCTGATGCTTCCGGTTCACCACAAAGAAAGCGCTTTCTTCGCAGCCCCACCATCACTGTTCTTTCCTTTTCGGAGCCACTGACCTGATCAAGTAAAATGCGGTCCGGTGGGTCCTATTTTTCTTGATCAGGTCAGCGTCTCCGAACGTCTTTCAAGAGCGATAGTGGCTCCGCGAAGAAAGCTTTGCCATTGACGGTGGCGCGTGGGCGAGGTTGAAGCATGAGAACCCAAAGGGAGCCACGCCATGCCTGAAGACCTGATCAATTCGTTCATGACCGGCCCGGATGAAAAGGGGCGGTTTGGCCAGTTTGGTGGACGGTTTGTGTCCGAGACGCTGATGCCACTGATCTTGGAGTTGGAGCGGCAGTATGAGCATGCCAAGACCGACCAGTCGTTTTGGGATGAGATGCACCACCTGTGGACGCATTACGTTGGGCGGCCGTCGCCGCTCTATTTCGCGGAGCGTCTGACAGAGCATTGCGGTGGCGCAAAGATTTACCTCAAGCGCGACGAGCTGAACCACACCGGTGCGCACAAGATCAACAATGTGCTGGGCCAGATCATTTTGGCGCGCCGCATGGGCAAAACGCGTATCATCGCGGAAACTGGTGCAGGTCAACATGGTGTGGCCACGGCGACAGTCTGCGCCAAGTTTGGTCTCAAATGCGTCGTGTACATGGGCGCCCACGATGTGGAGCGTCAGAAACCCAACGTGTTCCGTATGAAGCTTTTGGGGGCCGAAGTCGTGCCCGTGACATCGGGTCGGGGCACCTTGAAAGACGCCATGAATGACGCGTTGCGCGATTGGGTGACCAATGTGCGGGACACGTTTTACTGCATCGGCACAGTGGCAGGACCGCATCCCTATCCGGCCATGGTCCGTGATTTCCAGGCGATCATTGGTAAGGAAGCCAAGGCGCAAATGCTGGAGGCCGAGGGCCGTTTGCCGGACACCTTGATCGCCGCGATTGGGGGCGGGTCCAATGCCATGGGCCTGTTCTATCCGTTCCTGGATGACAAAGAGGTGGGCATCATCGGCGTCGAGGCCGGTGGCAAAGGTGTGAACGAAAAGATGGAGCATTGCGCGTCGCTTACCGGAGGGCGTCCCGGCGTGCTCCATGGCAACCGCACCTATCTGTTGCAGGATGACGATGGTCAGATCCTAGAGGGGTTCTCGATCTCGGCTGGTCTGGATTATCCGGGTATTGGGCCCGAACACGCATGGCTCCATGACATTGGTCGTGCGCAGTATGTGGCGATCACGGATGCCGAGGCACTGGAGGCGTTCCAGGTCTGCTGCGCCCAAGAGGGGATCATACCCGCATTGGAGCCGTCCCATGCTTTGGCCCACGTGCTAAAAATCGCGCCCGAGTTGCCGAAGGATCATATCATCTGCATGAACATGTGTGGTCGAGGGGACAAGGATATCTTCACAGTGGCCGAAGCACTGGGAGTCTCCATGGCGGGGCATTGAATGCCGTGAGTCATGGGAGCAAGAAAGCGGTCACAGAGAGGCCTCGGTGTTCCTGATCGAGCCTGGAACGCTCGGTGTCGCGGCTTGATGCCAGTTTTGGCGTGTCACGGCTGATCCAGCACGCCCACACAGCGATTTCCACCTTCAAGCGCTTCTACTTTACATTGGATCACTTATTCGCTGCCTCTCGCTAGGCTCGAACGCGAAAAGCGATAACAGATGCTTCAATGAAAAGTGGAAGCGCTCTAGCAGGAATGCAAAAACGCCCGGGCATCGACCCGGGCGTCTTCTCTGTCACGAGATTGCGGCCTGATCAGACAATAGTGAAGTCCTGGATTTCGAACTGGCCCAGAGCGTTGATGCCAAGGCCGTCGTCCCCGAAAACTTTGTACCCATTGTAGCCGGAAAAGGAGTTGGTTGAACCGTCCACCGTGTTGATCACAAAGAATTCGCCGCTTTCGTTCATGCCCACGATGTCTTCCACGTCGTCATAGGGATCAACGTCCAGGATACCGATGAAAGTCCCGCCGGGCAAATCGAAGCTGGTGATTTCGGACCGATCTGAGCCCTTCAGAATTGTGAACTTGTCGTCCTTCACGAACACAAGATCGTCGACCATGTCACCGTCGAAATCGCCCATCCCCACAAGCTCTGCGCTCTTGCGGAAATAAGTGACGATGGTGTTGCCGTCTTTGTCGATCGCTGACTTGGTCCCGTTGCTCACCCGCTCCAGGATGATGTCGGTCGTGCCATCGCCGTCCACATCGCCAAGGCCCACAACCTCGGACTCTTCCGACACGTCGATACGCTTGTTCTTGTTGTTGTCGCCGCGAATTCGGAACAGATCGTTGGTACCCTCCTTGGTCATCAACATGTCTTCTTTGCCGTCGCCGTTGAAGTCGCCGATACCGACAAAATCAAAATCGCGCCGACCGTAGTTCAAGACGGTCTCGCCCTGGTCTTCGAGCAGGTAATAGGTGCCGTCTCCGCGCCGGAAGAACATCCCGTCCACACCGTCGCCATCGTGATCCATGGCTCCGAGGAAGGTGCTGCTGCCGCGACCGATCTCGGTGGCCTCCACGTCAACAAAGCCAAACGAGTTGAACGGCGACAGAACTTGGTAATTTCCGTTTGCCTTTTGAACAACGATATCCGCGAACCCGTCGCCGTTGAAGTCCATGTTGGCGAGCGGTGTGATCGGCGTGCTTCCGAAGTAGTTGGTTTGCACATACCCATATTCGGGTGTGACGTTGAACGCGCTCAACTCTTCATCAAAGAAGCTGACCAGGACATCGTCGCCAAGGATGTTATCGTAGTTCTGCTCGGTCTCGGGATCGACCAAGTCTTCAATGTCAAAGTTTGTGCCTTTGCCATCAATTCTGAACTTAACGATTTCCACATCGGTCAATGTGCCCAATGTGCCGCCGTACTGCCGTTCCTGGAATTCGTAGCTGCCGTCGCCCAGGTCGATGACGCGCACGTTCTCGATGAATTCCTGGAAGGATACGCCGTTGGAGAAAAAGGGGCTGAAGCTTCCGAGGAACCCGTTCAGTTTAGTGAGGTCGAGTGTATCTCGACCGCCGCGGCCGTCAAATTGGAACTCACCATCCCATGACGTCAGTTGGACTTTGTTGCCCTTGCCATTGCCGGTGGCTGTCGTGCCATCGAAATGGACCCCAACAACAAACCGTTCAATGTCAGCAAATGTCATTGAGATCGTGAACGGATCATCGTCTTCTTCCACTGACAGACTGTCAAAGACTACGAAGTCATCGCCACCGCCGCTGTCTTCTGTCGCTGTGACGGTTCCCGTGCGCCAGTTGATATCAATGGCCATGCTTGAGAAGTCGTCCAGGATTGTGACGATGTCGTAGCCACCGCCGCCTTCGACATGCACGTCTGGGAGCCCATCATCATCGCTGCCGCTGAAGGTTTCGCCAATTATTCCGAAGAATGGGGCGCTGGAACGGGTGTTCAAATCGAAGGTGAAGCTGTCGCCGCCACCCTTCAGGTCGAAGATCACTTGATCCAGGTCCAGCGACAATAGGATTGGGATCAGCGGGCCTTCACCATCGTCGTCGTCATCGTCGTCAATCTCATCCGTCACCGGTCCAAAGCCGCCGCTGAGGAACTCGAAGAACTCGGACGCATAGTCCTGGATGCCTGTGTCTTTGCCGCTGGTGCCCGTGACTGTCAAACTGCCGCCTTCGCTGCCATCTTCGGGGAAGTCGATTTCGAACACCACGTTGTCTTGGTCGTCGCAGATGATGAGCGAGCTCACATCAATATCGAAGTCCGATGGCAGTCCGGGCACGCTGAAACTGTCGTCGCCGGCCATAATTGCATAAAGCAGTGCTGCGAAGTCCGAAGGGCTCACAGATAGATCGTCGAAGTCGCCCAGGATTTCCATCTTGGCGCCGCCAAGCATGATAGAGAACGAACTGTCTGTGAAACTTGTGGATGCAACCAGCGTGTCATCAAATGTGGCGCGGAACGCAGTTGCCTGTACCGTTTCGATCAGCGGTGCGAGGTTTGCGGATACGGAATCGTTGGTGACGGGATTGAATGCCGACAAGACGTCGTCCAGACCTCCTGCCAAATCAAAGAGGTCCACAAGGACGAGAGGGAATGTGCCGTCGATCTCTATTAGCAGGCCGCCGACATCTATCGCGTAAAGCGTTTCTGAGAAAGTCGCCTCGAAGAGCGTCTCGCCGTCCGCTACACCGGTTAGCTCGGCAACCCGCGCGGTTGGGTGCGTTCCGAACAACACATTGAGCAAGTCAATCGGCGCGGGCACTGAAGAAAAGCCGGTGATGCCCACCGTCAGTGAGTTTGTTCCGTCGGAGTAAACGACCTCTGTGGCCGTGATACTTGTTGGAAAACCTGCCGACAGAAGTGTCTGGAAGATGCCGTCACTACCAATGGCAGTTGCAAATGCTTCCAGTGCTGCATCCAAGTCAGGATCGTTGGGGAGCTCAATGCCAAGCAGCGCGTCGACATCCACGTCGCCGCTATCAACCAAATGCCTGTAAAAATCCAGAATAGTTGACGCATTAATCATGGCACTGTCCTCAGCTTTTAACGTTTCCTTAGTCATCTACCAAAGCAGCGGCTCTGTCTAGGTAAGGGAAATCGTAAAAGCGCCCAGTCCTCTTGGTTGGAGGTACTGGGCGGGGTAATTCTTCCAGATTTACCAGTGTTGGTTAATTGTCTAGGCTGGAATTTGGGTAAAACAGCTGCTGTCCGTCGACGCTGAAGTCCGCGATCGCGCTCTGACCGGGTTCCGACAGGATCCAATCGATGAACTGCTGTCCCGCTGTGGCGTTGACCTGAGCGTGCCGTTCCGGGTTCACCAAAATGACGCCGTATTGGTTGAAGAGTTTTGGATCACCCTCGACCACAATGGTCTGGTCGCCTTTGTTGCCGAAGCTGATCCAAGTTGCGCGGTCGGTCAGGGCGTAGGCGCCCATGGCCGTGGCGGTGTTGAGTGTGGCCCCCATGCCGGATCCGGTTTCTCTGTACCACGCACCCGATGCGCCGGTGACGTCCACATCCGTGCTTGCCCATAGGCGCAATTCGGCCTTGTGCGTGCCGCTGTCATCCCCGCGAGAGGCAAAGACGGCCCCGGCGTCGGCTATAGTCTGTAGCGCTGCACTGACGTCTTCCATCCCGGACACCCCTGCGGGATCCGCTGCGGGGCCGATCAAGACGAAATCATTGTACATTACATCGTAACGGGCCACGCCGTAGCCGTCGGCCACAAACTGTTCCTCGGACGATTTGGCATGGACGAAAAGCACATCTCCGTCGCCATTTTGAGCGTTGCGGATGGCTTGACCTGTCCCCACCGCCACAACGCGCGCCGTGATGCCTGTGTCTTCTTCGAAGATCGGTAGCAGGTGGTCGTAGAGGCCGGAGTTCTGAGTGGAGGTGGTGGATTGGATCAGGATCGTGTCATCCGCCGTGGCCATGGCGGAATGTGCCAAGGCGGCTAGGGTGATGGCTGTGGCAAAGACAAAACGTGTCGGCATGGCGTCCTCCGTTGGAAATCGTTTGCGTTACTTTGGGATATAGAGACGGCCGTCGAGCCACGCGCGCAACGCCTCCGATTGCGGCGTATGCAACAGCCGTGCGGCCCGCCCAGCTTCGGCCACTTGGCCCTGGTGCAAGAACACCACGTCATCGCTGAGTCGTCGCGCTTGCCCACTGTCGTGGGTGACAAGCACAACCGACACACCGTCGGCATGGGCCTTTTGGATGAGAACCTCCACCGCATGTGTTGAGGCTGGGTCAAGGCTGGCAGTGGGTTCATCAAGGAACAGCAAACGCGGTTTGCAAAGGAGTGCACGCGCGATGGCCAGTCTTTGCTGTTCGCCCCCCGATAGAGACAGGGCAGGGCGGTGAGCCAAGTGGCTCAGCCCTGTGACCTCCAAAGCCTCTTCGCATAACCCTGCGCGGTCCCGCCGTGGCACACCGCGGACAAACAGCGCAAACCGCAAGTTCGCAAGGGCAGAGCGGCGCATCATCACCGGACGTTGGAACACCATGGCCTGTTGTCGACGTGCCATCCGATCCAGCGGCTGCCCTGACCACAGCACTTGCCCCGAGCTCGGTTTCAGAAGTCCATGGAGCGTGCGCACCAAAAGGCTCTTACCGGCGCCATTGGCGCCCAAGATCGATACGATCCGCCCTTGGTGGAAGTCGATGCTCAGCCTGTTCAACAGGGATTGCCCGCGCGATACGAAGCTGATGGCGTCGGCGCGCATCAGTGGTGTGGCTCCATTCCCCATGTCCAGGTCTTGGAACGACCCGCTGTCTACGCTCAGGTCACGCATGGGCTTGTTCCCATTTGACAGACGTCCGCAACGCCATCACCGCTGCGTTCACCGCAAATGCAAGACCCAACAAAACCAGCCCCAAGGCCAATGCCAGTTGCAAGTTGCCTTTGGAGGTTTCCAAAGCAATGGCGGTCGTCATGACGCGGGTCATGTGATTGATGTTGCCACCGACAATCATCACCGCGCCGACCTCCGCCACCGCTCGGCCAAACCCGGCCAAGGCGACGGTCATGAGCGCCACACGGGCATCCCAAAGAATGGCCTGGATGCGCATCAGTGGGGGGACACCCAAGGATTGAAACTGTTCAGAGTAATCTGCATTCAGGTCCGCCACAACTTGCCGCGTCAGCGCCGCTACTATCGGCGTCACCAGAATTGTCTGGGCAATCACCATGGCAGTTGGTGTGTAAAGCAAACCCAACACCCCGAACGGCCCCGAGGCCGATAGCGCGAGATAGACGAGCAAACCCACCACTACCGGCGGCAATCCCATGAGTGCGTTCATGCCAAGCGCCAGAACACGCCGTCCCGGAAACTCCAAAGCGCCCGCGGCAGCCCCAATGGGTAGCCCGATCAGACAAGCGAAAAACACAGAGGATAACGTCACCTGCAACGACAGGGTGACTATTTCCACTAGGTCCGCGTCCCACGTGGCTATGAGTGCGGCGGCCTGGCTCAGACTGTCCCAAAAGGTCGTCATGCTGGGGTTTCCTCCGTTACCGAATGGATCCACCGATACCCCTAGAGTGCAATTGCAAATTGAATATGAGCAACGGAACGCCGCAGGGGGCGACCGCTGATTTACCTGAATTTGGTGCGAGAATATCGTTCGTGGGTCACGTCTAGGGGACAAAGCACGGCAACCAAAGGGAGAGTGTGCCGCTTTGGACGGACAATCTTTAGGACCCTCAGCAGTATCACCTCGTTCTCACACCCATTGTTCAAAAAACGACCGGCTATGGCAGTCGTGCCCTGCTCGGAGCTGTGGCCATGTCCATAGTGGGATGGCCGCCACAAAGGCCGAGTGTGATGCAAACTGCTATGCTGTCTATAAGTCGCTCTTGGAACGACTGAACAGAGTTTTGTTGGGAATGGCGGTGAGTTCAACGTCTTAGGAACTCAAAGTTGACTAACGAAATGTATTCTTCGCTTGTGATGTTGAAAGGGGTAGAGGAACAGGAAAGCGGTGTAAAAATTCCTAATCGAGTCAAAAAAACGAAGCTCTACTCCCCCGTAAATCACGAACAGATCAATTCATAGAACAAAGCAATAATTAACGCGTGTTCAAATCCGGAGTTTTGCCAACCATCCCGTGTCTTTGGAACCAACACCTTTGTGTCTGGTGCGGCTTTATTGCACAAATCATTAGAGGGACGTGCTTGCCCTTTCCCCGGACGGATTTATCCTACGGGCTCTGTGACGGGAATGCCAAGAGCGGTGCAGCGGTTAAGGACCGCGACACGCACCTGGATTTCCGCGACCTGCCGGTCGAAGTCTCTTGCCATCAGGGATTGCCCAAGCAGTTTAATGCAATTCATCTTTGCCTCGACACGGCTTCGGCGGTGATATCCGCTCCACCGTCGCCAGATGGCCTTACCGAGGTACCGTGAGGCGTTGACCGGTTCGTTCCGTGCGATGGCCCCAGCCGTTGTGGGCTTCCACGGCTTGGCGTTTTTGCGCGGCGGGAGTGAGGATACGGACGCCATCGGTCCCAGAGAGTATCCGAACGCATGAGCGTTGCGAGCGGCAATCGCGTTATGGCATCTGCGTGTGTCATATGCCCCATCCATTGCTCGGCAGGCGATTGCGAAGCAATCTGCCGAGAGGGGGCGTTCGCAAGCTCACCTGACCCGATGGTTTGATCGGTTGGGATTTGATTGAGCAACTCTGGCAGCATTGGCGCGTCACCGACATTGCTGGTGTCCACTGGCTCTTTCGGACCG
>JBCDFD010000080.1:0-13980 GCA_039178645.1 Pseudomonadota bacterium | reverse complement strand
GGCGCGTCATCGTCGGTTTCGGCCAACAATTGAGAGATCACCTCCCCCGCTTTCCGGCCAATGCCGATGGGGTCGACCTCCACCGTGCTTATGGTCGGCGTGGCGAACCGGGACACTTCGAAGTTCCCAAACCCCACAACTGCAATCAGGTCCGGGACGAGTATGCCCTTGCTGATAAGGGTCGACTGCACCCCAAAGGCGGGCGCGTCAGAGACGCAGAAAATGCAGTCCACATCCGGGTAACGGGACAGCAGGTCGGGCACCAGTGCGGCGCCCTGCTCAATGGACAGAGGCGGCGGGCCGGACCGCACTTGGCGTGTCGGATCAAGTCCGCGAGCCTGCATGGCGTCCTCAAACCCCTTTCGACGCGCGGCACCCCGAGTCCAATCATCGTCCGCCTCGCCCGCGAAGACGATGTTGCGATAGCCCCGGTCGATAAGCGCATCGGTCATCTGCCGCGCGGCGTCGCGGTTGGAAAAGCCAACGGTATGACCGATGGGCGTTTCGGGGGTTTCCCAGATCTCCACGACCGGCACCCGGGCTTCCATGAGCAACTGCCGCGTGCGTTCGGTGTGCCCGTCGTAGGACAGGACCACAGCCTCTGGCCTGCGCCGCAGCATGCTTTCCACCACCTCTTCTTCACGCTCGGCAGAATATTCGGTGTAGCCCAGCAAAACCTGGAGCCCCATGGTTTCCAACTGTTCGGTCAGGGCTTGCACCGTCAGCGCGAAATGCAGGTTGTTCAACGACGGCAACATGGTGGCCACGAAGCCGGACCGTTTGGTGGTCAAGCTCCCGGCCATCTGATCGGGCACGTAGTTCATGTCGCGCACGATTTTGAGGATGCGATCCCGTGTGGCCTGCGACACGGGGCTGTCTTTGCGCAGCGCCCGCGACACGGTCATGCGTGACACCCCCGCCGCCTCGGCCACGTCGCGCATGGTCACGGGGCTCGGAGATTTATCTGGCTTGGGCACGGGCACATCCTGTTACCGGGAACACCTTGCACCCTGCGGCAAGCCCTGTGTCAGTTCAAGTTAAGTTTACAGGCCGGGCAATCTGCCGCCGACGCGAAACCCAAAGGTCAGCGCATGTGCCAGCCCCTTTGCGCGTCCCGATCTGGATGTGACCTACGCCGACAGCTGCTTTCGCCGCGCCACGGCACCGCCCGCTGCCAGTGCACCGATCAAGAGCATGCCGGACGCGGGCACGGGCACCGTTGCGTTACTTGAAACCTCATAGTTGATGGCCCCGTTCCAGACCCGCGGGGAAAAGGTACTGCCAAAGGCGTAGGATTTTCCCCAACCTTCGTAGATCGTCAGATCATCATTCTGCGCCGCGACATTCCCCACTGCGGTGCCATTGGTATAGGCAACGCCGCCGGTCGTGGTGGTCAGGTAAAGCCCGTAGGTCTGCCCAGCGGACAGAACCACATCCAGGACATCAACATTGGTGCCACTCCCGTTGCCTGAACTGGTCACAGACACAGAGTCCATGAGCGTCCAATCGCCTTGGGTCGTCAAAGACCCAGCCGCGCTGCCGGTTTTGAGCCAGAACTCAACGATCGTGCTCCCGTTGTTCACATTCATATCAAACGATTTCACCGTGATGTCTTCGGACCCAACCAGGACGTCGAACATATTGCCGTTCTGACCATTGCCACCAGCGTAGGTGGTCGACAGGCTTGTGGCGCTGGAAACGGCCGGGACAACGGCAACAAGAGCCGCACAAAGGAGCGTGGAGAGTTTCATCGGGGCCTCACTGGTAACGAACAGTGAACCAACTCACACGCTCCGAAAGCCCGCTCAACAGTGCGGCACGGAAACGGCTGATTATTCGAGAAGTATACTTAATTTAAGCATTTTATTTATGCAAGTTAACCAGTTTCGGCGTGCAAACTGATCATGACCCCTGTAGAGGGCCGTCTCGGGGGCCCACTGTCTCTGCGGAGCGCGACTCAGAATTGGTGTGGCCGACTGTTATCGAACCAAAAATGCGCGGAAGTCGTTGACGTTCGTGCCGGTCGGACCGGGTTCAAAAAGATCACCGACAGCATGGAATGCGCCCCAAGCGTCGTGGCCGGTGAAAGCTGCCAAGGGGTCCACACCCGCCGCTCGCATTCGGTTGGCAGATGTCCCGTCGGCAAATGCGCCTGCGTTGGTCTCTGACCCGTCGATCCCGTCTGTGTCCGCGGCCAGAGCCGTGATGCCGGTGGTGCCATCGAGACCAAGGGCCGCGGCCAGCAGAAATTCAGAGTTGCGCCCGCCTCGACCTCCGTCGGATCGGATGGTGACCGTGGTTTCCCCACCCGAAAGGATCACAACCGGCGGGGCAAACGGTTGTGCATTTTGTCGGACTTGTGCGGCTATGGCGGCGTGGACCTGTCCAACGTCCCGAGCCTCGCCTTCGATGGCGTCGGAGAGAATGACGGCCGGCACGCCCTCAGCCCCCGCCGCCTCTTTGGCCGCCTGTAAGGACAGCGCTGCGGATGCGATTACATGGACCTCGTAATTGGCAAACACCGCATCAGTGGGATGGGGTGGGTCTTCGGCATGGGCCAAATGGTCCAACAGTCTGTCGGACAGGTCGATCCGGTGGGCTGCGATCAGAGAGCGAGCATCTTCCACGCGCACCGCATCGGGCACCGTCGGTCCAGAGGCCACTTGCGCCGGATCATCGCCGGGCACGTCGGACACAACCAAGCTCACCACTTTGGCCGGATGGGCCGCAGCGGCCAGGCGTCCCCCTTTGATCCTGCTGAACTGCTTTCGGATCGCATTCATCACAGAGATCGGCGCACCGGAAGCGAGCAGAGCCTTGTTGAGGGCAATTTCGTCTTCAAGCGTCAAGTTGCCCGCAGGCGCGGGCAAGAGCGCGGAGCCGCCACCGCAAACCAGGGCCACCACCAAGTCGTCTTCGGCCAAATCGCGCACGGCGGACATCAACTGTGCACTGGCGTCCAGACCTGCGAGATCCGGCACGGGATGAGATGCCTCAAGCACGCGCACATGCTTGCAGGTCGCGCCGTACCCATACCGTGTGACGATCACACCGTCCAATGGACCATGCCAAAGCCGCTCAAACGCGGCAGCCATCTGTGCCGCCCCTTTGCCCGCGCCGATCACAATAGTCCGCCCCATTGGTTTGGACGGCAGCACTTTTTGCAGCGCTCTGTAAGGATCGGCAGCGGCCACGGCGGCATCGAAAAGGCGCGTGAGAAACGCGCGGTCATTTGGGTCGATCATATCCCTCTCCCTCCGCCACATCGGGCCTCGCCGCACGCAGTTTGTCAAACATGTTGACGGAATTTCTGCGGGCGTCAGTGTGCTGGCATCAGCGGAGGGGTAACCATGCAAGCAATCCTTTGGGACATGGACGGCACACTCATCGACAGTGAACCGTTGCACGAATTGGCGCTCATGCAGGCGTTGGAGAAACTTGGTCACACCGCCGCCCCCGATTTGCACGACCATGTTTTGGGAATGAGTGCAGAGGCGGTCTATGGCTGGCTATGCCGTGAAGTGGGCCTCGACATGCCGTTCAAGCAGTGGATCACCATGAAATACGAGCTTTACATGGCAGGTGTTGAGACCTTGAAACCGGTGCCGGGCGCATTGGAAACATGGGCGGCGGCCGACGCAGCCGATGTGCGCCAAGCGGTGGCGTCGAATTCGGACCGCATTGTGGTCAATGCCAACTTGGGTCGGTTCGATATGATCACGCCCGGCATGGTGAGCGTGTGCCGCAACGACATCCGCAAGGGCAAACCGGACCCGGAGATTTACCTGCGTGCCGCCTGGTTGCTGGGTGTCGACCCCGCCGACGCTGTCGTGGTGGAAGACAGCGGCACCGGCGCCGCAGCGGGCCTGGCGGCGGGCATGCAAGTCTATTTGGTGCCGACCAGCGAGGTAGCCGTGCCGGAAGGCGCCACAAAACTACAGGACTTTGCGGAATTACGGGCCTTGTTTGAAAGCTAAGCTTTTTGTTTAAAGGCACATCCAATCGGAGGGTGGGAGCGTATAAAGTATATGGATACGCTAATCGCCCGCCCCGTTCGCATCGCATTGCCCTGGATTGTGGGGCTTGCGGCCCTTGCCTTGGCCATCTTGTCGGTCTGGCAACTGGAAAGCATGCGGTCCGGCCTGACCATCACGCACGACCGCGTGGGTGAAACGCCAATCACCAGCTACAGCAACGGCGCAGCGGGACCGCCCGTGGTTGTCGCCCATGGCTTCGCAGGATCGCGGCAGATGATGGAAAGCTTTTCCCTGACCCTGGCGCGGGCGGGCTACCAAGTGGTGGCGTTTGATTTTGAAGGCCACGGGCGTCACGCCGTGCCAATGTCGGGCGACGTCAACGCGCTCGACGGCACCACACGCTTGTTGGTGGCGCAAACCCGCGAGGTGGTGGCCCATGCCAGCGAGTTGAGCGGGCAACCTGTGGCCGTACTCGGCCATTCCATGGCGTCAGACATTTTGGTGCGCACGGGCCTCGAAGACCCGGCAACGGGACCGATCGTGGCCATTTCGATGTACTCCGAAGCGGTGACGGCGGATGCGCCTAAGAACTTGCTGATTATATCAGGGGAATACGAGCCGCATCTTCGGGACGCCGCCCGCGGCGCAATGAGTGTTTTGGATGCCTATGCCAGCGAAGGCCAAACCGTGACGGTCGGAGACGTGACCCGACGGGCCGTCGCTGCGCCGGGGGTGGAGCACGTTGGTGTCCTCTATTCCGCGACGGCTCTGACCGAAGCGCGGGACTGGCTGAACGCCAGCTATGAGTGGTCCGGCACCGAACCGCTGCACCAAACGGGACCTTGGGTGCTTGGGCTATTGGCGGCCTTGGTGGCACTCTTTTGGCCCCTGGTTGTGCGGTTTGCTGGGGACGTACGGGCACCGGAGACGCCGATCAGCTTGAAACACTTCGGTGCTGCCCTGGTGGTGCCAGCGGTGGCTGCCCCGCTGATCGCCACGCAAATCCCGCTGACCATCCTACCTGTTTTGGTCGCAGATTACCTCATGCTGCATCTGCTGATATACGGAGCGCTCCAGCTGGGGCTGCTTTGGTATTTTGGAAAATCGATCCGCGGCGAGACCGTGCGACCGCTGGCGGCACTGGCGTTCGTGGCGTGGGGCCTGGGTGTTTTTGGCCTCGCTCTCGACCATTATGGTGCGAGCTTTCTGCCCAACTTCATGCGACTGGGTATCATCGCAGTTTTGGCCTTGGGCACCGTGCCATTTCTTGTGTCCGACGCCATGATCACTGACCCAGCGTCCAGCCCCGCCTGGCGGCGTGTAGTGGCGCGCTTGGTGTTGATTGCGTCACTGGTTTTGGCGGTGGCGATCAAACCCAGTGAGTTGTTCTTTTTGGTGATCATCCTGCCGGTGATCCTACTGTTTTTCGTGGTCTACGGCACCATGGGGCGCTGGATTGCGGCCCGCTCCGGTCCTTTGAGCGCTGGTCTCGCCAGCGGTCTCATCCTCGCGTGGGCTTTGGGCGTCAGCTTCCCGCTTTTCCAATCGTGAACTGATTAAGTGGAGCGGTCCCATTGGGACCGCACGACACGCTGGTTCTCGGCCCCAACGCTCAGACGGACGGAACCATTACGTTTGGCCCAAAGGCCTGGACCTTGAGTATTTTTAGAACGATGAAGCTGGAAGAAGCCGGGCTTTGAGCGGCAGTTTCAGCTTTCGTACCGCGTGCCGCCGCGGCGGTCGGGGCTCATGGGGAGTTCGAAGTGTAAGGGTTGGTGGGCCCGTTGTGGGCAGCGTTGGCGCGGGCACAGCGGGCAGTTGATGCCGATCTGAGTGAGTTCGCTGGCGGTTGTGCTTTGGCCGTAGACCAGTCGGTGAGCATGGTCCACGGGACAGCCCAAGGCGATGGCGAGGTGTCGGGTTTCTTTGGTGTGACCCAGGGCCGGACGATCCACTGTTCGGCTGAGCGTGAAAAACTGTGACCCATCGGGCAGTTCCACTGTCTGGGGCAAGAACGCTCCACGGTTCAGGAATGCGCGATGCACTGACAACCGGGGGCAAGCCCCGCCGTGTTCGGCCAAGTGAAACCCGGTGGCGTTGAACCGTTTGGTGACATTACCCGCGTGATCCATGCGCAGGAAGAAGAAGGGCACGCCCTCGCAACCTTCCCGTTGCAATGTCGTGAGACGGTGGGCCACCTGTTCCAAAGAGACGCCAAAACGGGCCGCCAAAAGGTCCAGGTCATACCCCAATTCTTCGGCCGCCTCCCAAAACAGGCGATAGGGCATGAGAGCCGCGGCGGCCAAGTAGTTGGCCAATTCCACGCGCAACCGCTTTGCCCCCCGACCGTCGGCCAGATCGGAGCTCGCGACCAGTTGATCGAGCGGTCTTTTGTAGTCTTCCAGCGCCAGCATGTGCGCCATCTGGAAAGCTCGGTTGGGATGGTCGAGCGCCTCGGACAAGAGGAGCACTTTGTTTTCGCGGTCATACACTCTCAGGTCATCGGGCATTTGGCCGACCTTGCCGATTTGCACGGTGATGCCCAGTTCACCCTGCAAACGGTCCCGCAGGGCCACAAATGCGTTTTCCATCCGCAGGCCAGTGACCATCCGCATTTGCGAGGCAGCCTGTTCCAGCGCAGGAAAGTAGTTCCGATGGGACCGGAAGAAGTCGTGGATCATCGCTTCTGGCGATGTGGTCAGCAAGCTCTCGATGGAACCTTCTTCCATCCGGTGGGCCACACTGTCCAAAAGCGACCGATAGCTGCGGTGCAGTTCGATCATGCGCTGCACCACACTTGGTGCATGGTCCACCGCGGCGCGCAATTCAGACAGATCCGGCACGTCGTCCCCGAAAACCGGGTCACGCACCAGTTTGCGCAGATCCGCCACCGCCGCGTCGCCATCGTCGGTGAGCAGATCTTTCCAGTCGATGCCGTAGGCTTCGGACAGCCGGACCAGCATTTTGACCGACAGGGACCGTTGGTTGCCTTCGAGCAGGTTGATGTAGGCCGGACTGACGTCCAACGCGCGGGCCATGTCGGCCTGCGTTTGCGCATTTTCCTTACGCAATTGCCGTAGGCGCGGGCCAATGAAGGCTTTGCCCATGGCGGTCCTCCCGAGACTTTACAAATTTACCGATCTTCCGCCGGTATTTCCACAATGTAACCTCACGACTCGAAAGTCCATGCGTGTGAAATTTCTGGGTCTAGTTTGCAAGATGTCGCAGGGCAACACGCCCCAGCGCGCAAGAAAAAGTCCCCAGGGAGGAACTCATGAAAACATCCACATGGATTGCCGGTTTCGGCGCGGCGGCGATTGCGCTGGCCTCGGCTCTGCCCGCAGCGGCGGAAGCTTGGAAGCCCCAGAAGCCTGTCGAAATGGTGATCATGGCCGGACAAGGCGGTGGTGCGGACCGTTTGGCGCGTCTGTTCCAGTCGATCATTCAAAAAGAAAACCTGTCCAACATGCCGGTTCTGCCAATCAACAAAGGCGGCGGGTCTGGTGCGGAAGCGCTGCGATATCTGCAAGACAAATCCGGTGATGCGCATGTGATTATGGCAACGCTGAACAGCTATTACACCACCCCACTGCGCACGGACATCGGTGTGAACATTGAAGAGTTCGAGCCGATCGCGCGCATGGCGCTGGACACTTTCGTTCTGTGGGTGAACGCCGACAGCGACATCACATCGCTCGACGATTTCGTGGTGGCGGTGAAAGCCAAGGGTGGCGAATGGAAAATGGGTGGCACCGGCACGGGCCAAGAAGACAGCCTTGTGACTGCGATGCTCGAAGAAACCTTTGACCTCGACATCACGTACGTGCCGTTCAAAGGAGGCGGGGCAGTGGCCAAGGCCCTGGTCGGCGGTCACATCGACAGCACCGTGAACAACCCCTCGGAACAGATGGGGTTCTGGCAAGCTGGCAAGTCCCGTCCTCTGGCCGCCTTCACCGAAGACCGTTTGGCTGTGTTCCCAGACGTCCCCACCATGGGTGAGTTGGGTCACCCCATGACTTACACCATGCAGCGGTCCTTTGTGGCGCCTCCGGGCATGCCAGCGGAAGCAGTCGCCTACTACACCGAGATGTTCGAGAAGGTCGCCGCAACTGAAGAGTGGCAGACATACACATCCGAAAAGGCTCTGTTGCCTGACTTCCTGACCGGTGATGCGCTGCAGGATTACTTCCTGGTGGAACGGGAAAAGCACCGCGCGATCCTGGAAGGCACTGGCGAACTGGCCGGTTCCTAATCCCATCTCCCGACTATGGGGCGCCTCGGGTCTGGAGCCCCACTCTTTCTGCTTGCTTGCTCGGACGTCACAAAATGAAAGCTCTCGTCAAAGCCGAAGCGTTGATCGCGCTTGCGATCGCCGGTTTCTCACTCGTGTGTATGGTCTATGCGCTGGAATTGCCCATTGGATGGGTGCCAGAGGAAGGCCCAGGCGGCGGAGCGTTTCCATTTTGGTTGTCCGCGGTGATGTTGTCTTGCGCTCTGGCAATCCTCTTCAAGGCGGTTCGGGATGACATGCCGGACGAGCCGTTCTTCGACCCAGAAACACGCAGCGCGGTGTTCCAAGTTGCATTGGCCGTGGTCTTAACCATAGCGGCGCTGTCATACCTTGGGGCCTATATTGCGATCCCCGTTTTCATGGTTTGGTATCTGCGGTTGCACGGACAGCATTCATGGACGCTCACCGGGCTGCTGACACTGGGCACAGTGATGTTCGTGTTCTTCTTCTTTGAGGTGACACTGAAAATCCTGCTGCCCAAGGGTGTAACCGAGCCGCTGTTCTTGCCGCTGTACGCCATCTTTTTCTGAGGACCCGAGACCATGGACACGCTTTCGCTGCTCGCCGAAGGTTTCGCGACCTCTTTGATGCCCCTCAATCTGGCCATTGTGATCCTCGGGGTCACGGTCGGCCTTTTCATCGGCGCCATGCCCGGCCTGGGATCGGTGAATGGCGTGGCCATTGTGCTTCCGCTCACGTTCATTGTGCCACCCACCTCGGCTATCATTTTCCTGGCGGCGATATACTATGGCGCGATGTACGGTGGCGCGATTTCATCAATCCTGCTCGGAATACCCGGCGCATCCACCGCTGTGGCCACGACCTTTGATGGACGACCGTTGGCCCAGCAGGGCAAAGCAGGTCTGGCTCTGATCGCAGCGGCATTGGCGTCGTTCATTGGGGGGACCATTTCGGTCATCCTCTTCACCCTGTTCGCAGCACCGCTGGCGGATGTCGCCTTGGCCTTCGGTCCGGCGGAAGAGTTTGCATTAGTCTTGTTGGCCTTCACAACATTTGTGGGCTTGGGCGGCGATGACATCCTGAAGACCATTGCCATGATCTGTCTGGGGCTGGTGCTGAGCACGGTCGGGCTCGACCTCATATCCGGTCAGCCACGGCTGATTTTTGGCGACCAGCCTGGGTTTTATGCGGGCATAAGCTTTTTGATCCTGGCCATTGGGATCTACGGGATTGGCGAGGTGCTCTACACGGTGGAAACCTCCAAAAGCGCCCCCATGGTGACAGCGGCACGCTTCACGTGGAAAGAAATGCGCGCCACTTGGGGGGCGTTGAAAAGAACCGTGGGCACAATAAGCTTTGGGTCATTCATGGGGTTCTTTGTGGGCATGCTTCCCGCGGCGGGCGCCACACCGGCCTCGCTCATGGCCTACGGGGTGGCCAAACAGGCCAGCAAGACGCCTGAAAAATTCGGCAAAGGCGCGGTGGAAGGTGTCGTCGCGCCGGAGACAGCCAACAATGCGGCCTCCACCGGATCGTTGTTGCCCATGCTCACACTGGGGATTCCAGGCTCACCGACCACTGCGCTGTTGCTGGGCGGCATGATCATGTGGGGCTTAGTGCCCGGTCCGATGTTGTTCATCGAAAGTCCAGAGTTTGTTTGGGGACTGATTAGCTCGCTTTACACAGCCAACGTGGCGGCGGTTGTGATCAACCTGGCCTTGATCCCACTTTTCGTTTGGTCGCTGCGGATGCCATTCACGGTGCTTTGTGCGGTGGTTCTGGTGCTCTGCCTTGTGGGTGGCTTCGCGCCGACGCAGAAAATCCATGACGTGTGGCTGATCGCAGGTTTCGGAATTTGCGGATATTTGTTGCGCAAAGCCGATTATCCGCTGGCTCCGCTGGTATTGGCCCTGGTGCTTGGCCCATTGATGGAGAAAAGTTTCCGTCAAACACTAATTGCAGAGCAAGGGAATGTTCTGGCCTTTGTGGAGCGGCCGTTGTCGGCGAGCTTCTTGGCCCTGGCAGTGGTCTTCTTTGCGCTGCCGTTTTTGAAAGCTCTGCGCGACAAGCGCAGCAAAGATGTGACGCCGGCTGAGTGAGCCTGGGTGGAATGAGGGAAGGGGAATCGGGAATGTCGGCACTACTGTCTGACTTAATCGCAGCGCAGGACGCGGGCGCACCAGCCTTGGGGGGCTTGGACCGGCCCTGGCTGACCTACGGCGGTTTGGGTGTGCAAACCGAAGCGGTGCGCGCAGCCTTGCACGCGGCTGGCGTTGGCCGGGGCGACCGAGTGGCCATCGTTTTGCCAAACGGCCCCGAGATGGCGGCGGCGTTTGTGACAGTGGCCCAATTGGCGACCACAGCACCGTTGAACCCGGCCTACCGCGTGGATGAATTTGATTTCTACCTCACCGACCTGCGGGCGAAAGCGATTATCTTGGCCGATGGCTATGACGGTCCTGCTTTGGAGGCGGCGCAAAAACACGGCCTGGTGGTCCTGCGGTTGCGTGCTGGCGACGCGGCGGGTGAGTTTTCACTGAGTGCCGAAGGTCATGGGGGAGACTGTGATACATCTGCGCCAGGCGCAGATGATGTGGCACTGATCCTGCATACCTCGGGGACCACATCGCGGCCAAAAATCGTGCCGCTTTTGCAGTCCAACATCGCGGCGTCGGCTGTGCATATCAAGGACACTCTGGAACTGACGCCAGAGGACCGTTGCCTGAACATCATGCCGCTTTTCCACATCCATGGACTTATCGCGGCGGTGGCCTCGTCACTGGCGGGAGGTGCTTCGATTTTCTGCACGCCAGGATTTGATGCACTGAAGGTGTGGGGATGGCTCGATGCGGTTCAACCCAGTTGGTACACGGCTGTCCCGACCATGCACCAAGCGATCCTGGCGCGGGCATCCCGCAACAAAGATATCGTGGACCGCGTGAACCTAAGGTTCCTGCGGTCGTCGTCGGCGTCTTTGCCACCGCAGGTGTTCGAAGCTCTGGCAGAGCTTTTCGACGCCCCGGTTGTGGAAGCCTACGGCATGACCGAGGCAGCGCATCAAATGGCGTCGAACCCTCTGCCGCCACGGTCCCAGAAACCTGGCGCGGTCGGGGTGGAGGCTGGCCCTATGATGCGCATCGCCCATGAGGTCGAAAATCGGATCCTCGAGGACCAAATGTCAGTGGGAGAGATCTGTATCTCGGGTCCCAATGTGACACCGGGCTATGAAGGCAATCCTGAGGCCAACGCTAAGAATTTCTTTGAGGCGGATGGGCATCGGTGGTTCCGGACCGGAGACCAGGGATCAAAGGATGCCGAAGGATATTTAAGCCTGACCGGACGCCTAAAGGAGATCATCAACCGCGGTGGCGAAAAGGTGTCGCCGTTGGAAGTGGATGCTGTGTTGATGGATCATCCGGCGGTGCAACAGTGCGTGACCTTTGCCCTGCCCCATCCAAAGCTCGGCGAAGAAGTGGCTGCCGCGGTGGTCCTGCGCGAGGGCCAAGAGGCGGACGAACGGACCATACGCACATTCGCTGCGGAGCGTTTGGCGGACTTCAAAGTGCCCCGCCGCGTGGTGATCTTGGATGAAATCCCCAAAGGCGCCACCGGCAAGATGCAACGTATCGGACTGGCGGAAAAGCTGGGGCTTGTGAAGGAAGCCGCCTGAGCCGAGAGGGATTGCGCCGCCTGTGGCGTCGCCCCGCGCGGGGGCTCTGCCCCCGCACCCCCGGAGTATTTCGGGAACAATGA
This sequence comes from Pseudomonadota bacterium, assembly GCA_039178645.1. GTDB lineage: Bacteria > Pseudomonadota > Alphaproteobacteria > Rhodobacterales > Rhodobacteraceae > Mangrovicoccus. The sequence goes on along the minus strand of JBCDFD010000080.1, from coordinate 1,998 downwards.
AGACCCAGGCGTTGGGTGGGAGACTTTGACTATGCGGATCTGTGTTTTCGGTGCGGGTGCCATCGGCGGGTATATGGGAGTGAAGCTTGCCGAAGCGGGTGCGGAGGTGAGCCTCGTGGCGCGCGGACCCCATTTGAAAGCCATGCGCGCAAATGGTCTACGGCTGATTGAGGAAGAGAATGGGGGCAAAGAGACTCGAGTGGAGGTCTGCGCCACGGACGACCCGGCGGACCTTGGTGCCCAAGATTATGTGATTGTGACCTTGAAAGCGCACTCGGTTCCACCGGTGGTGTCCAAAATGCAGCCCTTGATTGGGGAAAAGACAACCATCGTCAGCGGCGTCAACGGCGTGCCGTGGTGGTATTTCCACAAGATCGGTGGCCCATTGGAAGGGACGCGGCTGGCCAGCGTGGACCCAGGCAACGCCCAATGGAACGGATTTGGACCGGACCGCGTGTTGGGCTGCGTGGTTTATCCGGCTGCTGAGGTGATCGAGCCCGGCGTGATTAAGCACATCGAGGGCAACCGGTTCAGCCTGGGCGAACCGGACGGGAGCCGGTCAGAGCGGGCGCAGGCACTGTCGAAGGCGCTCACCGCGGCGGGACTGAAGGCTCCGGTTCGTCCAAAATTACGGGATGAGATCTGGGTGAAGCTTTGGGGTAACCTGTCATTCAATCCAATTTCGGTGCTGACGCATGCCACACTTGACGTGATTTGCACCGAACCGGGATCGCGTGCGGTGGCGCGCAATATGATGGTCGAAGCCCAAGCGATTGCCGAAAGCCTTGGCGTGAAGTTTCCCATCGACGTGGACAAGCGCATTGCAGGTGGGGCTGCCGTGGGCGCGCACAAGACGTCGATGCTGCAAGACCTGGAGGCCGGTCGGCCCATGGAAATAGATGCGCTGCTCGGGTCGGTTCAAGAGTTGGGCCGCCTGACAGGCACACCGACACCCACAATTGACACGGTTTTGGCCCTTGTTGGCCTCAGAGGCACCACGGCGGGGTTGTACAGTTTGCCGGAAACCTCAAGCGTACCGGCGGCGGCCGCCGAGTGATCTGTCACTTGATGTGTGTCAATTTATCCTGACACATTAAAGTTTACACTTCCTGCAAAGCCAGGGAGTCGGCCATGCGCATTGTATTCATACACCCCAACTATCGCTCTGGTGGAGCAGAGATTGCGGGCAACTGGCCGCCTGCCTGGGCGGCATATCTGACAGGATCGCTAAAAAACGCGGGCTTCGACGATATCCATTTCATCGACGCCATGACCAATGACCTGGATGAAGATACGATCCGGGCGAAACTGCGCGAGCTTAAGCCCGACGTGGTGGGCACCACCGCTATCACCCCGTCGATCTACAAGGCTGAGCGGGTCTTGGAGTTGGTGAAGGAAGAAGTGCCGGGCGCGATCAAGGTTTTGGGCGGTATCCACGCCACCTTTATGTATCGACAAGTCCTGTCCGAGGCCCCGTGGATCGACGTGATCGTCCGGGGCGAAGGTGAAGAAATTGTAGTCAAGCTGATGACTGCCATCCGCGACGGGCGCTGGCCCACGGATCAACGGCGCATCCATGGTTTGGCGTTCAAGGACGGCGACGAGATTGTGGCCACCCAAGCCGCGTCCACGGTGAAAAACCTCGACGGCATCGATCCAGATTGGTCCATCCTTGAGTGGGAGAAGTACATCTACATCCCACTCGGCACTCGCGTGGCGATCCCCAATATGGCACGCGGGTGCCCCTTCACCTGTTCCTTCTGTTCGCAGTGGAAATTCTGGCGCGACTACCGCGTGCGAGACCCGCTCAAGGTGGTCGATGAAATCGAGAACCTGGTGGAAACCCAGGGGGTTGGCTTTTTTATCCTCGCAGACGAAGAACCCACCATCAACCGCAAGAAGTTCATTCAGTTCTGTGAGGAGCTGATCCGCCGAGGTTTGCCCGAAAAGGTCCAGTGGGGCATCAACACCCGCGTGACCGACATCATGCGGGACAAG
>JBCDFD010000079.1:0-14032 GCA_039178645.1 Pseudomonadota bacterium | reverse complement strand
CTACTTCGCGCGCGGCGGCGAGAAACTCATCGAAGGCCCGTGGCACGGATTTCTCCAACGTTACGCGCAAAGATACCTCTACTTCGTAGCCAAGGGCGCGCCAGTTGATCAGGGCCCGATTTGCACGGATGATCCCAGCCTCCCGCATACGGTCTAACCGCCGCGCGCAGGTGCCAGGTGTCAATCCGGCTTGATCCGCCAGATCCGTGACCGAAAGGTCCGGTGCATATTGGTATTGACGTAAGAGTCGCCGGTCTGTGTCGTCTAGCATGAAAAAACCAACGGATACCTATTTTGATTATAGATACGCAAAAAAATAAGCGATTAAACCCCAAAATGCCGCTCCTATGGCCGGATTACTCGTATGCTGCCCGGCAAATCCAACCGCTAGGAGATAATCATGCGCGTTTACTATGATCGCGATTGCGACGTTAACATGATCAAAGACATGAACGTAGCCATTCTGGGCTACGGCAGCCAAGGCCACGCCCACGCCCTTAACCTGCGCGACTCAGGTGCTAAGAACGTGGTCGTTGCACTGCGCGAAGGCTCGCCAAGCGCTAAGAAAGCAGAAGGCGAAGGTCTCAAGGTCATGGGCATCGCCGAAGCCGCGGCCTGGTGCGACCTGATCATGTTCACAATGCCCGATGAATTGCAGGCCGAAACCTACAAGAAATACGTCCACGACAATCTGAAAGAAGGCGCGGCCATTGCCTTTGCCCACGGTCTGAACGTACATTTCGGACTGATCGAACCCAAAGCGGGTGTCGACGTCATCATGATGGCCCCCAAAGGCCCCGGCCACACCGTGCGCGGCGAATACACCAAAGGCGGCGGCGTGCCTTGCCTTGTGGCCGTGAACAACGACGCAACGGGCAAAGCTTTGGAAATCGGTTTGTCCTACTGCTCTGCCATCGGCGGTGGCCGGTCTGGCATTATCGAAACCAACTTCCGCGAAGAGTGTGAAACCGACCTCTTCGGTGAACAAGCGGTTCTCTGCGGCGGTCTAGTGGAACTCATCCGCATGGGTTTCGAAACCCTGGTGGAAGCTGGTTACGCGCCAGAGATGGCTTACTTCGAGTGCCTGCACGAAGTGAAGCTGATCGTGGACCTGATCTACGAGGGCGGCATCGCTAACATGAACTACTCGATTTCCAACACGGCGGAGTATGGCGAGTATGTGTCCGGCCCGCGGGTCCTGCCTTACGATCAGACCAAAGCCGAGATGAAGGCGATCCTGCGCGACATCCAAACCGGCAAATTCGTACGCGACTTCATGCAAGAAAATGCTGTGGGTCAGCCGTTCTTCAAGGGCACCCGCCGCATGAACGACGCCCACCAGATCGAAGAGGTCGGTGCCAAGTTGCGGGGCATGATGCCCTGGATTTCTGCGGGCAAGCTCGTCGACCAGGAAAAGAACTGATAGCGTCTACCGGCGGCTGGGCCGCACTGCCCCGCTACTCTGTTTCAATCAAACGGATCGAAACCGGAAAGTGATCACTGTAGCCGTCCAGGTCCACCTTGGACGCCTTTCCTTTGGGCAGTCCAAAGCGTCGTGGACCACGGCTCACACTGTTGTCCACCATGGCCTGGGGCGTTTCCATTCGAGCGGACCCATCGACCACTTTGAAACTCGCCGCTTTGCTATCGAGCAAAGCGCGGTTTGCTAGCATTTGATCATAGAGGCACCCGTCATTGTCATAGTACAGCGTGCCAGCCAATCGCCGCGTCCGACCCGACGCAGAAATTGCCGTCACCTGCATATATTCCCAGGCGAAATTATAGAACATGGCGGAATTGGACCGTTCCACATCACCCCGTTCGCGCTTGGCATTGGCATTGACCATGACGGAGGCGTCCCATGGATCGTCGTTGAAATCGCCCATGGCAAGGATGGGCGTGCGCGTCCCGGTCTCCTCTCGAATGCGGTCGTGCCAATAGGCCAAAGTTTCGCCCGCGGTGGCACGAAACCCGGCACTGCCTTCGGGATTGCCCTTGCGCGCAGGCCAGTGGTTGCAAAGCAACACCAGGTCGTTGCCAGCCATGGTTCGAAATGTGGCCTGAAGAATGTCCCGCGTGCCGGTACGTCGCACGACGAAGTGGTTGAAAACAAGGTCCGGGTCTACGCTGTAACGATCCCGGTCATAGATGAACGCCGTGTCGATGCCGCGCCAATCCGCATCGTTTTGAGCATGCACAATGCCGTAGCTCCGATCGGGCAAACGGGCCTCCAGTGCGGCCACCAGGTCACCGAGAACGTGGGCATCCTCCACCTCGCAAACGCCCAAAATGTCGGGGCCACTCCCTGTGTCCATGCCCGCGATGATGTCTGACAACTGCGCACACTTCCGGTCGTACATGGCGCGATCCCAACCGACCAAATCGCTGCGGATACGGGACGCAATCCGCTCCTCACGGTGCGGGTGATCCTCGGGGCCAAAGAGATTTTCGACATTCCAAAAGGCGATAAAATGCTCGGGCATGGTCCGGTCCACTTTGCTGTATCATGCGAAGCGTCTCACGGGTCCTGGACCACTGCAAATCATCTGGGGTGGCTTGGACGGTGAGAGGAAAGACGAAGGCATAGCAACGAGATCAGAAGCCATTTCAGTGCGCGCTGAAACCAAGATAGTATCAGTTACTTAGGGGAAGTTCACAACTCAAGGCTTTCTCCCAAAGCGGTGAGCACGATTACGCCGCTCTGCCACCATAGAATGATATTTGACGTTTGGCCCAGACGGCGGGGCCCCGGCTTTGGCACAGCCAAAGTTGGGGAACATCACGTCGCGCCAAAGACGCGCCATTTTAACAAAACTCCGCTCGCTTCGAGACTGTCCGGCCGGGACTGTTACGCTGTGGCCGCCGCCGCCACCTGATCTGCAATACCGTCCACAACCTCGGTCAACATCTGATCGTCGGTGCATTCAGCCATCACACGGATCAACGGCTCGGTTCCCGATTTACGGATCAAGAGCCGTCCCTTGCCTTCCAACGCGGCCTCTGCGTCAGCAATTGCAGCCTTGACGCTGGCGGCTTCCAGCGGCGCAGCCCCATCGGTGTAGCGCACGTTTTTCAACAGTTGGGGCACAGGTTCAAAGACCTGGGCCAACTCCGACGCGCGGGCACCGGTTCGTTTCATTTCAGCCAGGAACTGTAGACCCGCCAACAGTCCATCGCCCGTTGTGGCATAGTCGGACATTACAATGTGACCTGACTGTTCCCCGCCCAGGTTCCAGCCTTCGCGCCGCATGGCCTCCACCACGTAGCGATCCCCCACCGGGGTCCGGTGTAACGCCATGCCATGGCTGCGCAGGTGTTGCTCCAGTCCAAGGTTCGACATCACTGTGGCCACCAGTGTGTTGTCCTTGAGACGCCCTTCCAAAGACCAACGGTCCGCGAACAGCGCCATGAGCTGATCCCCATCCGCCGCGGTCCCAGTTTCGTCCAGAATGAGAACGCGGTCCCCATCGCCATCCAGACAAATGCCCACGTCGGCCCGAGAATTCACCACTGCTGCCGCTGCCAAGCCTGGCGCCGTGGAGCCCACGCTTTCGTTGATATTGTAGCCGTTTGGTTTGGTCCCGATCTGCACCAGGTCCGCGCCAAGTTCCCAAAGCACTTCAGGCGCGGCCCGGTATCCAGCCCCATTGGCGCAATCGATCACAACCTTCAGACCGTCCAGCCGCATGCCCGAAGGGAAGGTGGATTTCACACGTTCCACATATCGGAAACGCCCGTCGTCGATCCGTTTCGCGCGACCGATGTTTTGCGGCTTGGCGGGTTCCACACCGGCATGGCACATCGCTTCGATCTCGGCCTCAGCGGCATCAGACAGTTTGAACCCGTCGGGTCCAAAGAACTTGATACCATTGTCGTAGTGCGGGTTATGGCTGGCCGAGATCATCAATCCCACATCGGCGCGCATGGAATGGGTGAGCATCCCCACCGCAGGCGTTGGCACCGGGCCAAGGAAAAACACATCCATGCCGGTGGATGTAAGCCCCGCACACAGCGCTGTTTCGATCATGTAGCCCGACCGCCGGGTGTCCTTGCCGATGACGGCGCGCAGGCCCTTGGCTCCGTCGCGCCGGAAATACCTACCCGCAGCGGCACCCAAGCGCAGCGCCATATCGGCCGTCATCGGAAATGTGTTGGCTTGGCCGCGGACACCGTCGGTGCCGAATAGTTTGCGCGTCATGTGTCCTCAGAATCGTCCGTGGCATGGCCCCAAATGGCCGTCAGCATACGGAACCCTTGCACGGTTTCGGCCACGTCGTGAACGCGGTGGATTTGCACGCCCTGCGCCGCCATGGCCAAAGCAACGGCCAACGATCCAGCGACACGGTCTTTGGGGTTATCAACGCCCGACAGCTTGCCCACAAACCCTTTGCGAGATGCGCCAACCATCAGAGCACATCCCAAGGAATGGAACAGCGCAATGTCTTGGAGCAGTGTTAGATTGTGCTCCAAGGTCTTTCCAAAGCCAATGCCGGGATCGAGCACAATGCGGTCGCGGGTTATCCCCGCCGCTTCGGCATAGGCAACTCGGACCGCGAGACTGTCATATACGTCGAAGAGGACGTCCTCATAGGTCGGATTTTGCTGCATGGTCTCCGGATCGCCCTGGGCATGCACCAGACAGACAGCAGCTTCACTGTTGGCCATGACACCGGTCATATCAGGGTCGAAGGCCATCGCCGACACGTCGTTGACCATGACAGCACCGGCACCAAGGGCCGACTGCGCCACCACGGCCTTACGGGTGTCTATGGAAAACGCACCCAAGCTTTCTCCGCTGTCAAAATAAGGCGCGAGGCGAGCCAGTTCTTCGTTCACGGGAACAGTTTGCGCGCCCGGGCGAGTGGACTCGGCTCCGATATCTATCCAGTTGACGCCATCGTCCCACATTTGCCCTGACCGTCGGAGCGCACCAGATGCCACGACGTGATCACCGCCGTCAGAAAAACTATCTGGCGTCACGTTGAGGATGCCCAAAACTCGGGGCTGGTCCAAAGTTGTTCCGCCGACAGGGGCCCGTTCAGACGTGAGCGCGCAGCGGATTTGATCGCATAGGTCAGTGGCTGGCATGACACGCGGTGTCGATGTGCGAGACATGACATGGACGGAGTTAAACCACGCCCAGCCCCCTGCCAACGTGAGGGCATCCGGAGGACGTACGGGATCGGTGGATAACAGGGGCCGGTAATAATCGCGCATGGGTCCAGTTGCCGCTCAATCCGCGCGAAATAACCCATGCCACAGACACTTAGCAAGTGTGACGTAGAGTTATTGCCGATAGAAGTAGTGGACGCCGATGGACGCTGTGCGGTCGAATTTCCGGGACCAGGATGGGTTCACAGCATGGGTATGGTAATGCGTGGCCCCTTGGGTCAGATTGCTCTCTGCCCCTTGCAGCATCAACCCCGCCACCTGAGACACCTGTGCCCAAGCGCGTGGTTCATGGATGTTCTCCGCAATACCATCGCAAGTGTAGGTGAATTGACAGGCATATTTCCGACCGGTGCCCTGATTGATCACCCCACATACGGTGTCTGGATACCGTGAAGATTTCACCCGGTTCAAAATCACTTCGGCCACGGCAAACTGGCCCTTGATGCTTTCACCGCGCGCTTCGAAGTAGAGAGCCTCAGCCAGACACTCCTTGGCAGGTCCGTTCACAGTCACGGTTTGATCCATGAGCCATGCGCGCGTGTACTCTAATTCACGCACTGGCGGTTGTCGGTCCCCACGGGGCACCGGACGCACCATCAAGTTGCGCAGACGCGCATTTCCAACGATGGCCAGACCTTCACGTTCTTGGTTAAAAAGTTCAGTCAACTTGCGATCAAAATCCAACGACGGGTCGTTGGATGTGCTTAGCGTCACATCTGCGCTCAGGACGGTAGCGGTTCCCAGTGCCGCAATTGTCAGCAGAAATCGCCGGAACATGTCGATCTCACCCCACACAAGTTAATTTGAACTTGCGCTTTATAGAAGACTGACGCACCGAACAACACTGGCCAACGAGTCGAGAGCCATTGCTGCGTTGCAGCCACGACACGCGACAGATTCACATGGGCAAAGTGTTTTCTGTCAGGCTGTTAGAGAATGCACATCACGCAGATTGCTGCAATACGGCATGAGCGCCGGCCAATCGGGCCACAGGCACGCGGAATGGTGAACAGGAAACATAGGTAAATCCTGCCGCACGGCAGAAAGCTATCGAATCGGCGGTCCCCCCGTGTTCGCCACAAAGCGACAGGGCGATGTCTGGGTTTTTCGACCGTCCCCGCTCGGCTCCGATCTTCAAAAGCTCGCCCACGCCCTCTTTGTCCAACTGATGAAATGGATCTTCAGGGTAAACGCCGGATTGGACATAAGTCTGCATGAACCGCCCCGCGTCGTCCCGCGACAGGCCATAGGTCATCTGAGTGAGGTCGTTGGTGCCAAACGACATGAAGGCACACAATTCACCGATCTTGTGGGCCTTGAGCGCGGCACGCGGGGTTTCCACCATGACGCCGAGTTTGTATTCAAACTGACCCATCTTCTCGGCACGCACAGTCGCTGCCACACGTTCGATACGGGTTTGCAGGATCTCCACCTCCCGCCGCGCGGACACCAGCGGAAGCATGATCTCAGGCGTCACGGTGATACCCTGCTCCGCCACTTCCAAGACGGCCTCGAAAATCGCGCGCACCTGCATTTCGTAGATTTCGGGCACGGTGATCCCCAACCGGACGCCTCGCAGACCCAACATTGGATTGAACTCGGTCTGACTATCTATACGGGCCTGCACGTCTGACACAGACCGCCCCAGTGCGTTGGCCAAGTCCACCACACCTTGCCGGTCATGAGGCAGAAACTCGTGGAGCGGGGGATCGAAGAGGCGAATGCACACCGGCAAACCCTCCATGATCTCGAATAGCCGAGTGAAGTCGGCACGCTGCATGGGCAACAACTGCCGCAGCGCATCGGCGCGGTCTTCGGATTCATCGGCGAAAATCATTTCGCGCATCACCGTCAGGCGGTCATCGTCGAAGAACATGTGTTCCGTGCGGCACAGACCAATGCCTTCAGCTTTGAACTTTAGCGCAATTTGCGCATCCTCCGGGGTATCTGCATTCACCCGCACGCCAATATCGCGGACCTCGTCAGCCCACGCCAAAAGCGTTTGGAACGTGTCGCCAAGGGCGGATTCCAACAATGGCACCTCGCCACGCAGCACTTCGCCCGCGCTGCCGTCCAGTGTCACCAGATCACCTTCTTTCAAGACCGTACCATTGGCCAAACGCATGCTGCGCGCGCGACGGTCGATTGTGACTTCGCTGGCACCAACAACGCAGGGCACACCTAGGCCACGGGCGATCACAGCCGCGTGGCTGGTCATGCCACCTTTGGCCGTCAAAACACCTTTGGCCGCATGCATCCCACGCACATCGTCGGGCGTGGTTTCCCGTTTCACTAAGATGCATGGCTCATCCTGGGCCGCCAAAGCTTGGGCCCGTGTGGAACTGAACACCAGCTTACCAACCGCAGCACCTGGGCTGGCCGCAATCCCACGTGCCAAGCGGTTGCGGGCAGCCTCTGGGTTAACCTGTCGGTGCATCAGCTCATTCAACGACCTCGGCGGCACCCGCAGCAGCGCCTCCTCCCGGCTCAGGATGCCCTCGTTGGCCATGGTCACGACGATTTCCACATTGGCGCGGGCACTGCGCGGCACCCGCGACGCATCAATGACCATCAACTCACCGGCTTGGATAACGAACTCCAATTGCATTTCGTCACGCATGTCACGCCGCGCCACGTCGCCCAGGTCCACCAAGCGATCAAAGACCGCCGGTGCCAACTCCTCCAGTGATGGTCCCCGAGGGTCCCGCGTCAGAAACAACGCCGCGGCCTTGTCCACCATGGCATCGCGCCCTTGGGATTGGCTCAAATACCGACCCGTGATTTGCCCGGCCCCAGTCACCGGGTCGATAAACTGCATCACGCCAGAGCCGCTTTCGTCTGCCCCAACACCCAGTGCCATGCGCTGCACAATCAGCCCGAGGCCGGCATTTTCGGGCGCACCCCGCGCCTTCCGCAGCAATCGCGCCGAGGTGCCTTCCCATGCGCGCGCCATGGACCGCAATACACCGGCCAATTGCTCCCCTGGGTCTTGGGGAAATGGCTCGTCCGTCTCCATTTCATAGGTGCGAAGCGCGTCCAGAACGTCCTTTTGTGTGGGCCGCCGCGGCAGACCGAACAGGTCGGCATCCAAATGCGCCACCTGGACAGCGTAGGTTTGAATGAACCGAAGGTAGAGCGCATTGGCCGCCGTCTCACCATGCAAGTTCACCATCACCCCATGGCGGCGATCATTCATACCAATATTTAGGATGGCGCCCGGCCCGCCCCAATCCGCACCTTCGGCGGACGGCCGCACCGACACCAATGGAGTTTCACCGAAGAAATCCAAAATCTGCGCCACATCCGGCAAACGCCCTTGGGCGATTTTGTGAACTGTTTCAAAGCTCAACGCCACCGTGGTCGGCACCGGCATTTTCAACTGAATAAGTCGCTGCAACCCAGCCGCACGACCACCATGCTGGTCCACCGTGATGGTGGCCGTCCTGGTTATCTCGGTGAACGCCTTGAATGTGAGGTTCTTAAGCATGCCGCAGATCCTTTGTTAGCGCGAACCTACACGCTCGATCTGCGCGGGCCAAGGGTGCCCATTGGTCGTGCCCTTGAGGGGAGCGGGCACCACTTCGGAGGCGGCGCGCCTGACTTGATCAAACGCGCAAAGCTACCGCAAAACCGGCGCCGACCGCTCACCGGTGAGCTTGGTCAAATCCGCCACCTTCGAGCAGGTATCACGAATAGTATGCAGCAAGTTCAAACGATTGCGTCGGATCACCGGGTTGTCACTGTTCACTTGCACAGCCTCAAAGAACCCATCAATGGGTCCACGAAGCGCTGCCATCGCGGCCATGGCCGCGGCGAGATCTTCGGCTTCGATGGCCGAAGAGATCGCCCCCCGTCCTTGGTCCAACGCCACGAACAACGCCCGCTCTTCATCGGTTTCCGCCAGCTTCGGCTCGGCCCCATAGGAATACTCGACCCCATCGGCCTCTTCCGCCTGAGCCAAGATGTTGGCCGCGCGCTTAAAGCCCTGGACCAAGTTCTCCCCATCACCGGTGCGCAAAAAAGCCTCCAGCGCCTGAGCCCGTTTGACCAACAGAACCAAGTCATCCGAACCCGGCATGGCCAAGCAAGCATCAATCACATCCGGTGCGATGCCCTTGTCTCTCAGGTAAACCTTCAAGCGATCATGGAAAAATACCAGCAACTCGTTGGTATCTGCCCATCCCTTGGAGCCATTCGATCGGTCTCGTATTCCGACTAACTGATGAGCGGCGTTAAATGGGCCTGGACGTAAGTTTAGACCGACCCGGATATCATTCTCCAACACCAACCTAATCACACCCAGGGCCGCCCGGCGCAGCGCGAAAGGGTCCTTCGACCCTGTCGGCTTTTCGTCAATCGCCCAGAACCCGGTGAGCGTGTCGATCTTGTCGGCCAACGCCACTGCCACTGACAAAGGCGCGGTTGGGACATCGTCAGACGGGCCAAGTGGTTGATAATGCTCCGTGGCCACCGTCGCGACCTCGGCACTTTCACCCGCTGCTTCGGCATAGTAACGGCCCATGACACCCTGAAGTTCGGGGAATTCGTAGACCATTTCCGACGAAAGGTCCGCCTTAGCCAAACGCGCGGCCTTTTCTGCCTTTTCCGGGTTCGCGCCCACCAGCAGCGCGATTTCACGGGCCAGTGCTGCGATCCGGTCAATCCGTTCAGCCTGGGAGCCGAGTTTGTTGTGGAATGTCACCGCTGACAGCTTATCGAGCCAGGCTCCCATCCCCGCTTCGGCTACCCGTAAGTCATTCTCCCAAAAGAACTTTGCATCCGACAATCGCGCCGCCAGGACCTTTTGATTGCCCGCCAGGATGGTCGCACCGTCGTCCGACGTTTCGCGGTTTGCCACGGTGACAAACCGCACGATCTTGCCCGACTTTGGGTCCCGAACCGAAAAGAACTTCTGATGCTCCTTCATGGATGTCTGCAAGACCTCGGGCGGCAGCTCCAAGAAATCCGCGCCGATCTCGCCCATGAGCACCACGGGCCATTCAACCAGGCCCGAGACCTCGATCAAAAGACCCGTGTCTTCAACAACTTCCAAGCCAGACGCAAAGGCTTGGTTGGTGGCATCCGCCCAAATGTGTGATGCACGGTCACCGGCATCCAAAACCACGTGACGGCGCGAGAGACCCGATGAGTAGTCGTCAAACGAGGTGACCTGGAACCGACCTGGGGCCATGAAACGGTGGCCTTCGGTGGTGTCCCCGGCCTCAAACCCAGCCACCGAAACCGGCACGGTGGTATGCCCAGACTCGTCGGTCAGGATGCACAGGATGGAATGCAATGGCCGTACCCACCGCAAATCGCCAGTCCCCCAACGCATTGATTTCGGCCAAGGAAACTTGGCCACCACATCAGCTACAACCTCCGCCGCGATGTCCGCCGCCGGGCGGCCGGGCTTCTCGATTGTCGCGAAGTACACTTGACCCTTTTTCTCGTCCCGGACCTCAAGTTCACCTAGGGTCAACCCTGTGGACCGCAGGAAGCCCTCCATGGCCTTTTCAGGCGCGCCCACGCGGGGGCCCTTGCGTTCTTCGCGGACGGTGGGGCTTTCGGCCAGCAAACCTTGGACAGTGAGCGCCAGACGGCGCGGCGTGGTGAACGCTCCGGCCCCGGCATAGGTGAGGCCCGCGTCCACCAAACCATTGGTAACCAACCGCTTTAGGTCTTCACCAGCTTTCGCCTGCATACGCGCGGGGATCTCCTCGGAATAAAGCTCAAGCAGCAGGTCAGGCATCGGTCACACTCCAAAACTCGCGGCGCGATACCAGGGAGCAGAGGTGAAGGGCAAGCCACCCATTGCCTGCCCCGCCAGCAAGGTAGAGCCCCCCAGGAGCCTCAAAACCGATGTATGGCAAGCGTATGGCAAAGGTATGGCAACCGTATGGCTCCAAAATGGCCCCGCGGGGGCCGCATCGCGGCTTGCGTATCTGACAGACCGAGACTACATTTAGGGTATGTAGTCGCAAAGGAATGTGCCATGGAAACGTCCTACACAGTTCGAGAAGCCAAGGCCCGCTTGTCCGAACTCTTGGACCGTGTGGCCGCAGGCGAAAGTGTGGAAATTATGCGACAAGGCGCGAAGAAGGGCGTTTTCCGTGTGGTGCTCAGCGACAGCACGTATCCGAAACGCACGCCCGGCTCACTGACTGGAAAGATCACCATCCCGGACGATTTCGACAACGAAGTGGATGATATCACCGCAGACTTTGAAGCCGGTTGATGCGGTTTCTCATCGACACCCAAGCACTGCTTTGGTGGCTGAAAGACTCGCAAAGACTGGGCCCAAGAGCGCGCAGCCGGATAGCAAGTGGTGACCCGGTTGTGAGCCCCGTGGTGCCCTGGGAAATCGCAATTAAAACGAGCCTTGGCAAACTTGTGGGCGACGTTGGCCAAATCTGTTCGGCGATCTCAGAGGGCAACTTCTCAACGTTGGGCTTCACCAATGCGCATTGTGTGACGCTCGCCGCTCTGCCCTTCCACCACCGCGATCCTTTTGATCGAATGCTCGTGTCGCAAGCCATGGTCGAAGGGCTGCCGATACTAACATCAGACGACAAAATCAGTTTGTATGGGCCAAAAGTGCTATCGGCGGAACGATAGTATGCGTCCTCTTGGATCGGGAGTTCTAACACCGACGTTTGGAGTTTCGCTCTCTCAGCCTGACTGCCTTGTTCCCAACACCAACGCTCCCACAACACACCCCGCGCCCAACACCTGGCCCATGCTGACGCCTTCCCCCAAGATCGCCCAAGCCAATCCGATGGCGAAGACAGGGATCAGGTTGAGGTAAAGCGCCGCCGCATCGGGGCCTTTGCGTGTCACGCCGTAGCCCCAGGCGAGAAACGCTGCCAGTGCCGCACCGAGCCCGACGTAGGCCACACCGGCCCAGGCCAAGGGCGGAATGGACGCGACCGCGGTATCGCCAAATACCCAGGCCAAAACGCCCAGCATAGGGAGCCCCGCTAACATGGACGCCATGAGGCTCACGTCACCCGGAATACCTGCCGGGGCCGCGCGCAGCAATTGCGTATAGGCCGTCCAACACGCCACGCTGCCCAGGAGCCAAAGATCGCCGTGGGTCAGTTCAAACCGCAGCACCGCTGTGGGGTCACCATCGCCCAAGATGATCGCCACGCCCAAGAGCGACAGCAGAACGGCCGCGATGCGCATGGGGCTGAGCGTGCCTTTGCCCAAGAGCGCCGAGGTGGCCACAATCATCAGCGGCGTGGTGGCCAGCAGCAGCACAGCGTTCGCCACCGGGCTCATGGTCAGCGCCGTGTAGGTGGCCTGTTGGAACCCAACCACTCCGGTCAGAGCGAGGCCAACCACCCACCGCCAATGGACCCACAAAAGCGCCCCGTGCCGGCGCAGCTTACCCCAAGTGAACGGCAGAAACGCCACCGCCGCCAGGCACCAGCGAAGCAGGTTCAGCACCTCGGGGTCCACTGCCCCGCGGATCGCCCGGCCGACCACGAAATTCCCGCCCCACAACATGGCGGCCAGGACCAGCGCGGCGGTGGCGGCGGAAACGTTGGGGCTCAGATCGGCGGTGCTGTCAGACGGCATGGCGCGACCTTAGGCAGCCCAGGTCGTCAGGTCCATGGCCCCGCTTTCCTCCGCGGCGATGTCGCGGTAAACTCGCTCACGCGCGCAAGGGAGGCAGCCATGAAAGACACCCATCACGGCCCGTCGCTGGCAGGGTTCCAGTGGGATGATCCATTCCTGTTGGATCGGCAACTGACCGAGGATGAACGCATGCTGCGCGACGCGGCGGCGGCGTTTGCGGCCGACAAGCTGGCGCCGCGCGTGGTGGCAGCCGCGCGGGGTGCAGTGGTGGCGCCGGAACTCTTCCCAGAAATGGGCGCGGCGGGTCTGTTGGGCGTGACCATCCCCGAAGCCTATGGTGGATTGGGCGCGTCCTACGTGACCTACGGCCTGGTTGCGCGGGAAATTGAGCGAGTGGACTCAGGGTACCGGTCGATGATGTCGGTGCAATCCTCACTGGTCATGTATCCCATCCACGCCTACGGGACCGAGGCCCAGCGGAAGAAGTACCTGCCCAAGCTGGCCGCCGGTGAATTGATCGGGGCCTTTGGCCTGACCGAACCCGACGCCGGGTCCGACCCAGCAGGGATGAAAACCCGGGCGGAGGCTCTGTCCGGCGGGGGGTACAGGCTCACCGGGTCGAAGATGTGGATCAGCAATTCACCCATCGCCGACGTGTTCGTGGTCTGGGCCAAGTCCGACGCCCACGGCGGCAAAATCAAGGGCTTCGTGCTGGAACGGGACATGGCGGGGCTGAGCACACCGAAGATCGACGGCAAGCTCAGTTTGCGGGCCTCGGTCACGGGCGAGATCGTCATGGACGCGGTCGAGGTCGGCGAGGACGCTCTGTTGCCCGTTGTCGAAGGGCTCAAAGGACCGTTTGGCTGTCTGAACCGCGCGCGCTACGGGATCGCCTGGGGCGTCATGGGCGCGGCGGAATTCTGCTGGCACGCGGCGCGGCAGTACGGGCTCGACCGGCAACAATTCGGACGGCCCCTGGCGCAGACGCAATTGTTCCAGAAGAAATTGGCGGACATGCAGACGGAGATCACCCTGGGCCTGCAAGGGGCGCTGCGATTGGGACGTCTGATGGACGAAGGCCACGCCGCGCCGGAACTCATCAGCCTGATGAAGCGCAACAACTGCGGCAAAGCGCTGGACGTGGCGCGGCTGGCCCGGGACATGCACGGCGGCAACGGGATTTCCGAGGATTTCCAAGTCATGCGCCACATGGTGAACCTGGAGACGGTGAACACCTACGAGGGCACCCACGACGTCCATGCGCTGATCCTCGGGCGCG
>JBCDFD010000078.1:0-14220 GCA_039178645.1 Pseudomonadota bacterium | reverse complement strand
TGTCAATCTGCGCCTCCGTCAGACCGAGCATGGAGAACATGCCCCGATGGCGTGCCAGGAAATCGAACCGTTCAGAGTTGGTTTCGCGCTTTAGCTCCGCCGCCAATTGTTCCCGCAGGTCGAGCATACCCAGGCGCACGGACTCCAGTTCCGCTTCCCAGTCCGCCCGAAGCTTCGCATCCGTGAGCACCATGCTCACCAACCGCGCACCATGATCTGGCGGGAACGAGTAGGCCTGCCGGTTCAAATGGGCCATGGTCTTCTGAGCCAACGCTGTTTGCGCGCCATCCTTGGACACGGCCATGAGAATCCCCGCACGCTCTCGGTAGACCCCGAAATTCTTGGAACAGGACGCGGCGATAATCGTTTCAGGACAACTGGAGGCGACCAAGCGCAGCCCGGCGGCGTCCTCTTGCAGTCCATCGCCGAAACCTTGGTACGCCACGTCGATCATGGGCGTCAGGCCGCGGTCCAGCAGGATGTCCACAACACTCTGCCATTGGTCCAGCGTGATGTTGGCCCCGGTTGGGTTGTGACAGCAGCCATGCAAAAGGATCACGTCACCGGGCGCGGCCGACTTCAGATCAGCCATCATTCCGTCGAAATCCACTGAACCAGTGTCTGCATCGAAGTAGCGGTAGGTCTTGGCCGGGATGCCGAGGTGGCGAAGGATGCTCAGATGGTTTCCCCAAGTGGGGGCCGAGGCCCAAACGGTCACATCTGGGTTGCCCATCCGGGCCATCTCAAACCCTTGGCGCACAGCACCGGTGCCACCTGGTGTGGCCACGGACGCCACAGTTTCCCGAGGCACGCCGTCACCCAGAACCAAATCCACCATGGCATCATTGTATTCCGGTGCACCGGCCAGCGCGACGTAGGTCTTGGTGGTTTCCACATCCCAAAGCTGCCGCTCGGCGGTTTTCACCGCCCCCATGATCGGCGTGAACCCTTCGGCGTTCTTGTACACACCCACGCCCAAGTCGATCTTGTCTGTCCGCGTGTCGGCCTTGAACAGGCCCATGAGGCGGAGGATCTTGTCTTCGGGTTGCACAGGAAGGGCGGCGAACATCTTGGGTCTCCTTAGGGATGGTTCGCCCCCTGCTAGGACAGGCCCCGCGCGCTGGCAACGGGCTCAAAACACAAACCTCCGCGGCAGATTGGGCCAGTGGCTCCGTTATCACGCTTAACAGGCCGTGGGGACTGATCCATAGTGGTATCGAAACACGAAAAAGGCTTGGAGGCCCCCATGTCCGACCTTCCCCACCGACTGGCCGTGGCGCGCGGCGATGCGCCTGCAGACTTGGTTCTGCGCAGCGGGCAGGTGTTGGACCTGGTGACCGGCGAAATGCTGAGCGGTGATGTGGCCATCGTAGGCGATCAGATTGTGGGAACCTGCGCAGAGTACGAGGCGAAGCGGGTGGAGGATGTGTCCGGCCTGACCTTAGTGCCGGGCTTCATCGATACGCATCTGCACGTGGAGTCGTCGCTGGTCACGCCGCACGAGTTTGACCGCTGCGTGACGCCTCACGGAGTGACCACCGCCATCTGTGACCCGCACGAAATCGCCAATGTGCTGGGCGCCGACGGCATCCGCTATTTCCAAGAGGCCAGCCAGCACACTTTGATGGACCTGCGGGTGCAAATCTCTTCCTGCGTGCCATCCACCCATATGGAAACCGCCGGGGCGAATCTGAACGCCGACGATCTGGCGCAGTTGATGGCACACCCCAGTGGCATCGGCTTGGCCGAATTCATGAACTACCCCGGTGTGATCCATGGTGATCGTGGATGTCTGGCAAAACTCAAATTGTTTGAAGGCGGACACATCGACGGACATGCGCCGTTGCTCTCTGGTCGCGACCTTAACGCCTATCTCACCGCAGCTGTTCGGACGGAGCATGAGGCCACCAATGTTGAAGAGGCGATGGAAAAGCTGCGCAAAGGGATGCGTATTTTGATCCGCGAAGGGTCGGTGTCAAAAGACCTCGCCGCGCTGCAGCAGATCCTCACCGAGCGCACCGCGCCTTACATTTGCCTTTGCACGGATGACCGCAATCCGCTGGATATCGCGGAACAGGGGCACTTGGACCACATGATCCGCACTTTGATCGCCATGGGCACGCCGCCGTTGGCCGCCTACCGCGCTGCGTCGCTTTCTGCGGCGGAGGCGTTTGGGTTGAAGGATCGGGGGCAGATTGCACCGGGCAAACGCGCTGACATCGTGGCCTTGGACAGTTTGGAAAGCTGCCGGGCACAGATGGTGATCGCGGGCGGTGAGGTGGTGAGCGATGCCGCTTTTGCCGCGCGACCCAGCTCACCCAGCATTGGGCGTGGATCGGTCAAGGCACCGACGGTGACCGCTGAGAGCTTCTATGTCATCCGCCATCGCAATCCCTGCCCCGTCATCGGCATCCGGGAGGGTCAGATACTCACGGACCACTTGGAAGAACCCATCCCAGTGGTGACCGGCGACCAGCCCCCGGACACCGAGCGCGACCTGATGCGGATCACGGTGATTGAACGCCATGGCAAGAACGGCAATATCGCCAACGGCTTTGTCCGTGGCTTTGGGATGCAGTCCGGGGCCATCGCCTCCACCGTGTGCCACGACCATCACAATATCGCTGTGGTGGGTGCCGACTATGGCGACATGGCCGTTGCGGCCAATCGGTTGGGCAAAATCGAAGGCGGTTTCGTGGTGGCCCGCGGTGGCGCGGTGCTGGCGGAACTGGCGCTGCCGGTTGCGGGGCTGATGTCCACCGAACCGTTCGAAACCGTGCGCAAGGACCTGGAAGCCCTGCGCGCCTCGGCCAAGTCCCTGGGCGTGACATTGGAGGAACCGTTCCTGCAACTGGCCTTCCTTGCCCTCCCGGTCATTCCAGCGCTAAAGATCACCGACCATGGACTGGTGGATGTGACACGCTTTGAACTGCTGGATTAATGCGCCATTGCGTGTGGTTGTCGTCGGGCTGGTCGGGTTCATGCTGACCGGTTGCGCAACCCGAACGCTAACCGAGACCGAGACCGCGTTTCTTCAGACCACCCATGGTGATGCCTTCCGGGCCGAGAACATGCGCGTCACCAAGGGCGCGCTGGTGGGGAGCATTCCCCTGAGCCGCCCCACACGTCCACCGGTGGCCTGCCGCGAGAAAATCTGGCCACCCGAAACCGGGGGCACAGTGTCCACACGCATCGCGGGCATGGTCCTGTTCCGACGTTTGCTGGTGGCGCGGTGGTATTACCGCGATGACTTTGTGGGCGGTTACCCAGATGCGCTGCCCCTGCCCGACGCCATGTTCTTGGCCCATGAGGCCACCCATGTCTGGCAATGGCAAGCGCGGGCGATGACTGGCTACGCCCCATGGAAAGCGGCGGCGGAGCATGTGCAAAGCAAGGACCCGTACCTGTTCGCATTGGAGCCCGATGTGACGTTCCTGGACTACGGCTACGAACAGCAGGCCAGTCTGGTTGAAGAGTTCGTCTGTTGCCGCGCGTTGGACCCCGATGGCGCACGGACCGATCGGCTGAAATCGTTACTGGAACCAGTTTTCCCAGACTTGGTGGAAACCGAGATTGCAGACCGTGTGCTACTGCCATGGGAAGACGCCAAGACCCGCGGGATTTGCAGCTGACGGCTGGGATCGGAGACCACCGCGCAAACGGCACATAACCCGTCGCAATCCAGCTTTACTTGCCAAAGGTGCTGCTTAGGTTTGGCGCAAGGAAAGGCAGGTGCCGAGATGTCCCAATCCCATGCCCATGTGGTGTTCACACCTTCGGGGAAACGCGGCCAAGTTCCGGTGGGCACATCGGTATTGGACGCTGCGCGGTCCCTGGGCGTGGATTTGGACAGCGTCTGTGGCGGGCGCGGGATTTGTTCAAAGTGCCAAGTGACGCCGTCCTTTGGGGACTTTCCTAAGCTTGGTGTGACGGCAGTTGAGACGTCTCTGTCCCACTGGAATGCGGTGGAACAGCGGTACGATGACAAGCGCGGCCTGCCCGCGGGGCGGCGTTTGGGCTGCCAGGCCAAAGTGTTAGGCGACATGGTCATCGACGTGCCCGCCGAAAGCCAAGTCCATGCCCAAGTGGTCCGCAAGGCCGCTGGCACTCGGCCCGTGGACCTGGACCCAGTCACGCGCCTCATTGCCGTGGAGGTGGAAGAACCGGACATGCACGCCCCATCCGGGGATGCTGAACGGTTGGCCGCAGCGCTTGCGCCCCACACGGGCGGCGGATCAGTCACTCTACATCCCCATGCATTGAGGCGACTGCAAAAGGCGCTGCGGAAGGGCGACTGGAGGGTGAGCGTGGCGCTGTACCAGCCTGAGAAAGACGGCCTTGCCGAAGTCCTCGACCTCTGGCCCGGCGTGCCGGATCACGGGCTTTACGGGCTTGCCATCGACCTGGGCTCCACCACCATCGCTGCGCACCTGTGCGATCTACGCGACGGCTCGGTCGTTGCCTCCGCAGGCGTGATGAACCCGCAAATTCGGTTCGGCGAGGACCTCATGAGCCGGGTGAGCTATGTGATGCTCAACGACGGCGGTGATGAGGACATGACCAGTGCCGTGCGCGAGGCCATGGACGGATTGGCTGGGAAACTGGCAAGCGACGCGGGCGTTGATCCATCGGCCATTGTCGAGGCCACCGTCGTCTGCAACCCGGTGATGCATCACCTGTTTTTGGGGCTTGATCCCACCGAATTGGGCCAGGCTCCCTTTGCCTTGGTCACGGGCACTGCTCGAACCGACGGAGCCGCATCGCTTGGGTTAACTTCCATCAACCCGGCGGCGCAGGTCTATACCCTGCCCCTGATAGCCGGTCATGTGGGCGCGGATGCCGCTGCTGTGGCCTTGGCCGAACGTCCAGACCAGAGCGGCGAGCTGACGCTCATCGTGGATGTGGGGACCAACGCCGAAATTATCCTGGGCAACCGAAACGGCGTGCTCGCCTGTTCGTCGCCCACAGGTCCCGCCTTTGAGGGTGCGCAAATCAGTTCCGGCCAACGCGCAGCCCCCGGCGCCATTGAGCGTGTGCGCATCGACCCCGTGACCAAGAGGCCAAGGTTCCGCGTGATCGGCAGTGACATTTGGTCAGACGAAGACGGCTTTGCCGCCGCCACCACGTCCAGCGGCATAACCGGCATCTGTGGGTCCGGCATCATCGAAGCCATCGCAGAGATGCGCAAAGCCGGGCTGGTGGACGCGTCCGGGCTCATCGGCAGCGCGGAAGCCACCGGGTCCGACCGCATTCTGCCCCAAGGCCGTACCTTCGCCTACGTTCTGCACGACTACACCGCCAACGGTGGGTCCCGGATCACAGTCACCCAAGGGGACGTGCGCGCCATCCAATTGGCGAAATCAGCGCTCTACGCCGGGGCGCGATTGCTCATGGATGAGTTGGGCGTGGACCGGGTGGACCGAGTGACTTTGGCCGGCGCCTTCGGGGCCCATATCTCGCCCGAACACGCCATGGTGTTGGGCATGATCCCCGATTGCGCCTTGGATAATGTGCAGTCGGCAGGAAACGCCGCCGGTCACGGCGCGCGAGTGGCGCTCATGAGCCGGGCCGCACGGCGGGACGTCGAGGGCTTGGTGCAGCGCATCACCAAGGTGGAAACCGCGGTGGCCCCGAAATTCCAAGAGCATTTTGTGAACGCCAACGCCCTGCCCCACGCCACCGATCCATTCGACGGCCTGCGCGCCACGGTGCCCTTGCCGGATGTGTCGCACAACCAAGCCACCGAGCGGCCCCGTCGTCGACGCCGGGCTGGATAGGTCGCTCGGGGATCAACTTGGCTGAGCGCGTTGGGGCGTGTGGCGCAGCCTTTCAACGATTTCATTGTTTGGGCTCAGGGTTTTGAGTATTTTTGGAACAATGAAGTCCACTGGGCTTTGTTGCAAAGACACTGGCAGGTCCGTGGTGCCCCTCAGCTCTTGACGTCTTTGGGGTCCACGCTTAGGCCCACGGTCGAGGCGGGTGTAGCTCAATGGTAGAGCAGGAGCTTCCCAAGCTTAAGACGAGGGTTCGATTCCCTTCACCCGCTCCAGTCTTTCATGGCCAGGCTATTCGCCCTCCGAGGCAGGGCGCTGTGACGCCAGTTGTGGTTGGACCCGACAGTGGGAGGCCACGGGCGGCGCGGACGGCTAGGAAAGCGAAAGCTTGCGCCTCCAGCATGTCGCCGTCGAGATTGACCGCCTCCACAGGACTGACTTGGCAGGGCAAGGCTTGGTCCAGGGCCGCCATGATTGTCGGGTTCTTCCGTCCGCCGCCGCAGACGAGGACGCAGGCCGGGTCGGTTGGAAACCAGCGCCAAGCCTGTGCCACGGTTTGAGCGATCACATGCACCAAGGTTGCTGCGGCATCGGCGTCTGACAAAGCGGACACAGCGTCGGTTAGCTTAGCGAATGCATCGCGGTCGAGGCTTTTGGGGGGCACGCGGTCAAAGAAGGGGTCGCTCAAAAGGTCGTCGATCACAGCCGTCTGGGGCGTACCGGCTCCTGACAGAGCGCCGTCCCTGTCGAAACTCCGCCCCAGTCTGTCCTTTACCAAGTCATTGAGCGGCGCGTTGGCCGGACCGGTATCGAACGCCAGGAGCGCTCCGGGCGCGAAAGGATCACTGGCAAGGGGATCGACCCAGGTGACATTGCCGACCCCGCCTAAGTTGAGAAACACCAACGGTTGGGTCGCACCAATCCACTTGGCCAAGGCCCAGTGGTACACCGGCGCCAATGGCGCGCCTTCACCCCCGGCTTTTACGTCCGCGCTGCGAAAGTCCCAGACCACCGGACGACCAACCTTGCGCGCAAGCTCTGCGGCGTCCGCCGCCTGATGTGTGCCGCGGCCCTTGGGATCGTGCGCCAGAGTTTGGCCATGGAAGCCAACGATGTCATAGCCCTCAAAGTCCGCCAACAACGCACCATGGGCCGACGTGACAACGTCGGCCACCGAAGCGACGCCTGCCTCGCCAGGCCACAGCCCAAGCCCATCGCGCAGCACCGCCGCCTCATTCGCCCCATAGGCGCGGTAGTTGGTGGCCCCGAAACCGTAGATGCGCACGCCGTCGGTCCGAACCAGAGCGGCATCCACACCATCCAGTGAGGTCCCCGACATGGTCCCCAACGCCCAAACGGCGGTTTCTTCCCACGCCCCTGCGCGGCCCTTTTCCTTGTCCATGGAACCCCCTATACCCCGGCCACGATCACATGGGCGCACTCAATGACCTACCATCCGAAGTCCGACTTCCTCAATGTCATGCAAACCCGCGGGTTCCTGGCCGACTGCACCGATATGCAAGGGCTGGACGAGGCGTTGATAACCGGCACTGTGCCCGCCTATATCGGCTATGACGCCACCGCGGCCTCACTGCACGTGGGGCACTTGCTCAACATCATGATGCTGCGCTGGTTGCAGAAAACAGGACATAAGCCGATCACGCTCATGGGCGGCGGCACCACCAAGGTGGGTGACCCGTCGTTTCGGTCGGACGAGCGCCCGCTGCTTGGACCGGACCAGATCGACGCCAACATCGCAGGCATGAAACAGGTTTTTGCGCGGTACTTGAGCTACGGTGAGGGCGCTGCGGATGCCGTGATGCTCAACAACGCCGAATGGCTGGACGCGCTGAACTACCTGGATTTCCTGCGCGACATCGGGAGGCATTTCAGCGTCAACCGGATGCTGAGCTTTGAGTCCGTCAAATCACGCCTGGACCGGGAACAATCGCTGAGCTTCCTGGAATTCAACTACATGATCCTCCAGGCCTACGATTTCCTGGAACTGAACCGCCGCTATGGTTGCTTGCTGCAAATGGGCGGCTCCGACCAGTGGGGCAATATCGTCAACGGCATCGACCTCACGCGCCGGGTTCTGGATCAGGAAATCTATGGGCTGACTTCGCCGCTGCTGACGACGTCTGACGGTAAGAAGATGGGCAAGAGCCAAGGTGGTGCCGTCTGGCTCAATGGCGAGATGCTGTCGCCCTACGAATTCTGGCAATTTTGGCGCAACACGACCGATGCCGATGTGGGCCGGTTTTTGAAGCTCTACACCGAATTGCCATTGGACGAATGCGACCGACTTGGCGCGCTGGAGGGCTCAGAGATTAATGACGCCAAAATCCGCCTGGCCAATGAAGTGACCGGCCTATTGCACGGGACTGACGCGGCCGAGGCGGCCGAAGCCACAGCGCGGGAGGTGTTTGAAAAAGGCGGCGTGGGCGATGATCTGCCCACCTTGAACCTCACCCGTGCCGAACTGGGTGACGGCATTTCCGTGGTCCAGTTGTTCGTGAAATCTGGCCTGGCGGGGTCTGGCAAAGAGGCCAAGCGCCTGATTGCCGACAATGGCGCGCGCCTGGACGATGCACCTCTGAGTAATGCCGGTCTGGTTTTGGATGCCGGCGCTTTGTCTGCGCCGATCAAGCTCAGCGCGGGCAAAAAGCGCCATGCGTTGGTGGTTCTCGGGGACTGAGCCCGTCTCTCACCACACCATCCTGACCAGCGTTTCCGCCAAAAACCCAAGGATTGCCACAGGTATGGCCAACATGGTGGCCATCCAAAAGGCCCCCGCGAATGTGGGTTTTGCGGGCAAGGCCCGGACACCCATCACAGTTTTGTCTCGATTTTTCATGTCCCCATTAACCCGCGATTAGGTAACCGTATGGTTAACGGAGGTATGGATTGGATAGAGACACCCCATCCCCCGGATATGGCCCCCGCCCCGATGCAACAGCACTCGGCATATGGACGGACTTGCGAGGCGTTGGGATCGCAAATCAGACACTTTGTGATCGGTCCGCCGATGCATCCCATGGCCCATGCCCAAGTTTTGGTTCGCCGCACTCCGTTTTTGGGACACGCCGCCATGCTGGCGCGTGGGCCGGTGTGGTGTGATCCACTGGACCCAAATGTGGCGCGCGCCTCGCTCCAAAGGCTTTGGCAGCAACTGAGCGAAGACCATCGCATGGTGCTTGTCACACCCGATCTCATCGACGGACTGGACCCGATGACCTCTGGTCCGCTTTTGCTGATGGTGTCCGCCGGGACAACGGCGCGGCTGTCTCTCAACGGCTCCGCAGAGGATCGGATCGCGCGCATGCACGGCAAATGGCGCAACCGGTGGCGGCGGGCCGAGGACGGCCCTTTGAAAGTCTCCCAAGGGCCGCTGCCCGATGATCAATCCCATTGGCTTTTGCAAAACGAAGCTCGCCAAGCCCGCCGCCGCCGGTATCGCCGTTTGCCACCCATTTTCACGCAAGCGTGGCGTCGCGTAAATGGACCGCAATCCACCCGCCTCTTCGCAGTCAGTCTTAAAGGTAGCAAGGTCGCGGGGATGCTGCTTTTGATCCATGGCGACACGGCCAGCTACCACGTGGGCTGGTCCGACGACGTTGGCCGCCAGCACCATGCCCATACGCT
This sequence comes from Pseudomonadota bacterium, assembly GCA_039178645.1. Taxonomy (GTDB): domain Bacteria; phylum Pseudomonadota; class Alphaproteobacteria; order Rhodobacterales; family Rhodobacteraceae; genus Mangrovicoccus. The sequence continues at coordinate 4,801 of JBCDFD010000078.1, read as the reverse complement.
GCTCCTGGCTCGGGCCATGGCTTGGGCCGCAGAGGCTGGCTTGCAATGGATTGACCTGGGCACCCTAGACACGGCAACCACCCCGGGTCTGGCCCGGTTCAAACTGGGATCGGGTGCCGTTCCCGTTTCCCTTGGGTCCACATGGTTGGACGCCCCCGGTGCGCAATCCGTGGCGCGACTGGCCAAGCTGACCGGCGGCACCGGGCCAAGTGCCGCCCCAACCGCAACGGCACAGCAGGTTTTTCACCCAATCAAAGCGGGCAGATGAACGTCACCTTGTCATCGCCAGCCGCCCAAAAGTCCGGGATGCGCGACACTTCCTTGTAGCCAATCGCCCCGTAGAACCGGCGCGCGACGGCAAACTCGTGGCGGCCCGAGGTATCAACCACAAGCAAGCGCGCCCCAATCCCAGCCAAATGCCGCACGCTGTGACGGCAGAGCGCCCGTGCAAGGCCTTGTCCCTGACCAAATGGCAACACCGCCAAGGCTCGCATATTCCAAGTGCCGTCGGTCATCGGTTCAGGGGCCAGGTAAGTAAACCCAACCGCCCGGCCCTCGATTTTGGCCGTGAACCAAAGGCCAGCATCGGGTCTTTCAGCCCAGAACGGATCCAGCATCTCCGCCAGCAATTCGCTGGGAAACAGGCCAGTTTTCTCGACGATCTGTTCAAGTCCCGCCAGATCGCTGCGGGTTGGTGTTCTAATGTCCAATGGAGTGTCTTTCGATGCGTCCAATCATAGTGAGATCGGACATAAAAAGGGGAGCGATGCCGAAAGGAACGGTCGCTCAGTTCAGAAATGCCTCCTCACCAATCAGGTGAGGTCAGCAGGTCCCTTGGGTGGTGTGCATCAAAACTCCATCGCCCTCGCGTTTGGGCAACTCATGGGTACCATACTGCACACACCAATGGAACGGGTCACGCCCGAGGCAACCGCAACCGAACTGGCCCGCGCCAATCATCGCTCAATAGCGACACACCCTTTTGCGTAATCTCCAACTGCCCACGGTCCCGCAAATCCCGCGCAACGGCGCGCACCTCAGGCATCAACGCCCGCCAGTCGTCCGACAATGCCCGAGCAACTTCCGACGGGCAAATGGACTTCGCCACACCACGGGCCACAAGCAGATCCATGATTTCGTTCTCAATTCTGCTGTTATCAACGGACAAAAACGCGTCTCTTCATTGTTCCAAAAATACTCAAAAGACCAGTGTTCCCAGGCTCACTGGGCCAAACGAACCAAGACAAGCGCTAGGGCCAATCACCAGCATATAGCGCGGCCCCCACAGGGGCCGCACCGCTTGATAACCCTTACCCGTCGCGGGCCGACAATGCCGCATCACACCGGCCACAAACGCCAGGGTGGCTGTGTAGTCCAACATCGGGCAACACTTTCCAGCACCGCTGGCATTTCGCCCCTTCGGCCTTTGCAAACACCACACCCACGTCGGGCACATCACTCAAGGTGAATGCATCCGCCGGAATGGGATCGGTCAAAAGCGTCAGTTGCGACGTGATACAGGCGTCGGCGAACCGCTGCGGGTCGGTGATTTCTTCCAAGATCGCAGGGGTTACATAGACCACCGGATGCGCCTCCAGCGACGACCCAATGGTCTTCTTCTGCCGCTCCAGTTCCAAACAGCCAGTGATCACACGCCGTACATCGCGCAGGGTTTGCCACCGCCCCTGTAGCTCTGGCTGCTTCCATTCGGGGTTGGCTGGCGGGAAATCTCGCAGGTGCACAGACGACGTCTCACCGGGGAAACGCTCCAGCCAGACCTCTTCGCAGGTGAACACCAGGATCGGTGCAAGCCACGCGGTCAACCGGTGGAACAGGATATCCAAAACCGTCCGGCACGACCGCCGCATCATCGACGTGGGGGGATCACAATAAAGCGCGTCCTTGCGGATATCGAAATACATCGACGACAGCGTGACTGTTGAGAAGGTAAAAACCTTGTTCCACACGCCCGAGAAATCGTAGGCCGCGTAGCCTTCGCGCACCGCGTCATCCAGTTCGGCCACCGCATGTAGAATGGTGCGTTCCAACTCGGTCATGTCTTCAAACGGCACCCGCTCCTCGTCGGTGAACCCGTCGAGATTGCCCAAGATGAACCGCAATGTGTTGCGCAACCGCCGGTAGCTGTCCGCTGTGCCTTTGAGGATCTCCGGCCCGATCCGCAGGTCCGCCGTGTAATCCGACTGCGCCACCCAAAGCCGCAGGATGTCCGCGCCATATTGCTTGATCACCTGTTCAGGCGCCACGGTATTGCCCAAGGACTTGGACATTTTCATGCCCTTTTCGTCGAGCGTGAACCCATGAGTCAGCACCCCCCGATAGGGTGCCCGCCCTTTGGTACCGCAGGATTGCAACATGGACGAATGGAACCAGCCCCGGTGTTGGTCGGTCCCTTCCAGGTACAGGTCCGCGACCCCGTCGTCAGACCCATCTTCCCGGTCGCGCAACACGAACGCATGGGTGGAGCCGCTGTCAAACCAAACGTCCAGGATATCGAACACCTGGTCATAGTCGTCCGGGTTGTACTCGTTGCCCAGGAACCGCTCCTTGGCGCCATCGGCGTACCAAGCATCCGCCCCTTCGGCCTCAAAGGCTTCCAGGATGCGCCCGTTCACCGTCTCATCGCGCAGCAGGAAACCCGGATCGGTGGGCAGCGCCCCCTTTTTGGTGAAACAGGTCAAGGGCACACCCCAAGCCCGTTGCCGCGACAACACCCAGTCAGGGCGCGCCTCGATCATGGAATAAAGCCGGTTGCGCCCGGTCTTTGGCGTCCAAGTCACCAACTCATCGATGGACCGCAGCGCCCGTTCCCGGATGGTGTTGCCATAGGTGTCCTGCCCGTCGCCCACAGGTCGGTCGATGGCCGCAAACCATTGGGGGGTGTTGCGGTAGATCACCGGGGCCTTGGACCGCCAGGAATGGGGATAGCTGTGTTTTAACTGCCCGCGCGCAATGATCCCACCCGTTTCCACCAGCTTAGCGATGACCTCGCGGTTGGCTTTGCCTTCTTTGCCCTTGCGATCCAGGACTTGCAGACCGTCGAATACCGGCACGTGCGGCAGGAACTCGGATTGTGTGCCCACATTGTGGGTCATGCGATCCGTCCACCCGCGGGCCACAAACGCCTCGTAGTCCTCCTGCCCATGGCTCGGGGCCGTGTGCACAAATCCCGTGCCTGCATCATCCGTGACGTGATCCCCGTCGATCATAGGCACGTCATAGTCCCAGTAACCGTCGGCCTCATGCATCCCATTGAATGGATGGGACAAGGTGAGCGCACCCAATTCATCAGCCGTCACATCACGGACACGGTCAAACGATGTCGCACGGGATTTCTCCAGCGCATCCTCCGCCAACTTGTCCGCGAAGACGTAGAGATCACCGGGCGAAGTCCAGCTTTCGTCTTGGGTCTCGGTTACGCGATACAGGCCGTAGGAAATGCCGTTGGAGAACGCGACAGCCTTATTGGACGGGATTGTCCAGGGGGTCGTCGTCCAGATCACCACCCGTGCGTCTGCCAAGTCCCCCGCTTGGTCACCCAAATCACGCACCTCGAACGCAACCCAGATCGTGTGGCTCTTGTGCTCATGGTATTCGATTTCGGCTTCAGCCAAGGCGGTCTGTTCCACCGGCGACCACATCACCGGCTTTGACCCCTGATAAAGCGTCCCGTTCATCAAGAACTTCATGAACTCTTCGGCGATCACACGTTCCGCGTGGAAATCCATCGTCAGATAGGGATCGTCCCAATTGCCAAACACGCCGAGCCGCTTGAACTCGTCGCGCTGCACATCGATCCAGCCTTCGGCAAACTTGCGGCATTCCTGACGCAACTCGACGACCGGAACTTCGTCCTTGTTCTTGCCCTTCTTGCGGTACTGCTCTTCGATCTTCCATTCGATCGGCAGGCCATGGCAATCCCACCCAGGCACATACCGCGCATCGCGACCCATCATCTGCTGGGATCGCACCACCATGTCCTTGAGAACTTTGTTCAACGCATGGCCAATGTGCAGGTTCCCATTGGCATAGGGCGGTCCATCGTGGAGCGTAAAGGGGGGCCGCGTCTCGGTCTTGGCTTTGGCACGCAACTGTCCATACACATCCATGTCGAGCCAGCGTTTCAGCCAATCGGGTTCGCGCTTCGGCAATCCCGCCCGCATGGGAAAGTCAGTTTTTGGCAGAAACAGCGTATCTTTGTAGTCAACGGTTTCGAGCGTCTCAGACGACATCGGTCGGTCCTTCGTAAAGGGAATAGGGTGTCAGAGGCTTGGGCGGCGCGGGGTCCAGACGCCTTGTCCCGGCAGCTCAGAGGAGCGCCGGGCCACTAATTCGCTGGGCACAAGATATCAGGCCAGAACAGGTCATACAGGCGTTATAGGTGGCCCAATCATTCAGGTAAAGCGCCTCTCTGGCGCCGTGCCCACAGGTATTAAGCCTTCGAAAACCACTTCGCGCATAGGGTGCCCGCTAAGTCAGCGAGTCGACCTTTTTGTGCCTCGCTGCGCGTTGGGATCGGGAGGACAGCGTATGGTAACCAGTTTCGCCTCAGTTGGGCCGCGTTAGCGAAGGCGTCCACAGTGACCGAGGCCACCGCATACGCCCACCGTCGCCCGACACAGGGGGCCGCGCCCTTTGATGCCAACGAATTATTCTTTTCCCGCACCGATGAACGCGGTGTCATCCTTTCGGGAAACACTGTGTTTCAACGGGTGGCAGATTACCCCTGGGATGACCTGCTGAACGCACCGCACAAGATCATCCGACACCCAGATATGCCGCG
>JBCDFD010000077.1:0-14297 GCA_039178645.1 Pseudomonadota bacterium | reverse complement strand
CAGCGCAACCCGCTCGCTCTATCCCCATATTGTGTCGCCTTCAGTGTGCCTCGCGGCCCATCCAGCCCCCGCCAGAGCGTCCCGCCCCGTCGGTGAAGCGCTGTCTACGGACACAAACAAAACACCGCAAGTGGTTTTTTGCACTTTCATGACGATTTTCCAGATTTATAGAAATACGTCTTTGAAACAGTCGGTTAGCAGAACGGGCTGACGTGGGCATAGTCGCACTAAGCGTGGTGCAACCGTCATTTTAAGCGTCTGCGTGGTAAGGACGGGCTTATCCACAGGTATTTCCACAGACTCGCTGCGTCTACTGGGCGGCCTGCCTGAAACTGAACAACCGAAAACGTTGCCATGGCACGCGAAAGCCGAGAAGCACCACGGTACCAGCCAAATATAGCAGAGGCTCTAACTGGAAGCCCTTCGCCAACATCACGAAGTGGACTGCGCCCAACAGAACTGTGGGATAAACCAGCCAGTGCAGCCGCTTCCACGCAGCAGAACCCAGTCGCCGCACAGACCAGTTGTTCGATGTCAGCGCCAGCGGCAGCATCAACGCGAAGCCAGCCATGCCCACGGTGATGTATGGCCGTTTCACGATGTCCGCCCACACCCGATCAAGGCTTTGCACATCCAGGATCGCCCACGTCAGGAGGTGTACGAGAATGTACACAAAGGCCATGACACCGATGGCGCGGCGATACTTGATCAGATTGATCCGCGCGTGCCGCATCAGCGGAGTGATCGTCAACCCCGCCAGCAGCAGCCATAGCCCCCAAAGTCCCAATCGGTGTTCGATCACCTCGACAGGCTCCACACCGAGGCTCCCTGTGAGCCCGAGGTAGTAGAGCCACAAAATGGGGATCATCCCCAACGGGTAGATTGGCCAGGCCGGCGTGGCGCGTACGATGGATTGGATTGCGGCGCGCATGGTCAGAACTGCTTTCTCAGATCCATGCCAGCGTAAAGATCAGCCACATACTCGCCGTACCCATTGAACATCTGCGTCTCAATCCGCCGGGCAAATAGTCCTCCCCCAATACGGCGTTCGGTGGCTTGGCTCCAACGGGGATGGTCCACCTCTGGGTTCACATTGGAATAGAAACCATATTCGCGAGGGATCGCTTTGTTCCAGGCGGTGGGCGGTTCTTTGTCCGTCAAGGTGATCCGCACAACCGACTTGATCGATTTGAACCCGTACTTCCACGGCACCACCAAACGGATTGGCGCACCGTTTTGATTGGGCATCTCGTCGCCATAAAGCCCGGTGGCCAAGATGGTCAGGGGATGCATGGCCTCGTCCAGCCGAAGGCCTTCCACGTAGGGCCAATCGATAGTGGGGAACAGCGTGCCCGGCATCTCGTCTTCGCGCAGGAGCGTTTCGAACGCCACGTATTTGGCGGAGGGCTGAACGCCCACGCGGTCCAAAAGGCCTTTGAGTTCGAAACCGACCCACGGCACGACCATGGACCACGCCTCCACACAGCGCAGGCGGTAGATGCGTTCTTCCAGGTTTTGACCTTTGAGCACATCGGCCAGATCATAATTGCCCGGATTGTCCACCAGCCCGTCAATTTGGATGCTCCACGGGTCAGTGGTCATCAGGTGGGCGTTCTTGGCGGGATCTTCCTTTCGGGTCCCAAATTCGTAGAAGTTGCAATAGTTGGTGATGTCTTCGAACGTGTTGGGCTCTTCATCGGTGGAAAACTGACTGGCAGGAAAGGACGCATGCGCCGGAACGCCTCCGCCAAGCGCCAAGGCCCCCACGGCCAGACCACCGCCAATGATGGCGCGGCGGTTCATATAAACGTCGCGCGGCGTGACGTCGGCCCAGGTCAGATCCGGTTTGAAGCGCATGGCAAGTCCCTTCGTTGTTGTGAGCCTGAGATAATCGGCCCGCCGCGGGAAACCAAAACACCGATGCTCACATGATCGCTGGAAACTGAAACATCTGTGGGGATCACGCGGCGGAGGACCGTGCCTCGGGCTCCGGGAACAACACATCCATGCGTTTCGACCGGCCGTTGGTCATCACCAGACGCACATGGCATCGTTCCAGCGCACGTGGATGGGCAACGCCGACCGAATGGGCGATGATTTCCACCTCATGCACGATTTCTTTGACGTAGGTGGCCACGCGGTCCTTTTTCTCAGCCACAACCAGACCCTTCTGGAACCGCGGGTTGTGGGTGGTGATACCCGTGGGACAGGTGTTTTTGTTGCATTTGAGCGCTTGGATGCAGCCCAGGGCAAACATGAACCCACGGGCAGACACAACGAAGTCGGCACCCGCGGCCAGCGCCCAACCCACTTCGCCCGGCACGATGAGCTTTGCCCCCGCGATCAACCGGATGCGGTCTTGCAGACCATACTCTGCGCGAATGTCGACCATCCGTGGCAGAGCTTCTTTGATCGAGATCCCCATAAGATCCATGAGCGGCATAGGCGCCGCTCCGGTGCCGCCTTCGCCACCATCGATGGTGATAAAGTCCGGCGCACAGGCCGCGCCGCGGGACACAATTGCATCGAAAAACGGACGAATGCCGTCCGGTGAGCCGATGCAGAGCTTCACACCCACAGGTTTACCGGTGACCTCGCGTACGTGTTCCACGAAGTCGATCAGTTCATTCCAATTGTGCACTTCGGCGTGGCGGTTGGGCGAATAGCTGTCCTTGCCCATTTCGATGCCACGAATTTTGGCGATCTCGGGCGTGATCTTCTCGCCGGGCAGGATACCGCCCTTACCGGGTTTTGCCCCTTGGCTGAGCTTGATCTCAAACATTCGGATTTGTTCGTGGGATGCGATTTCGCGCAGCTTGCCATCATCCAGGCGCCCTTCGGCATCGCGAACGCCGTATTTGGCGGTGCCGATTTGATAGACGATGTCACAGCCGCTTTCCAAATGGTATGGGCTCACGCCGCCCTCACCGGTGTTCATCCAACACCCCGCCATTTTCGCGCCATGGCTGAGCGCTTGCACAGCAGGCTTCGAAATCGCGCCATAGCTCATGCCGGAAATGTTGAAGATTGACCGCGCAAGGTAGGGCACCCGCGCGCCCAGTCCGATCACCAACGGCGGCGCTGGCGCAGCCTCTTCATCCAGCGGGGGAAAAGCAGAGTTCACAAAGATGGGCGTGCCAGGAATGTCGATGTTTCGGGTCGACCCAAACGCGATCATGTTGCCGATACTGTCATGGGATGCCCGATGCACCCATTCCCGCTGGGCACGGTTGAACGGCATCTCTTCCCGATCCATGGCGAAAAAGTATTGGCGGAAAAACTCGCCCAAGGTCGAGAACAGCGACCGGAACCGGCCAATGACTGGAAAATTGCGCCGGACAGCGTCGTGGGTTTGAAAGCGATCAACGAAGAAGAGCACGATGGCCGCGGCCAAACCGCAGCCCACCACAAACACAAAGAGCATTTGCAGCAATTCGAGGCCGCGCTCAAAAACGTCCATATTCATTTCCATTCTGTCCTCCCGGGTTGTGACCCCGACGCTTACGCCTGGGCGACTGCCGTCTCACCTCATCTTTCCTCGCGGAGGCGAGAGGATGATCACATATGATCGCCAGAGTGTGACTTGCCCAACAAAATACCGTGGGCTTGGAGCAATTGTGACTGCTTTCAAGCGTCATCTCGCATTTGCGAGCCGCAGAATTTGCGAAACTCGTCCCTACCTAGCGCTCTGTCTGCCGCGTGGCAGATTTGCACACACAGGGAGCATCCCATGATTCGTAAGACAGCTTTCGCCGCCGTTCTGGCCGGTCTTATCGCAGCACCTGCATTCGCGGGCAGCCACTCCAAAGACATCGTCGACACAGCGGTCGGCGCAGGCACCTTCAACACTCTGGTCGCGGCCGTCAGCGCAGCCGACCTGGTGGACACGCTGAAATCCGAAGGCCCATTCACCGTGTTCGCGCCCACTGACGATGCGTTCGCAGCACTGCCCGACGGCACTGTTGAGTCGCTGCTGCTGGAAGAAAACAAAGCTCAGCTGGTGGAAATCCTGACGCTGCACGTGGTGCCAGCGAAGGTGATGTCCGGTGACATCCAAGACGACATGACCGCCGCAGCCGTGTCCGGTGGTACGCTGACACTCGACACCGACGACGGTGTGAGCGTCAACGGCGCGTCCGTGATCCAAGCCGACATCGAAGCGTCCAACGGCGTGATCCACGTCATCGACGCCGTTATCTTGCCATAAGGCAAACAATGGGCCGCTTGGCGTTCAAGCCAGGCGGCCCATCTGCATTTAGCTTTAGCGCTGGCTTGCTATCCCGACGGTGAGCTAAATGGTCGGAGGATGGCACACACTTCCCAACCGATCAGAGTCTATCTCGCAGGACCAGATGTCTTTCATCCCCAGGCACGCCAGCTTGGGGATGAGAAGAAATCTATCTGCGCAGCGCTTGGCCTGATGGGCGTCTTCCCTTTGGATGAAACCGTCTCAGGCAATGGCATGACGCCTGCTGAACATGGCATTGCCATTTCCGCGAAAGACGCCCGTCTGGCCCGATCCTGCGACGCGGTGCTTGTGAACCTGACGCCCTACCTGGGACCGTCGATGGACGTTGGCACGGCGGTTGAGCTTGGGTTGATGGTCGGCTTGGGCAAACCTGCCTTTGGCTACACCAACAAGGCCTCGGACTTCGCTGGCCGTGTAGCAGATTTCGGCGCACCAGTTGGATGGAAGACCGAGAATTTTGGCCTCACCGACAATCTGATGGTGGATGGGATGATCAACGCAAGCGGTGGTCGGGTGATTGTGCCTGAGAGGGACCTGCCATTCGAAGACATGACCACATTCACCGATGCCGCCACGGCACTGGCCAAGCACTTGGGTGAAAATGATAGGGCGGAGTAATCCCCGCCCCACAGCTTCGTTATTTAATCAGTGGACTACGGCATCTGCCGGTTTGGGCCGTTGGCTTTCGCTCAACCGGTCCCCGACGATGAGGCCCTCCACCCCGGCACTGACCGGAATGGTGTCGCCTTCGGTCACGTCACCGGCCAACAGCATTTCCGCCAACGGGTCCTGCAACGCGCGCTGGATCACCCGTTTGAGCGGCCGCGCCCCGAACACCGGATCATAGCCTTCGTCCGCAAGCCAGGTTTTGGCGCCGTCGTCCAGCTCCAGCCCAACCTTGCGACTGGCCAAACGTTTGCCAAGCTGCGCAAGCTGGATGTCCACGATCCCGTCCATATCGCCTCGACCCAGCCGGTCGAAGATGATGGTTTCATCCAGTCGGTTCAGGAACTCGGGCCGGAAGTGCGCCCGCACCGCATCCATCACATCCCGCTTGGCATCCGCTGCGTCGGCCCCGTCTGGCAGTTGGCTAAGGCTTTGCGCGCCGAGATTTGACGTCAGCACAATCAGCGTTTGCTTGAAGTCCACCGTGCGCCCCTGCCCGTCGGTCAGTTGGCCGTCATCAAGCACTTGCAGCAGCACGTTGAAAACGTCGGCATGGGCTTTCTCGACCTCGTCGAACAGAACAACCTGGTAGGGACGCCGCCGCACGGCCTCGGTCAAGACGCCGCCTTCGTCGTAGCCGACATAGCCAGGGGGCGCCCCGATCAAACGCGACACCGCGTGCTTTTCCATGAACTCGCTCATGTCGATGCGGACCATGGCGCTGTCGTCGTCGAACAGGAACTCGGCCAGCGCTTTGGTCAACTCTGTCTTGCCCACCCCGGTGGGTCCAAGGAACAGGAACGACCCCAGTGGACGGTTTTCGTCGTTGAGCCCCGCTCGCGCGCGACGCACGGCATTGGCCACAGCACGCACCGCCTGCCGCTGACCAATCACCCGGCGCGCGATTTCGTCTTCCATGCGAAGGAGCTTGTCGCGTTCGCCTTCGAGCATCTTTGCGGTAGGAATGCCGGTCCAACGTTCCACCACTTGGGCGATTTGGTCCGGGCGCACGGCCTCTTGGACCATCTTTTGGTCCTCGGCTTCTTCGGCTTCCGCCAACCGTTTTTCCAACGCAGGGATCACGCCGTAGCTCAACTCACCGGCCCGAGCGAGGTTACCTTCCCGCTTGGCCTGATCCAACTCGGCCCGCGCGCGATCAAGGTCTTCCTTGATGTCACGAGCGGCGGCGAGCTTGTCACGCTCCGCCTGCCATTGCGCGGTGAGATGGGCAGACTGCTCCATCAAGTCGGACAATTCGGCCTCAAGGCGTCCCAAACGATCAACCGATGCTTGGTCATCTTCTTTCTTGAGCGCTTCGGCCTCGATCTGAAGCTGGAGGATTTGGCGATCCAGACCGTCCAATTCTTCGGGTTTACTGTCCACAGCCATACGCAACCGCGACGCTGCTTCGTCCATCAGGTCGATGGCCTTATCAGGCAGAAAACGATCTGTGATGTAACGGTGGCTCAGGGTCGCCGCAGACACCAGCGCGCTGTCGCTGATCCGCACACCGTGGTGCAGTTCGTACTTTTCCTTGATCCCGCGCAGGATTGACACGGTGTCCTCAACGGTGGGTTCTTCCACCAACACAGGTTGGAACCGACGGGCCAAGGCCGCGTCCTTTTCCACGTGCTTGCGGTATTCATCCAAAGTGGTCGCGCCCACGCAGTGCAGTTCACCGCGCGCCAAAGCCGGTTTGAGCAGGTTAGAGGCATCCATCGCCCCGTCAGCCTTACCGGCCCCCACAAGCGTGTGCATTTCATCGATGAACAGGATGATTTCACCAGCCGCTGCGGTCACTTCGGACAGGATCGACTTGAGCCGTTCCTCGAACTCGCCGCGGTACTTTGCGCCAGCAATCAGAGCACCCATGTCCAGTGCCATCAATTGTTTGTTCCGCAGGCTTTCGGGCACGTCGCCGTTAACGATGCGCAGGGCGAGACCTTCGGCAATCGCGGTTTTACCCACACCAGGTTCGCCAATGAGCACCGGATTGTTCTTAGTCCGACGGCTCAAAACCTGCATGGCGCGGCGGATTTCTTCGTCGCGGCCAATGATCGGGTCGATCTTCCCTTGGCGGGCGGACTCCGTCAGGTCGGTGGCGAACTTTTTCAGCGCCTCGTAACCATCCTCGGCACTGGCGCTGTCCGCTGTACGACCTTTCCTCAGATCGTTAATGGCCGCATTCAGGTTCTGGGCCGTCACCGCGCCAGCATCCAAAGCGTCTTTCGCTTTGGACCGGACCACCGCCAATGCCGTCAGCATTCGTTCCACTGGAATGAAACTGTCGCCCGCTTTCTTGGCAATCTTTTCGGCCTCAGTGAGAACCTTCACTACGGTCGGCTCCGTGCACACTTGGCCCACGTCACCGGTGACCCGGGGGATTTTCGACAAAGCCAGATCGTTGGCCTCAACCACACGCTCAGGCGCGCCGCCCGCACGTTTGATCAGGTTGGTGGCCATACCTTCAACGTCGTCGAGAAGGGCCTTGAGCAGATGCTCAGGTGCCAGTTTCTGGTGGTTTTTGAGTATCGCAATGGTTTGGGCCGCTTGGATGAATCCCCGCGCCCGTTCCGTGAACTTTTCAAGGTCCATGGAAATCTCCTTTTCTCAAGCACCCATATACGCCGCCCAATCTTGGCACGGTCCAAAGGGCCTTGATGAAAATATGGGCAGTGCACGCATGGCTTGCAAGATCTCTGATATGTTCAATTGCGCGCAGTTGGGTTGTGGGCGGGGCGACGCTTGGGTAGGTCGCCGTCAGTTGAGGAGCCGACCATGACCCACCCCAAATCCGATGACCGACTGATTGTGGCCCTCGATGTGCCGGACGCCTTAAGCGGCCTGCAACTGGCGGACCGTTTGGGCCCATCGGTGGGGTTTTACAAAATCGGTCTGGGGATGCTCACCGGGGGCGGGCTCGCTTTGGCAAATGAGCTGAAGCAAGACCACGGAAAACGGATCTTTCTGGATATGAAGCTCTTCGACATCGGCGCGACTGTTGAAGCGGCGGTGCGCGGGCTGGTTCAGTTCGATCTGGATTTTCTCACGGTCCACGGCGACCCTTATGTTGTTCGGGCAGCCAAACAAGGCGCAGGAGGATCGAACACAAGGATCCTCGCGGTCACGATCCTGACCTCGTTGGACCGGGGCGACCTTAATGGCGCGTTGATCAAGGACGGGGATATCACGGACCTCGTCACCGAACGCGCCGCCAAGGCCTTTGAGGCCGGAGCAGACGGAGTGATCTGTTCACCCCAAGAGGCGGCACTGGTGCGTGCCCTGCCCGAAGCCAACGGTCGGCTGATTGTGACGCCTGGCGTGCGCCCCGCCGGTGCAGCTTTAGGCGACCAAAAACGAGTTATGACTCCCGCAGACGCAATTCACGCCGGAGCGGACCATGTGGTGCTCGGCCGTCCCGTTTGGCAAGCCCCAAGTCCCCGCGAGGCCGCCGAAGCGATCCTCGCCGAGCTATCAAGCCCGCAGGCTAAACGGCCCAACCGCTGACGGAATTACTCTGCCGGAACAGCAAATCCCGCCACGGACGTTGGGGCGGCTTGGCGCATGCCTTCGCTCACGGACTGGGCCACCATGGCGGCTGTCACACCGCTGAGCGTCCAACCCAAGTGGCCGTGGCCAGTGTTGTAGAACACCCGAGGATTCCGACCGCGCCCGACCTTCGGCATCATGTTTGGCATCATGGGACGCAGGCCCGCCCAAGGCACAACCTTTTCGGTCGACACGCCAGGGAAGTGCTTTTCGACCCAGTCCACCAGCGGTGCGATACGGTCTGCGCGGATGTCTTTGTTGTAACCGTTGAACTCGGCGGTGCCCGCCACGCGGAAGCGATCCGCGCCGAGCCGCGATGTGACGATCTTCGCCGCGTCATCGAGCAAAGACACCTCCGGCGCTGCCGCTTGGCTGGCCGCATCATCCATTTCTACCGTGATGGAATAGCCTTTGACTGGATAGATGTTCACCCGGTCGCCAAAACCCTGGGCCAGAGCCCGGCTGCCGACACCTGCGGCCACCACAACGCCATCGAAGCGCTGGACGTCGTCCCCACGGGCGATCTCCACCGCGTCGCCGCGGACCCGGGCGGAGGTCACATCCTCGCCCATTTCAAAGCGCACGCCGCGCGACCGCAGCCATTCGGCCAGCCCAAAGGTGTATTTGTGGATGTCACCGGTGCTGTCGCTCTCGGTCCACATGCCACCGACCAAAGGGCCATGCCACTGGGGAACCTGTGCTTGGGTTTCCGCCGCCGACAATTCTCGACGCTCCAGGCCCGCTTGAGCATAAAGCCCGTTCACCTTGCGCGCATGGGCCAATTCAGATTCGGACCCATAGACATGCACGATGCCAGCAGGGGTGTGGTCAAAGTCGATCCCGGCCCGGTCCGCCATGGATTGAAACACGCCGCGAGCGGCTTGCGCCATGCGCGCGGTTTCAACGGTGTTGGCACGGTAATTTGGGATTGCGGCCAGGAACTCCGCCATCCAGCTGAGCTTGTGCCAGCTTGGCGTGGGGTTCACCAACAAGGGCGCGTCGGCCTTAGCCATCCACTTGATGCCCTTCAAAACCGTGGTCCAGGAATTCCAAACTTCGGCGTTGGACGCCGACAATTGCCCACCATTGGCGAAACTGGTTTCCATGCCCGCGTAGCGTTGGCGGTCAAAAACGGTAACTTCGCACCCACGGTCCATAAGTTGAAAGGCTGTGGTGACACCGGTGATCCCGGCCCCAAGAACGGCTATGTGCATGGTCGCGCCCTTTCCACGGGTCATCACCCGTGTAGAGCCCCCTCCGTCCTGAACCTGAGAGATTCACCGAAACCAGATCACCCAGTCCCAGCTTGCTCCTACGGTGGGCTGCATTTGCAGCCGCTCTCCGGAGTTCCAGTGCCACAACCGGTCCAGGGTGCCTGAGAGTTTATCGGGGCGATTGCTCCTTCGGCGACGGGCGAACCCGCACTCTCCCGGCTGGGCGATGATCATGAGCTACTGTGCCGGGTGAGTCGGCGCAAGCGTTCGCTGCACATCTGCGTGCAATTGTACGCGATTTATCCGTGTTTAACCGTGTTTTGCCACTAAATGCTGCAAATGCGGAATGGCTTTGCTGCTGCGCAGAAACTCATGCCGCGACATGGTTTTCCAATGCTGACCTTCTTCACCGAATTTGATCCGGCCTCGACAGGACGGCGGCATGTGCGCCACGACAAACACCGCCGGCTCACCCGTTGGGCTCAGACGGTGGTGCGCCAATTTGGTCACTGTTGTTCTTGGCACCCGCAAACCGAACTCCTCGAAAGTTTCCCGTTGGGCACAGGCCCAAGGACCCTCGCCTGGCTCCCGGCCTCCACCAGGCAGGTCCCACGTATTGGGCCATGGAATGTCCGGACGATCATCGCGGCGATAGACCAATAGCCGCCTTCCTAGGAAAAGCGCCAGCTTTGCGCCGATGAACGTCGTCCACATCTTCTGTTTCTTAGCCACCGCTTGCTCTATGCTGCCGCCATGCCGACGCTCTGCCGAGACTGCTTGCACACGTTCGATCAGGGAAACCGTTGTCCGTCCTGTGGGGGGGCACGGGTCATGGCACACGCAGAGCTGTTTAACCTGTCCATCGCTCACATGGACTGTGACGCCTTCTACGCCAGTGTGGAAAAGCGCGATAATCCTGAGTTGCGCGACAAGCCAGTGATCATTGGCGGCGGGCGTCGCGGGGTGGTGTCCACCGCTTGCTATATCGCACGGATCCGTGGGGTCCGCTCGGCCATGCCAATGTTTCAGGCCTTGAAGCTTTGTCCCGACGCGGTGGTCGTGCGCGGTCGCATGGAGGAATACGTTAAGGTCAGCCGCGAGGTTCGCAAGCTCATGGACGAGTTGACCCCATCGGTTGAACCCTTGTCACTGGACGAAGCCTTTCTCGACTTGACCGGTACGGCACGCCTCCATGGTGCGCCACCGGCGGTGATGCTCGCGCGGCTCGTGAAACGGATGGAGGATGAGATCGGAATCAGTGGCTCCATCGGTCTGTCTCACAACAAGTTTCTCGCCAAGGTGGCCAGCGATCTGGATAAACCGCGTGGCTTTGCGATCATTGGCCAGGGGGAGACTGCCGCGTTTCTGGAAAACCAACCCGTGCGATTGATCTGGGGCGTTGGCGCGTCGGGCCAGGGGGCCTTGGATGCCGCGGGCATTCGGACCTTTGCCGACCTGCGGCGATGGGAACGCAAGGCTCTGGTGCAGCGGTTCGGAACCATGGGCGACCGGTTGTGGCATCTGGCCCGCGGTGAGGACGCGCGCCGCGTGTCGGCCCACGCCCCTGTCAAATCGATCTCCAATGAGACGACGTTTTACGAAGAGACCAGCGACCCTGACCTTCTGGATGGGCACCTTTGGCGCATGGCAGAGAAGGTGTCTGACCGGGCCAAGGCCAAAGATCGCGTGGGGCGAGTGGTGGTTTTGAAACTCAAACGTGCAGATTTTTCTTTGATCACAAGGCGGCAGAGCCTGCACGAGCCCACGCAACTGGCGGACCGGATTTATCGCACGGCTCGGGGGCTCATGGATCGGCTCGGCGAAAGCGGACCTTGGCGGTTGTTGGGGGTGGGCCTTTCGGCCATTCAACCGTCCCAAGGAGAGGACCTTGGCGGCGATCTTTTAGATCCAGACGCGTCTCGCCGGTCAGAGGCTGAGCGGGCCACAGACGCCATTCGGACCAAGTTTGGTCCCGATGCGATCCTAAAAGGACGCGCCCTGCGGTGATCCTACGACCGGATGCGGTAGCCGGTTTTGAAAATCCACCAGATCACACCGATGCAGATGCCGGTGAACACGGTGATGGCAAGCAAACTTAGGCCAATGGGAACATCCGCAGCACCAAAGAACGACCAGCGAAAACCAGAGACCAGGTAAACCACAGGGTTGAACAGCGACACGGTTTGCCAAACCGGCGGCAGCATCGAAATCGAGTAGAAGCTGCCACCGAGAAACACCAATGGGGTGATCACCAACAGTGGCACCAGTTGGAGCTGCTCAAAATTGTCGGCCCAAATTCCAATAATGAAGCCCATCAGGCTGAAACTGATGCAGGTGAGAACCAGAAATGCCACCATGGCTAGCGGATAGGTGATCTGGAGATCCACGAAGAAGAAAGCGGTGCCGAGGATGATGGTGCCGATGAACAGCGACTTGGTTGCAGCGGCGCCCACATAACCGACCACAATTTCAAAGAAGCTCACCGGAGCGGAAAGGTGTTCGTAAATCGTGCCGATGAATTTGGGGAAATAAATGCCAAAGCTGGCGTTTGAGACCGCTTGGGTCATGACGCTCAGCATAATGAGGCCTGGCACGATGAACGCGGCGTATGTGATGCCGTCAACGTTGTCGATACTACGCCCGATTGCAGCGCCAAAAACCACAAAGTAAAGCGAAGTGGACAGGACCGGTGAGATCAAGCTCTGCGCAAGTGTCCTGAAAAACCGCGACATCTCATGTCTGTACATGGTGAGGACGGCGTTGACGTTCATTGTGCGCTCACAAGGTCCACAAAAATATCTTCCAGGCTGCTCTGCTGGGTTTTCAGGTCCTGCAAAACCAAACCGGCCGAGGCCAGTTCCATCAGAAGTTGCGTTATTCCCGTGCCCTCGCCTTTGGCATCGTAGCTGTAGGTGATCGCAGTGCCATCCTTTGAAATCTCAAGATCATAGCCACCGAGACTATCCGGCAGTTCGGTCACCGGGGAGGCCAGTTCGACGCGCAGTTTCTTCTTACCCATTTGGGCCATCAATTTGGTTTTGTCCTCAACCAAGAGGATTTCACCTTGGTTGATCACGGCAACGCGGTCGGCAATCGCCTCAGCCTCTTCGATGTAATGGGTGGTAAGGATAATCGTCACACCTTGCGCCTTAAGGTCATCCACCACCCGCCACATATCCCGCCGCAATTCAACATCCACCCCGGCTGTGGGCTCATCAAGAAAAAGCACTCTGGGTTCGTGTGCCAGTGCTTTTGCGATCAAAACACGGCGTTTCATACCGCCCGAAAGCTCTTTGACCGCCGCGTCCCGTTTGTCCCAAAGCGACAGTTGTCGCAGGATTCGTTCAACTAGTTTTGGGTCTTTGGGCAAACCGAACATACCGCGAGAAAACGAAACGGTGGCGCGCACGGGTGAAAACGGCTCAAGATGCAATTCCTGGGGCACCAGACCAATAACGCGACGCGCCGCACGATAGTCCGCGACAACATCGTGGCCATCCACGGTGATTTTGCCGCTGGTGGGTTGGGTGATACCGCAGATCGTTGATATGAGTGTGGTTTTGCCCGCACCATTGGGACCAAGGAGCGCCAGGATTTCGCCGGTTTCAATATCGAGATTGACGCCCTTCAGGGCCTCAAACCCGGACCCGTAAGTCTTTTTCGCATTTTGCACAGAAACGATCGGCACGTTGGGCGTCCTCCTCGGGCGACCCTATTGATGGGGCCGGAAAAGGGGAACCGCATTTCTTTCTGTTTTGGGCAAATTTGCGTGGGGCGCCGATCAAGGCAATGCGAAGCGCAAGGTGCCTCTTTTTTGTCAAAACTGTTCGATCAAAACGAAAGGACCGGCCACTTGGACCGGTCCTAGTAAGTTTTGTCACTTGGAAACTCCGGTTACCCGCCAAAGTCGTCGAGCATGATGTCCTCGCGGTCGACGCCGAGGTCGAGGAGCATATTGATGACCGACTTGTTCATGATGGGGGGACCGCACATGTAGTATTCGCAGTCTTCCGGTGCCGGGTGGTTTTTGAGGTATTCGTCATAGAGCACGTTGTGAATGAAGCCGGTGTAACCGCTCCAATCGTCCTCAGGCATCGCATCTGACAACGCCACATGCCACGTGAAGTTCGGAAACTCTTCGGCGAGGCTGTCGAAGTCTTCAACAAAGAACATTTCCCGTTTGGACCGCGCACCGTACCAGAACGTGATCTTACGATCTTTATTCTTCAACCGCTTCAACTGGTCAAAGATATGGCTGCGCATCGGGGCCATGCCCGCACCGCCACCGATGAAGACCATTTCCTTCTCTGTCTCGCGCGCGAAGAATTCACCAAACGGGCCAGAGATCGTGACCTCATCACCGGGTTTCAGGTTGAAGATGTACGACGACATTTTCCCCGCTGGAATTCCGGTCGAGCCCGGAGGCGGTGAAGCCACCCGCACGTTGAGCATGATCATGCCACGCTCTTCAGGGTAGTTCGCCATGGAATAGGCGCGCTCAATGCCCTGGGGCACGACCGATTCGTACTGCCACAGGTTAAATCGATCCCAATCGCCACGGTATTCTTCTTCAACATCGAATTCCGTGTATTTCAGGGTGTGCGCAGGGGCCTCAATCT
>JBCDFD010000076.1:0-14424 GCA_039178645.1 Pseudomonadota bacterium | reverse complement strand
CGAGGGGACGGGGCTCGGGCTTTCAACGGCTTACGGGATCGTGAAGCAGACTGGCGGCTTCATCTTTGTCGAAAGCGAGATCGGAAAAGGCACCACCTTCCTACTATATTTCCCCGCGCACGCTGTGGCTCCCGTTAAGCCGGTACCCGATGCGCCCAGTGCCGAAGCACCTAGGTCACCTCAAACTGGCGGCGTTGTTCTATTGGTCGAAGACGAAGCCCCTGTAAGAGCTTTTGCGTCTAGAGCCCTTAGACTTCGCGGCTATACCGTTCTGGAAGCTGAGAACGCCGAGGAGGCCTTGGAACGTCTCACGGATGAACAATTGGAAATCGATGTGTTCGTCACCGACGTGGTGATGCCTGGTATGGACGGGCCAAGTTGGGTCATGGAAGCGTTGAAAAAGCGACCTGATACTCGTGTGGTCTTTGTCTCGGGCTACGCTGAGGAGGCACTTGCGGATCACAAGAGCCGGATCCCCAACTCAGTATTTCTGCCAAAGCCTTTTTCTCTCAACGACTTAACCAGCACCGTATGGGAACAGTTGAACAGTCGTTTGCATTGATCGACTGATTACCCGGGCGCAATTCACTATCCGTTAAGCAATCTCCCCCACGTTCCCTACACGCAATTTTCATTGCATTGTTTGCTTTTGCCCGTCATAAGGATGAGAACAAGAGCAGAACATAATCCACATTGTTGCCCCGTTGGGGCTGTGAAATAAGGACAGGCAAACGATGGCTATGACCAATCTCCTCGACCTGGGCGGATCGCGCAACATGGACAAGCAAAAAGCACTGGACTCTGCCCTGGCGCAAATCGAACGCCAGTTCGGCAAAGGCTCAATAATGAAACTGGGTCAAGAGGGAGCTGTTCAGGAAATTGAGGCAACATCCACTGGGTCGCTGGGCCTTGATATTGCTTTGGGGATTGGTGGGCTGCCAAAGGGCCGCATCGTTGAAATTTACGGACCCGAGAGTTCCGGCAAAACTACGCTGACACTGCACTGTGTTGCCGAGGAGCAAAGGAAGGGCGGAATTTGCGCCTTTGTGGATGCCGAACACGCTCTGGACCCCCAATACGCGCGCAAATTGGGGGTTAACCTGGATGAACTGCTGATCAGCCAGCCTGACACCGGTGAGCAGGCTCTTGAAATCACTGACACTCTCGTACGGTCCGGCGCTGTCAACATGGTTGTGGTTGATAGTGTAGCTGCCCTCACTCCCAAGGCTGAACTGGAAGGCGACATGGGGGACGCTCAGGTCGGGGCGCAGGCGAGGTTAATGAGCCAAGCCATGCGAAAGCTCACTGCATCCATCAGCCGGTCGAATTGTATGGTGATCTTCATCAACCAAATTCGGATGAAGATCGGTGTCATGTTTGGCAGCCCCGAGACCACCACCGGTGGCAATGCGCTTAAGTTCTACTCGTCGGTCCGTTTGGACATACGTCGGATTGGCGCTGTGAAGGACCGTGACGAGGTGACTGGCAATGTCACTCGCGTGAAAATCGTGAAAAACAAAGTGGCACCGCCTTTCAAGCAGGTTGAGTTCGACATCATGTATGGGGAGGGCATCTCAAAGACCGGCGAATTGCTCGATCTTGGCGTGAAGGCCGGTGTGGTTGAGAAGTCGGGCTCTTGGTATTCTTACGGTGATGAACGCATTGGCCAGGGCCGTGAAAACGCAAAAACCTTTTTGCGTACCAACACAAAGATCGCTCTAGAAATCGAAGATCAAATCCGGGCTGCACATGGGTTGGACTTCGACATGAGCCAGGTTGAAAAGTCTGGCGATGATGCGGTTATGGAGGGCTAGAGCCTTTCGTTAAAAATCGATTGTCGCAAGACTTGCGCCTGCGAGTGGACACCCCCCGCAGGCGGCGATATTGAGGTTAAAATTCTCCTGAAGAGAGACCTCACCCATGGCTAGCCTCAACGATATCCGCGCAACTTTTTTGGACTATTTTGCCAAGAACGGACACGCGGTGGTGGACAGCTCACCGCTCGTTCCGCGCAACGATCCAACGTTGATGTTCACCAATGCGGGCATGGTCCAATTCAAGAACGTGTTCACAGGGCTGGAGTCCCGTGATTACAGCCGTGCAGCGACCAGTCAAAAGTGCGTGCGCGCAGGTGGTAAACACAACGATTTGGACAACGTCGGCTACACAGCTCGGCACCACACCTTCTTTGAAATGCTGGGAAATTTTTCATTCGGTGACTACTTCAAGACCGACGCAATTCCATTTGCTTGGAACTTGATAACCAAAGAGTTCGGCATTCCAGCCGACCGTTTGTTGGTAACAATTTACCATACCGATGATGAGGCCGCAGACATTTGGAAGAAGGTGGCTGGGCTTCCCGACGTACGTATCATTCGTATTCCCACGTCAGATAACTTTTGGTCGATGGGGGCCACTGGCCCGTGCGGTCCCTGTACCGAAATTTTCTATGACCATGGCGACCATATCTGGGGTGGGCCTCCCGGCACTCCGGAGGAAGATGGTGACAGGTTCATCGAAATCTGGAACTTGGTTTTCATGCAGTACGAGCAGTTTGAGGACGGCAGTCGAGAAAACCTGCCCAAACCCTCAATCGACACCGGCATGGGGTTGGAACGCATCGGTGCCTTGCTCCAAGGTAAGCACGACAATTACGATACGGACCTGATGCGCAGCCTCATCGAGGCGTCGGCGCACGCCACGAGCACTGACCCAGATGGGGATGGGCGTATGCATCACCGCGCGATCGCCGATCACTTGCGGTCCACGTCTTTTCTAATTGCCGATGGTGTGATGCCTTCGAACGACGGCCGGGGATATGTACTGCGCCGGATCATGCGACGCGCCATGCGCCATGGCCATTTGCTCGGCGCTAAAGACCCGCTGATGCACCGATTGGTGCCTGCCTTGGTGGCGCAGATGGGGCAGGCCTTTCCCGAGTTAACCCAAGCCCAGGCACTGATCGAAGAAACCTTGCGGTTGGAAGAGCAACGGTTCCGGCAAACACTGGATCGTGGACTGCGCCTGTTGGACGACGAATTGGCCAAACTTCCCGACGGCAGCGACCTGCCGGGTGATGCGGCATTCAAACTTTATGATACCTATGGGTTCCCTTTGGACCTCACCCAGGATGCTCTGCGCGAACAAAACCGGAGCGTCGATACCGATGCATTCGACGCCGCCATGGCCGAACAAAAGGCCAAAGCACGCGCCGCATGGGCGGGATCTGGGGAAACCGCAGATTCTGGGGTTTTCCTTGAATTGGCAGATACACATGGAGCCACGGAGTTCCTTGGATATGAAACTGAAAGCGCCGAAGGCCAAATCCTTGCCTTGATCACAGATGGCGCTGTAACGGACGCCGCACCTACTGGAACCTCGGTGCAAGTGATTGTGAACCAAACACCTTTCTATGCAGAAAGCGGTGGTCAAATCGGCGACGCAGGGCTGCTCAAGACCGATACTGGATCCGTCGCCATAACGGATACCAAGAAGGTGGCCGGTGTTTTCTTGCATATAGGCACTGTCACCGAAGGCGACATCAGCAATGGCCAAGGGGCAGAGTTGCAGGTGGACAGCGCCCGCCGCACCTCGATCCGCGCCAACCATTCAGCCACCCACTTGCTCCATGAAGCGCTTCGGGAAACCTTGGGCGAACACGTGGCGCAACGCGGGTCGTTGAATGCTGATGATCGGCTGCGGTTCGATTTCAGTCACGGCAAGGCATTGTCACTGGATGAACTCAAGACCGTCGAAGCGGACGTGAATGCCATGATCCGCCAAAACAGCACGGTCGAGACGCGCATTATGACACCTGATGATGCCCGAGGGTTAGGCGCACAAGCTCTATTCGGCGAAAAGTACGGCGACGAAGTGCGCGTTGTGTCCATGGGCAAGGCCGAAGGCTCGGGCAAAGGCCTTAGCGGCGACACCTATTCCTTGGAACTCTGTGGCGGGACACACGTCAAACAGACCGGCGACATCGGCGTGTTCGTGACCTTGGGCGATAGCGCATCTTCCGCCGGTATTCGTCGGATCGAAGCGCTCACCGGTGCGGCTGCGTTCGACTATCTGTCGTCTCAGGATCACAAGCTGGCCGAGGTTGCGCTGACGCTGAAAGCCCAGTCCGCGGAGGTCCCGGAACGGGTCAAGTCCTTGCTGGAAGAACGCAAGGCGCTTCAGAACGAAGTGGCGCAACTGCGTCGGGAATTGGCCATGGGGGGCGGGTCCTCTGAAGGGCCGTCCACAAAGGACATCGGCGGTGTGTCGTTCTTGGGTCAGTCGCTCAGCGGTGTATCGGGCAAGGACCTTCGGCCTTTGATCGACGCGCACAAGGATCGCCTTGGCTCAGGCGTGGTGGTTTTGATCACCGATGCGGACGGGAAAGCTGCCGTGGCGGCGGGTGTGACCGACGACTTGACCGCCAAAGTGTCAGCGGTTGATTTGGTCAAGGCCGCGGTGGCCGAAATGGGTGGCAAAGGCGGGGGCGGGCGCCCTGACATGGCTCAGGGGGGCGCGTCCGATGCGTCCAAAGCCAGTGACGCTTTGGCGACCGTGGAAAAACTGTTGGAGGCTCTCTGATGCCGTCACTCTGGATAGCCCACGTCAACGTCACGGATCCAGACGAATACGCCAAATATGCAAAACGTGCAGGTCCGGCGATTGAGGCGCACGGCGGTAAATTCTTGGCCCGCGGATCGCGGTATGTGCAGATGGAAGGCAAGGAATACAGCCGCAACGTCGTGGTGCAATTCGAGAGCATCGAAGCGGCGCAAGCGTGCTACAACAGTCCGGCCTACCAAGAGGCGTTGGCCTTTGCCCAAACCTCCGCCGAACGGTCCATGGTGTTTGTGGAACTGATCGAAACCTGACGGTGCGCACCCTGGCCCAATTGCGGGCAACCCATGCGCAACCGGGGCGGCTCACTTGGATCGGTGTGCGGCCAGATCGCGGGGCGGCCATGGTGTCTCTTCGAGATGTGGACCTCACAGAAGCGGGTCTTACGGGTGATCGCTACGCCGGGCGCGACGGGAAACGCGCGGTCACACTCATCCAGGCAGAGCATTTGCCGGTCATCGCAGATCTCTCTGCGCGTGATGCCTTTGCCCCTGATCTTTTGCGGCGCAATTTGGTCGTGTCCGCGATCAACCTTCTGGCGTTAAAGGACCTCAAAGTCTCGATTGGGACTGCGGTCGTGGAATTCACCAGTCCGTGCCACCCATGTTCCAAAATGGAAACGGCACTTGGCCCCGGCGGCTACAATGCCATGCGGGGTCACGGGGGCTGGTGCGCGCGGGTGATTGAGACCGGACATATCCAGGTCGGCGACCAAGTGTGCCCTGCATAGACATATCTTGAACTCACGGGCCTGTGAGTATTCGCAAAAGCTATGTGGGCCATTCGATGTAAGAATTTCAAACCTTTGGGCGCCGTTGCTATCTGTGACCATACCGGGCGAGCTGCGTAGGTGTGTTTTGTTGGTCCGGTGTTGCGCGTCTTCGGCGGTCTGCTGTCCCCAATCGGTTGGCTGTCGAAGCGCGCATTTCCAAGAATCTGTTCCCAGTGGGTCAGGTGCCGAACGTGGGGCGTACGCCCTTTGGTGGCGTGGTTTGGATATAGTTGCCGATTTTCAGCAAGATAGGCTTGCGCGGACAGCCCACGCGCGAGGCCATGCCAAGGTTCCGCAGATGGCCCGGTTCAGCAAACGGAATGAACGTGAGCGGCCATTGGTCGAGCTTGAACTGCTCCGCCGCCAAGGCAGACACAATCGTACAATCGTCCGAATGGCAAATGTGCCGGCACACGGTCTCAAACCGAAGTGCCGTGAGATCAAACCGTTTGGCGGATCGACTTTCGGGTTTTGGTTCCGGTAGCCGGGACTCCAATTCGTACCCAAACGAATAGGGCAGGCGGATGAAATCGTGGACGGGCACCTCTTCGGGTGTCACCGTCGCCACCCCGCTCAGCGGATGGCCGGAACGGAGAGCCAGGAAAAGCGGCTCCGTCCAAATTGACGTGAACTCCAGTGACGGATTGTGGTTGAGTTTCGCCACCAAAGCCACGTCCAACGCATGGCTTTCCACCATGGGCAGCATGTTTTGCGGCAGGTCCTCAACCATCGTCACGCGCATGCGTGGGAACAGAGTGTCGAAAAGCTCTGAGAAGTACTTAATCAAATAGGGCGCCAGCGTCGGGGTCATCCCAATTTTGAACGGGATCGCCTCTGGGTCGCTCAATTCGGTGGCGGTGTCTTTGATCCGTTGGGTATTCTGCAAAACCGTGTGGGCGATTTTGACTATGCGTTCCCCGGCGGGGGTGAGGCGGACCTCTCCGGCCAAGCGCAGAAACAACTCGGTGCCCAGTTCGCGTTCGAGCTTCTTGATCTGGTTCGACAAAGCCGGTTGGGACACGTGGCACGCGTCCGCCGCAGCGCTGAAGTTCAGATGCTTCGCGACGGAGACGACGTATTCCAAGTCCCTTAAGTTCATGGGGACATCAAAGCAGATGTCACTGGAATCTTAAAGCCGGACAGCGTGAGATCGCCGCTTTGTCAGCTTGCTTTGGCCATCCGCTTGCGTTCGTGCGGATCAAGATAGCGTTTGCGCAACCGCACGGCGTTGGGCGTGACTTCGACCAATTCGTCATCGTCGATATAGGCAATGGCCTCTTCCAGCGAAAACGTCACCGGCGTCGTCAACCGCACCGCATCGTCCGACCCAGAAGCCCGCACGTTGGTCAGTTTTTTGCCCTTGAGTGGGTTCACTTCCAGATCGTTGTCGCGGGAATGTTCGCCAATGATCATCCCTTGGTAGACGTCCTCTTGTGCGCCTATGAACATCTTTCCGCGGTCTTCCAGGTTCCACAGCGCATAGGCCACAGAACTGCCTTTCTCCATGGATATCAGAACCCCCGCCCGGCGGCCCGGGATCGGACCTTTGTGTGGGGCCCAATCGTGAAACACGCGGTTCAGCACGCCGGTTCCGCGCGTGTCGGTGAGAAACTCACCGTGGTATCCAATGAGACCGCGGGACGGCACGTGGGCAATGATCCGTGTTTTCCCTGAATTCTGGCGCATTTCAACCAGATCGCCGCGACGGGCACCGGTAAGTTTTTCGATCACCGCACCGGAATATTCATCGTCAACATCGACGGTGACTTCTTCGATGGGCTCGAGCCGTTTACCGCCCTCTTCGCGGAACAGCACTTGTGGGCGCGAGATGGACAGCTCAAATCCTTCGCGCCGCATGTTTTCGATGAGCACCCCCATCTGCAATTCGCCGCGGCCAGCCACTTCGAAGGCTTCACCGCCCGGTGTGTCGCTGATGCGGATGGCCACGTTGCTTTCGGCTTCCTTCATCAGACGGTCACGGATCACGCGGGACTGCACTTTGTCGCCGTCACGCCCAGCCAGTGGGCTGTCGTTGATCCCGAACGTCACAGTGATTGTGGGCGGGTCGATGGGTTGCGCGGGAAGGGGCGTGTCAATGCTGGGGTCCACGAGGCTGTCAGCCACTGTGGCTTTGGCCATACCCGCGAGACTGACGATGTCACCGGCTTCGGCCAGATCAATGGGCTGCTGGGACAGGCCCCGGAACGCCATGATCTTGGTCACACGAAAGCTTTCGATCTTTTTGCCGTCACGGCTGAGCGCTTGCAGAGTTGTGCCCGCTTTCAATGTTCCACTTTCCACCCGGCCGGTGAGCATCCGCCCGATGAATGGATCGGAGCTGAGCGTGGTGGCCAACATGCGAAACGGCTCTGATTGGTGGTCAAGTTGTTTCGGTGCGGGAACGTGCGCGCAGACCAGGTCAAACAGTGCGCTCAGGTCTTTGCGCGGCCCATCCAGTTCTTCGTCGGCCCAGCCGCTGCGACCGGATGCGTAGAGCGTCGGGAAATCCAATTGCTCGTCGGACGCATCCAGCGAGGCGAAGAGGTCAAACACCTCGTCCAGCGCGCGATCGGGTTCTGCGTCCGGCTTGTCCACCTTGTTCAATACCACGATGGGACGCAGTCCCAGTGCAAGAGCTTTCGACGTCACAAATTTGGTTTGCGGCATGGGACCTTCGGCGGCGTCCACCAGTAGGACCACACCGTCCACCATGCTCAGGATCCGCTCCACCTCGCCGCCGAAATCGGCGTGTCCGGGTGTGTCGACGATGTTTATGCGGGTCTCTTTCCACTCCACGCTGGTGGCTTTGGCCAAGATGGTGATCCCGCGCTCGCGTTCCAGGTCATTGCTGTCCATGGCGCGCTCCGCAACCGATTGGTTTTCGCGGAAGGCACCGGATTGTTTCAGCAGTTCATCCACGAGCGTGGTTTTGCCATGGTCCACGTGGGCGATGATGGCGATGTTGCGCAGGTCCATGGGACGTCCTTTGGGAATTCGTAAGTTGCGCGGCCTCTATCCCGCCGCGGTGCAGAAAGCTAGGGGGCAAAGCCGCCGCGGGGCGGCCTGTCACGGAGCTTTTGTTTCAAGATGCGATGTAGCGGTCTCGCCGGTGATTAAAAGCAATCAGCCCATTAAGGATGACCGCGCCGCCCAGAGAGTAGATCACCACCGATGGCGGAAAGAGGAAGGCCGCAATGGTGAACAGGACTGCGTCGAAGATCAGTTGGACGTATCCCGCTCGGAAGCCAAAGGTGTCCTGGACGTAGACGGCCACCACGCCCATGCCGCCCAAGCTGCCGCCGTGGCGGATGATGGCGATGAGACCGATGCCGGTGACAGTTCCGAAAAAGATGATGCCGAGAACGGGGTTGAGGTGATCAATCCCGAAGCCCAGAGGCATATAATCGGTGGCGACCGACAGAAGTGTCACGCAAAGCAGTGATTTTGCGGTGAACTCGGTTCCCATCCGTTTGTAGGAAAACCAGTAAAACGGGATGTTGATCACGAAGAAACAGACGCCGAAGCTGTAGCCTGTGACATGCGAGATCAAGATCGCCGCGCCTGCGGTTTGGCCGGTCACGAAACCTAAGTGAGTGAGCAGCACCAAGCCTAGGCTGCACATGGCAATCCCTGTGGCGAGCCCTTGGACGTCGTCCAAGACACTGTGTTTGACCGCTTCGGGGTCTGGAAAGGGAACAGGTGCGGGCATGGCAGTCTCAGCGTTTCATCCCATTGAGACGCTAATTTTGCTCTATCTGGCAAGGCCCCCCATTGGCGCGCGGCGGGTGGCGGGGTCTTTCCGCCCCCATCGGCCCAATGGTGCATGGCCGCGAGTGTAATTTCAGCACGTTGCGGACACCTGCACCCCTTTGGACGCGCCCGTTACCCTGCCAGAGCTTTGTTCAAATTCTCGTCGATTTTTTCCAGGAACCCCATGGTGGTGAGCCAGCCTTGGTCCGGCCCCACCAAGAGAGCCAGGTCTTTGGTCATGTGGCCACTTTCCACAGTTTGCACGATGACCTTTTCGAGTGTTTCGGCGAAGGTTTTGAGCGGTGCATTGTCGTCGAGCTTCGCGCGGTGCTTCAGGCCGCCGGTCCACGCGAAAATCGAGGCGATGGAGTTTGTGGACGTGGCTTTGCCGGCCTGGTGGTTGCGGTAGTGGCGCGTGACCGTGCCGTGTGCCGCCTCGGCCTCAACGATTTTGCCGTCGGGCGTCATCAGTTGCGACGTCATCAAGCCAAGCGAGCCGAACCCTTGGGCCACAGTGTCGGACTGCACATCGCCGTCATAGTTTTTGCACGCCCATACAAACTTGCCTGACCATTTCATCGCGCAGGCGACCATGTCGTCGATCAGGCGGTGTTCGTACCAGATGCCCTTGGCCTGAAACGCCTCGCGGAACTCTGTTTCATAGACTTCGGCGAAGATCTCCAGGAACCGGCCATCATATTGTTTCAAAATGGTATTCTTGGTGCTGAGGTAGACTGGCCAGCCTAGGTTGAGGCCGTAGTTCAGTGATGCACGGGCGAAGTCGTAGATTGAGGCGTCAAGGTTGTACATGGATTGGAACACGCCCGGTCCGGGGGCCACGAACACCTCGCGTTCGTCCACAGTGCCGTCGTCGCCGACAAATTTCATGGTGAGTTTGCCCGGTCCAGGGAACTTCATGTCGGTGGCTTTGTACTGGTCACCAAATGCATGGCGGCCAATGACAATGGGATCGGTCCAGCCCGGAACCAGCCGGGGCACATTGCGGCAGATGATCGGTTGACGGAAAACCACCCCGCCCAGGATGTTGCGGATGGTGCCATTGGGGCTGCGCCACATCTTCTTAAGGCCGAACTCTTCGACACGCGCCTCATCCGGTGTGATGGTCGCACACTTAACGGCGACGCCCACCTCTTTGGTTTTTTCAGCTGCGTCGATTGTGATTTGATCTTCGGTGCGGTCGCGTTCCTCGATCCCGAGATCATAGTAGAGCAGGTCGACATCCAGATAGGGCAGGATCAACTTCTGTTTGATGAAATCCCAGATGATCCGGGTCATTTCATCCCCGTCCATTTCAACGATGGGATTGTCCACTTTGATCTTTGTCATCGGGCAGGTCCTTTGAGTCGGGCGGGTTGGCTGGTGGCCACGCCTCTACCCCATAAGTTGTCTCGACGCCAGTTTGGCATACACTAGTATACCGATTTGCCGCAGGTTCAAATATGGGTGCACGAATACCGGGCATTTCATGGCAAAGCGGTTGAGCGCTTTGGCCAAACCAGCCATCGTTTGATGGGTGAACGGGGAGACTTAAATTTAGATGAAACGTATTGCGGTATTTTGCGACGGCACGTGGAACCGTCGAAAACGACATTTGTTGCGCAAAACTGGCCGGAACCCCACCAACGTGGCGTTGCTTTATGAGTGCTTCATTCAAACCAGTCGCGACACCAGTCGTTCTGCCGAAGAAACCTCCATCACCACCACCTCGGATGGTGTGGAACAGGTGGCTGCGTACATTGATGGGGTTGGAACGCCGGACAAGGGGGGCTGGGGCCACAAAACCCGTGCTTTGTTCGACCGTCTCGGGGGCGGTGCGTTTGGTTGGGGCCTCGACGGAAAGGTCCTGCGCGCCTATCGGTATTTGATCGACACCTACGAAACCGACGACGAGATTTACCTGTTCGGCTTTTCCCGTGGGTCTTACACGGCCCGCTCGCTGGTTGGGTTGCTGCGGAACTGTGGTTTGCCCACCAAAGAGGCGCTGGAAGAATACCCTGACCTCGAAGCCTACCTGATGTCGATTTACCGCAGTCGCGATGCACGCAGGGCACCAAAGGAAGACTGGTCGCGTCGTTTGCGAGAATTGGTGAACCCAAATGTGGTGACCAGCCGCGAGGACTTGGCTAAGGCACCCAACGCGGACCAGTGTGAGTTTCTGCGCATCGCTTACATGGGGATTTTCGACACTGTCAGTTCATTGGGCATTCCAGAGATCCGCAGCAGAGACGATGGCGCCCGTCACCACTACACGTTCCATGACCAAGAATTGTCCGACATGGTCGTGGCCGCGCGGCATGCGGTGGCTGTGGATGAACCGAGGGTCACCTATCGGTCGCAACCTTGGACGCAGGAGAGTATTGATAGGTTGAATGCACGTTCCGAAGCCGCTGGCGGTGAGCCCATCCGACAGCTTTGGTTTCCTGGCGTCCATGGCACCATTGGTGGGTCGCTTGCGGGCGAAAATCGTGGGATTGCGAATGCCACGATGGATTGGATTGTGGAAGGGGCAGAGGCGGCAGGGCTCAAGTTCGACACGGAGAAGCTTGCGGGGTATCGGGCTCCGATTGCCCCTGACGGGCCTTTCATGACCCCTGGCACGGACTGCGGGGCGTTGGATAAGTTCACAAAATGGGTGCGTCCTTACACTCGGAAACCCCCGCCGGATGTTTCGAAGATTGCCGGTATCACCAAAGACCGTTGGATGGACGACCGTCCGAAGGAGCAAGGTGTCTGGCCCTACCGTCCGGCCTCGTTGAAGAAACTGGCCAAGGACGCGGGCTGGCCGGACTAAAGGTCACCTATCGGATTTCGCGAAGTAGTCTCGCAGGCGGAGCAGAAGGTAGTCCCAAAGCCCCGGCGCACCTTGGCGAACGGCGGGGGCCACGCGCGCTTCGATGGGTTTCATGGTTGTGACCCCGTAGTCTTTCCAAGTGCCGCCATCGGTGGCCAAGTTCAGCATGGGCGGTTGGAACCGGTCGAGCGCTTTGGCGAATTGTGCCTCGGGCGTTTTGGCGGCTTCGAATTCTTCCCAGATCGCGCGCAGTTCATTCGCTTGGTCTTCGGGCAATAGTCCATAAAGCCTGTCGGCTGCGGCTAGTTCAGCAGCATCCTGAGCGGCTTTGTCACCGCCACCGTGGAGCGGTTGATCCCCCGCATCCACTTCGACAATGTCGTGTAGGATCAGCATTTTGAGCACGCGGGCCAGATCAATGTCATCCGGTGCATGCTCGGCCAACACCAGAGCGAAGAGGGACAAATGCCAGGAATGTTCCGCGCTGTTTTCCCGCCTGGACCCGTCCCCGATCCGTGTGGCGCGCAAGACTGTGCGTAGGCGTTCGGCCTCCATTAAGAAGGCCATTTGCTGATCTATGCGGTTTGGCGTGCCTTTGGCCTCGCTCACCGTGTGTTCTCGGTGAGCCGCCGTTTCACATAGGTGGTCACGTTTTCAGTGAGCGTGTCCATATGTGGATCTTCGTAGAAATGGCCCGCGCCCTCCACCTCGGTGTGAGTGATCGTGATGCCTTTTTGTTCGTGAAGCTTGTTCACCAATCCCACGGTGTCCGCAGGCGGGGCGACACGGTCAGCGGTGCCATTGATGATCAGACCCGACGAAGGGCAGGGTGCCAGAAAAGAAAAGTCATACATATTTGCGGGAGGCGAAACCGAGATAAACCCAGTGATCTCAGGCCGACGCATCAGAAGCTGCATCCCGATCCAGGCGCCAAAGCTAAATCCGGCGACCCAGCAGTGTTTGGCATTCTGGTTCATGGATTGCAGGTAATCCAAGGCCGAGGCCGCATCGCTTAACTCGCCGATCCCCTGGTCATATTCCCCTTGGCTGCGCCCCACACCGCGGAAGTTGAACCGCAGCACGGTGAAGCCCATGTTATAGAACGTGTAATGCAGGTTGTAGACCACGCGATTGTTCATGGTCCCCCCAAACTGCGGGTGGGGATGCAGAATGATGGCAATCGGCGCGTCTTTGATTTTCTGAGGGTGGTAGCGCCCCTCAAGGCGTCCTTCGGGTCCTGGGAAAATGACCTCTGGCATAGGCGTGTCTGTCGCTCCGATTGATCGGCCCATGCTTGACGCCTGGGTGGGTGATCTTTAGAATAATTCCAAACTACGTCACGGGAGAGTGACTTTGGCCGCATGCACGTAAACATCATGCGGCCAACGGTCAATGGGACAGAACAATAGGGCAGGGAGCCAGGTCATGAAACTCAGCACCAAAGGTCGCTATGCGATGGTCGCCTTGGCCGACCTTGCCTTGCAAAAGAACGATGAACCCGTGAGTTTGGCCGATTTGGCCAAGCGGCAGGACATCTCGGTGGCCTACTTGGAACAGCTGTTTGTGAAACTGCGCCGCGCCAAGCTGGTGACCAGCATTCGTGGTCCTGGCGGTGGCTACCGTTTGGCGCGTCCGTCGTCCGATATCCGCGTGGCCGAAATCCTCGCGGCTGTGGACGAAACCGTGAGCGCGCTTCACACCGGCGCGGCGGCGTCCGGTGGATCGTCCGGGTCGCGGGCGCAGTCCCTGACCAATCGTTTGTGGGAAAGTTTCAGCGCCCATGTCTATGTGTTCTTGCACCAAACCCGGCTCAGCGATGTGATCTCTAACGAGCTGGCCCCATGCCCTGCGGTGCCCGCGCTGTTTTCCATTGTGGATGAATGATGCCTGACCGCGTCTACCTGGATTGGAACGCCACGACCCCCCTGCGCCCCGAGGCGCGGACGGCGATGGTGGCGGCCATGGACCTGGTGGGCAATCCTTCGTCAGTGCATGGCGAGGGTAGAGCGGCAAAAGCCCTTGTGGAACGGGCGCGTGGCCAATTGGCCGAAGCGCTTGGGGCGACAGCGTCCGATATCGTGTTTGTGTCCGGTGCAACCGAAGCCGCGGCCTTGGCGTTGGCCGGTCGCGGTCTATCGGGTGCTGGCGTTGAACACGACGCCGTGGCGGCTTGGGTCGATAGTAGCTTAGCTGTGGACCGAAACGGCAAGGTTGCTGTGGAGGACCCGGCGACGAGCACCCTTCAATTGGCCAATAGCGAAAGCGGTGTTGTCCAAGACTTGCCCAATGGTTTGGCCGTCAGCGACCTGACCCAAGCGTTTGGGAAAATCCCATTCGGGTTTGACTGGTCGGGTATCCAAATGGGGTTCGTCTCTGCGCACAAGCTCGGCGGGCCGAAAGGTATTGGCGCACTGATCCTCAAGCGCGGCATTGATTTGCCTGCCCAAATCAAGGGCGGTGGCCAGGAAATGGG
>JBCDFD010000075.1:0-14479 GCA_039178645.1 Pseudomonadota bacterium | reverse complement strand
GTTGGCCGCGGCGAGATCTTTTTCACAAACAGCAAGTCTCGGGTCGTTTTGCCCGCTGGCTCAGCCTAGAGTCCGATCCAAGCCAAAGGACACCCCCATGCCCGATGATCTACTGACCCGCCAAAACCACGCCTACCATTATCAAGTGATCGCCCGCGCCATAACCGAAATCGACCGGGCCGAAGCTCCGCTATCCCTCGACGATTTGGCAGACAAGATCGGCCTGTCACCGTCGCACTTCCAGCGGGTGTTCTCGCAGTGGGCGGGCGTGTCTCCGAAACGTTATCAACAATATCTGACGCTGGACCACGCCAAACGACTCCTGGCCGAACGTCGTACCACACTCGACACCGCTCACGCCGTGGGACTGTCCGGGTCCGGGCGGCTCCACGATCTTTTCCTCACATGGGAAGCCATGTCGCCAGGGGATTATTCCAAGAAAGGTGCGGGCCTCACCATCAGCTACGGAACGCTCGACACCCCCTTCGGCGAAGCACTGGCCATGGCCACCGACCGGGGTCTCTGCGGGCTGGCCTTCACCGCAGAATGCGGACGCGACCACGCCATGGCCGACATGACATCCCGCTGGCCCAATGCGACCTTTCTCGAGAACACCGCCCGCGTCGCGGCCCTGACCGACGCCGCTCTCGGCGGCAAGGCGGCGCACCTGCACATGTTGGGCGCGCCGTTTCAGATCAAAGTGTGGGAGGCACTGCTGAGCATCCCTTCGGGCCAGGTCACCACCTATTCGGACATCGCGGGCACCATCGGACACCCCAAGGCGGTCCGGGCCGTGGGCACCGCCGTGGGCCGCAACCCGATCAGTCTCTTTATCCCCTGCCACCGCGCTTTGCGCAAATCCGGTGGTCTTGGGGGATACCATTGGGGTCTGCCGGTTAAACGCGCCATGCTGGCCCACGAAGCCGCCCGCGCCGACAGCGGAGCCTTGCCCAACACCACCGTGTGATTTTGCACTCCCTCGGGATTTAGGCTACACTTGCGCCGAGCAGAAACCCAAGGAACACACATGAAAAGTCCATTTATATGCGCCATTTCCCTTGTCGCGGTCCTCAGTGCTTGTGCGCCAACAACCGGACCAAATCCAAATGAAAACAGAGACAGCCTCGCAGTGGCTGGGGCCTTGGTGGGCGGCACAATTGGTGCCATTGTCGGCGATGATGGTGGTTCTGCGGCCATTGGGGCCGTGATCGGAGCCGGGATCGGCGCAGGCATCGGGACGGAATTGGACAAACAAGCCGCCGACCTGCGCAATGACATCGGCAACAGCCAAGTCACCGTGACCAACACCGGCGATAGCCTTTTGGTGAATTTCCCCCAAGACATCCTGTTTGCCTTCGACAGCGCAGCGGTGTCGGTGACCAACAAGCGCGAATTGAACGCCTTGGCCACCAACTTGCAACAATATCCCAACACCGTGGTCGAAGTGATCGGACACACCGACAGTGTCGGCTCAGCAAGTTATAATTTCGACCTGTCCGCCCGGCGTGCGGGTTCCGTGGCAGGCGTTCTCGTGGACGGCGGCGTGTCAGGGTCGCGGGTGACCGCCACGGGTCGCGGGGAAAGCCAGCCGGTGGCGGACAATGTCACCGACGCCGGTCGCGCGCAAAACCGTCGTGTCGAAGTCGTGATCCGTCCGGTCACCTGACCGCAAGCGGTCTGGGCCCAAACGGGTCCTTTGGGGCGCAAAGCGCACCAAACACCGCAGTCAGGGCGCATTGCACCGCCCTGACATCACACCTATGGTCCGCCACGCAGGACATCAGGTGCCATGACATTTAAGCGTATCGAACCAGAAAAACTGAGCCAGGCGGTGGTCCGCCAGATCGAAGATCTGATCCTCCGCGGCATTCTTCGCCCTGGCGAACGCCTCCCGGCAGAGCGTGAACTTTCGGACAAACTGGGCGTGTCCCGCCCGTCCTTGCGTGAAGCAGTGTCCTATTTGCAGGACCAGGGTCTGTTGACGTCGAAAGCCGGATCAGGTGTTTACGTGGCCGAAGTCCTGGGCTCAGCCTTCTCACCGTCACTGGTCAGCCTGTTCGCGTCACACCAGGACGCCGTGTTTGACTATATAGATTTTCGCCGTGACCTCGAAGGTCTGGCCGCCGAACGCGCCGCGCGCATGGCCTCGGACACCGACCTCAAGGTGGTGGACTCGATCTATGGTCGGATGGAAGTGGCCCACCGCAAACGCAACCCCGCCGACGAAGCCGCGCTCGACGCCGAATTTCACCTGTCCATCATCGAAGCCAGCCACAACGTCATCATGCTGCACATGATGCGGTCCATGTTCGACATGCTGCGCGACGGCGTGTTCTACAACCGCCAGATCATGTTCAAACAGCGGGCAACCCGTGACCAGTTGCTGGACCAGCATGGCGCGATCAATGCAGCACTCCAAGACCGTGATCCCATCGGCGCACGCCGGGCGGTGGAGGCGCATATGTCCTATGTCACGCGCTGCCTTGAGGATCATCGCAAGGCGGAAAAACACGAAGCGGTGTCGCAACAGCGTCTCGCCCACGAACAGGACCGTCGCGGTTAACAAACCGTTAGCCTTTCCTGCGCCAGATTTCTTTCTTGACGGCCAGTTTGGTCCGACCGATCCTCACGCCAAGTTATTTTTTGTCCGGAGCCCCCGATGATTTTGGATGTCCGTCTAATAATTTTGGCACCGCTGGCAGGTTTGGTTCTGAGCGGTTGCAGCGGCGGTGGGGGCGGATCAAGTGGCAACGAAGTCATCCAAGGGACCGGCCCGATATCGCCACGGTTTTCTGCCACATCATTAGCAGAACCTGAGCCTTCAATTGGGAGCGCGGCCCGTGCGTGGGAAACCGCCGAGTATTTTCGGTCTGGCGGTCTCAACATAATCAATGCCGCCGGTGGCTATGCGGCGCGCACCCAAGGGCGGCCAGGTGGCGCGGGGGTGCGTGTCGGAGTTTTAGATGATGGAATAGACTCCACAAACCCAGACCTGGGCGCAGTGGAGCGTTACTCAACCGTCAACTATGATTGGACCGAGTTTGATACCACGACGGGCGGGCATGGCAGCCATGTGGCCGGAATTATTGGCGCACGACGCGATGGCTACGGAGTGCACGGTTTGGCCTACAATGCCGAGTTGGTGGATTTTACCATCGCGGCACCGCAGCTGGTGAGCGGCCAATGGGGCAGCGACGACTTTGTCAATGACGTGCGGTTGGCCCTGCTATCCGCAGCCGGACTGTCTCAAAGCCTGACATCCTATGGGTATGGGTCGTATCCGACGGTCACCCGCACCTCGAACCCGAACGCACGTGTCGATGTGGTCAACATGAGCTTCGGCAGCGACGGGCGGGGTCGGTACCGCGTCACCATGCGCGACGCCGCCGATGCTGGGCTCATCATGGTCGCCTCTTTGGGTAACAACAGCAGCTACGGCCCGAGCCGAGCACCCGCTGACCTGATGGACGATATGCGCGGCATGGGCATCGGCGTGGCCGCGTTGGACAGCACGGGCACACGCCTATCAACCCGCGCAGGCTCAAACTCATGCGGGTGGCTGCGGGCCTGTCTCGCGGCACCGGGGGAACGTATTCTATCAACCACACCGAACCAGCCCAACGCGGACTTTGACATTGGATATGATTATGCCAGCGGGACCTCCATGGCGGCCCCCCATGTCGTCGGCGCGGTTGCTTTGGCGATTGCGGCGTTTCCTGGGGTAGAACGCCGGGACATCGTCACACGGGTCCTGGAAACGGCCGACGATATCGGAGCCCCAGGATGGGACACGGAATTTGGGTACGGGCGTCTGAATGTCGAGGCTATGATGTCCCCCGTGGGTCCCACCGCGATCCCGACCAGCACATCGGTGGGCGGTCCAAGCCTGTCCCCGAACGACATCCGCTTGGAAAGCGGCCCGGGAGGCACAGCCTTGGCCGCATTGGGCAAGGCCGGGGCTGAAACCCTGGCGCTGGACGATATGGGATTTCCGTTCGTGCACAGCCTGCACGGCAATGTCCGAAACCACCGCCGCGACACACAGTCGGCGCTTGAGGCATTCATAGGACCGGCCACCGGTCAGCAAGCGGTTGTGGATTTCCCCGAAATGGGCGCCCGTGTGGCGATCTTCACCTATGACAATACGGCGTTGGATTATGGATCCAGCTGGGATTTTCGTCAGAACGAAGACGATCCCTATGGCGATCTCGATTTCCAAGTGGAAGCGTCCTTTGCCATCAACGACACCCTGCGTTTGGGTTTCTCGAACACCGATGATTTCCTGGCAGAGACCCCTGGCAGCCATGCAACGCTGGTGTCCATGGGTTTGCTGGGCCGCGCCATGAGCGATGTGGACCCGATCCCGTTTTCCGGTGATGGCGAAACCATGCGGCTGAGCCAATCCTTGTCCAAGCAATGGCAGGCCGACTATGCGTTCCACAACGGCGACGGATACAGTGGAGACGCCCGCACCACGAGCTTCGCCGCGTCGCTGCGCCGAACCGGTGAGCGGCTGGAGATGGCTTGGAAAACCGCCCTTGTGGACGAACAGGATGCCGTGTTGGGCACGGTCTATGATGGCTTGGCCAACAACGTGCGCACGCAGACCATGACCCTGGGCATGGACATGGCGTGGACGGTCGCGCAGGGCGTGACACTCAGCGGTGGCTACACCATCGCACAAAGCGATCCATCGGCGGACGGGCTCATGGGGTTTGACACCCATCTCAGCGACAGCGCCTCGGTGGCGGCTTCCTTTGCCAATGTGTTCACCGCCCAGGACCGCGTGACATTCATCGCACAACTGCCGTTTGCCACGCGGTCGGGATCAGCGGATGTGACCCTGCCCACCGCTCGGACAGCCGATGGGACTGTGGAGTTCACCGGAACCCGTATAAGCACGGCGGCCACGGACCGGGAACAGAACATCCAAGCGCTCTACACCCGTCCGATCATGGACGACCGTGGGAGCTTGGGCGTCGGCGCGTTTCACCGGGTGAATGCCGACCACATCCGGGGTGCCAGCGACACCGGTGCGGCCTTTCGGATCGGTTGGCAATTTTGATCAAAGGCCAGCCCCTTGACGAATGGGCCACGAATGGCCATTTCCGCCACTGGTTTGGGTGACCTGCCGTCCGCGGCCTCTGGCTATGGTGAACACCACGTTTGACGATCCTTTCCCTGGCAAATGCCTGGGCAGCAATGCGGACCCTGTCGTGTTTAGGCATGTATGCTTGAAAGAAAGGATGTCTCCGATGGCACTCCACACAACCGGCCTGACCATTGCGGGCCTGAAATCTGACGCCAAGACCTTGCGCACCGACATGGCCGCGCGGGGCGTTGCGTTGAGCCAGAGCGAAGCGCTGGAAACCGTCGCCCACCAACATGGCGCTCGGGACTGGAACACTCTGTCTGCCCAAGTGAAGTCGGCAACCCCGGCGGCGCCCGTGCAAGTCGGTCAGAAGGTGCGCGGCACGTATCTGGGCCAAGCCTTCACTGGCGAGGTTCTGGGCCTGTCCACTTTGGTCAAAGGCGACAGCTACCGCGTTACGGTGAAGTTCGACACGGCGCTGGATGTGGTGACCTTCGACAGTTTCTCGTCCTTCCGCAGCCGCATCACGGCGCGGATCAACGGCAAGGGCGTGTCGCTGTCCAAATTGTCTGACGGGACACCGCATTTGGTGTTGGAGGGCTAATGACATGTATTCCGTGCCCGGCTTGGACCGGGTGCGGAACCAAGCAACTGCCATGGGTTTAGACAGAACGTTCTGCGATGATGTCACCGTCGTCCCGGCGACCAACATCTTTGAACCCATGGAGAGCATAGACTTTCCGCGCTGCAACGTTTTCGGCACCGTAGTAAATCTCGACCATCTGACAGGGGTGGCGCGCGCGGATCTCGGACAGCACTAGGCCCATGGCAATCTTGCCTATACCTTGGCCCTGATGACGACGATCAACCATGAAGCGCCAAATTGTGCAGGTGTGCCCGTCCTCATCATCGATGTCCCCAACCGCGTACATCACGAAGCCAACGGCGATACCATCTACACAGATGGCCCTGGGATGAAGCATGTCAGACAGGCTGGACTCGGCAATTGAGTACACATTTGTCGGGAGATTAAGCTCTTGGGCCGGTTCCAATTCCAGCGCGATGACGTCTTCGAAATTGCTTGGGTCAATTTCAGACAGCGTGACGTTCAAACGTGTACACTCCCCGTTGTCCTTGGATATGTGTGAACACCACCGTGAGCGCATAAATCACTGCGCTGCAATGAAAAAGCGCCCGACAATCGTCGAGCGCTCGATCTGTCGTAGTCAGCGAAAGATCAGTGCAGTTTCGCTTGCACTTCGCTGAGCGCGGCGTCGAACATCTTGGTCGCTTGGGCGGCGTCCATCTGTTTCGCGATGACCTCACCCGCGGCGGCAACGGCCACTGTGATGGCTTGGTCGCGGACCTCTTTCACTGCGCCGGCTTCGGCGCTGGCGATTTGGTCTTCCGCGGCGGCCAGACGGCGGGCGATGGAGGCTTCCAGGTCCACCTTAGCTTTTTCCGCCGCGGCTTTGGCCTCTTTCTTCGCTGTCTCCACGATGCGCTCGGCCTGTTCGGCCACTTCTTCTTGCTTGCGCTTGTAGGACGCGAGCAGGGCCTGAGCCTCTTCGCGCAGCGCTTTGGCTTCGTCCAGTTCGGTCTGAATGCCCGCGGCGCGCTTGTCGAGCAAGCCCATCACCAGCGCGGGAACCTTGAAGTACACCAAGATGCCGATGAACAGCAGGAAGGCGAGCAGCACCACGAAGTCGGTGTTGGCCAACGAGAAGAACGGCCCCTTGGCGGCGAGTGCCGGTGTGGCGGCAAGCGCACCCCCGGCGGTCAGAGCGGCGAAGCGTGTGATCTTGGTCATGGGCTTAGCCTTTCATCCGCGTTGTGACGGCCTTGTCCACGGCGGCCTGGTCCACGGCCATGCCGAGCGACCCGACCAGGGCGGCGGCGGTGTCCTTGGCAACGGCGTCCACCGCTTCCATGGCACCGGCACGGATGCCCGCGATGGCTTTCTCGCTCTCGGCGGCTTTTGCCGAGATTTCCGCATCCGCCTTGGCGGTGGCCGCGTCGAGTTCTGCCTGAATTTCGGCCTTCGCTTCGGCAACGATACGGGCGCTTTCGGCGCGCGCGTCGGCCAGAGCTTTTTCATAAGCCGCTTCGGCGTCTTTGGCCTGCGACTTCAGCTCTTCAGCGGCGGCAATGTCGTTTGAAATCGTGCCCCGGCGTTCCGCCAGAACCATGGCGATGCGCGGGAGAGCGACGCGGGACAAGATGAAGTAGATCGCCAAGAGGGCGATAATCAACCAGAAGATCTGGTTGGAGAAGGTGGAAAAGTCCAGCTGCGGCATTCCTGGCGCAGATGCGGCTTCGGCACCGTGGGTCTCAGTGGCCATGGGTCTCTCCGGTCGCCTGTCGTTCGTTTCCGGATTGGGATTGCCGCGAGGCGGCGCACCCCAATCCGGTCG
The DNA here is from genome assembly GCA_039178645.1 of Pseudomonadota bacterium. GTDB lineage: Bacteria > Pseudomonadota > Alphaproteobacteria > Rhodobacterales > Rhodobacteraceae > Mangrovicoccus. The sequence goes on along the minus strand of JBCDFD010000075.1, from coordinate 6,973 downwards.
TAAGGATCGTCAGTCGTTGAGCCTTAGACGGCGAACATCAGAAGCAGAGCCACCAGGAACGAGAAGATGCCCAGAGCTTCTGCGAATGCGATGCCGATGAAGAGCGTCGCGGTTTGGTCGGCTGCGGCCGAAGGGTTGCGCAGGGCGCCAGCCAGGAAGTTGCCGGCCACGTTGCCCACACCCATTGCGGAGCCGCCCATGCCCATGCAGGCCAGTCCAGCGCCGATGTATGCACCCATTTGTACGATATCGCCTTCCATTGTCGTGTCTCCTTACGTTGGAAGTGGCAGATTAAGTGGTGAGTTGTCGGACCTTAGTGGTGCGGATGCAGAGCGTCGCGCAGGTACACACAGGTCAGAATTGTGAACACGTAGGCTTGGATAAAGCTCACGAGTGTCTCCAGCCCGTACATCGCGGTGATGGCGACGATGGACAGGGGTGAAATGGCAGCAATGGCGGCAAAGCCTGCGAACACTTTGATCACGGCGTGACCGGCCATCATGTTGCCCGCGAGACGAATGGAGTGGCTCACGGGACGCACGAAGTAGGAAATCACTTCGATCAACGCCAAGACGGGCCGCAGCGGCAGCGGGGCTGATGACACCCAGAAAAGCTCCAAAAAGCTCACGCCATTTTTCATGAAGCCGATCGCGGTGACGGTGATGAACACGCCCATCGCCAAAACGGCGGTCACTGCGATGTGGGATGTGGTCGTGAACGCCGTTGGGATCAGGCCCAGGAAGTTGGCGAACACAATGAACATGAACAGCGTCATAATGTAGGGGAAATACTTGATCCCGTCTTTGCCGGTCACGTCCTCGACCATCTTATAGACAAAGCCGTAGGCAAGCTCCGCAATGGACTGGCTTCGATCGGGCACTACCGCGCGACCGCGGGTGCCCCAAACCAGCAGCGCCGCAATGGCCGCCACGGTCAAGGCCATCCAAAGCGTCACATTGGTGATCGTGTACCAATGGACGTCGCCGTCACCAAAAAGAGGTGACACGATGAACTGGTCCATCGGGTGAAAAACAAGGCCGCCTTCGCTGTCCGCTTTGTCCGCCACGGTTAGTACCTCTCGATCCGTCTGGCCCTCGGGCCTTACTCACTTGACCCCGCGGTGGGGGCGTCATCCAGTTTCGCCGCCTCGGCGGCTTTGCGTTTGTTTTGGACCTCTTGGGCGGTGCGCATCATTGTCTGCACGCCGGCCACAAAGCCCAGCAAGGTGAACAGGATCATAAGCCAGGGCCGCGTTCCGATGAGCGCGTCGAGTCCAAACCCCATCCCGAAGCCGATCCCAAGTCCCGCGACCAGCTCGATCACCATGCGCCACGCCACTTGGGCCTGGCTGTAATGTTCTTCCTGGTGGGATTTGCGCGGGGCGTCCCGCTTCTTCATCTCCTCCAGCTTGTTTTCCAACTGGCGGAGCTTTGTCCCATCCGTCGGGTCTGACACGTCTGCCTCTCCCGTTAAGTTGAGGCACACTAGGCGGAGATGCTGCGCCGCGTCAACGGCGCGACAGGCTGGTTATTATTCTGTTATTGCTTGATAAATTTAGATGCGACAGATCGCACAGGCGACGCCTGGGGAAATCTGAAATTCAACCAAACGGTTGATTTTATCAAAACCAGTGGGTCAGGCTCAGCCCATCAGGCGGCAATGGTTGGCTTGATAAAGCTGGTAGGCGACGCTGAACGCGGCGGCTTTCTCAATGGCGCCAGGACCCTGGTGCAGCATGGCGACGGCCGCCTTTTTCTGGATGAAATGGTCCTCTTCACTCTTGAGAGTGGTCCGGGCTCGGTCGCGGTGCATCTTGTGTTCGAACAACGTGCCTTCCAATGCACCAAAGATCACCACGCCGGTGTCGGGCGTTCCCGGCTGGCCCATGTGCTGCGCCGTCCCGCCTTCCCCATCGGAAAAGTCATAGAGGTCCAGATGGAGCATGTTGAGATCGAGTGACGTCCATAGCACCCAGTCTTCACCCCGTTTCACCCAACGCCGGGTCCGCAGGGTGCATCCGTCCACCTCCACCACGTGGCGTTCATCTTGATACGCATGGGCCCCGCTCTGTTCGATCTGACGGATCAGTCGCTCGGGATCGGCAAGGGCAGGCGCAGCCAAGAGCGACAGAACGAACGAGACGATATGGACAGGGCGCATGGCAAACCTCGCAAAGCGGCATTTCTTTACGAGTTTTTAGCAAATACATAGACGATTTTCATCGTTTACTGGGTATTAACCTTAATGGTTGGGGCTTTGTCGCCAAATCCGCGCCACGCGACCATCAATGAGCAACAGCCCCGCAAAAATCCCAGCCATGCCCGCCAAATGCAGCGGGCCGATCCGTTCGCCTAAGATGAGCGCACCAAGGATGACCGCCGACACGGGTGCAATAAAGGTGACCGTCGAGGTGGCGGTGGCCCCCACGCGGTAAGTGAGCCAAGTGACCAGCATGAAGGCGACACCGGTGAGAAGCGGGCCAAGCAAGGCCAGCGCGCCCCAACTGGTTAACGTCGAAGGCCACGGGTTGGGGTCAAAGGCGAAGTTCAAGGGCAGCAGCGCCAGCGTGGCCCCAACCATGGCATAGGCGGTGACCACAATGGGATCGCGGTGACGCAGACGGCGGACATAGTTGAAAGCAACGGCGTAACAGACCGGAGCCAGCAGAGCGACGCCCATGGCCCAGGTCTGGGAACTCACGCCGGTTTCCAGGGTTGGCAGAGCAAGCAGGATGATCCCAACGAACCCGACGGTCACACCGCAGGATTTCAGCCATGTGGCGCGTTCACCGTCCGGCCAAGCGTGGGACACGATGACAACCATGATCGGCGTCATGGCATTGACGATGCCAGTGACGCCGCTGGCGATGTGACCCTGCGCCACCGGATAGAAGGTCAGCGGCATGGCGTAGGTGATGACACCCAGCAACGCAGCTTGACGAATTTCACGGGCCGTCAATCCGTGGTCCAAGCGTAGGACCAGGACCGCCGTCCAACAGGCCAGGGCCCCCAACGCAATCCGCCAGAACGACACCGCCAGCGGACCGATGTCGCGCAAGAGTATGGCGTTCAGAACAAAGACGCCGCCAAAGGCGATGCCGAGCAAAACAAGGATTGTGAGGTGGCGTGGTGACATGGTTCCCCCTTGGCGCACCCCATGCCAGGAGTTGACCGGTCCCGCCATGGTCATTAGCGACATGCCATGTCCGAAACACTCGACACCGTTTTTGCCGCACTGGCGGACCCCACACGCCGGGCGATCCTGTCCATGCTGCTTGAAGACGACATGGCGGTGACCGATGTGGCCGAGCCGTTCGACATGTCACTGGCGGCGATCTCCAAGCACCTGGTGATCCTGGCAAGGGCGGGGTTGATCCAACAGGAAAAGCGCGGGCGCGTGAAATGGTGCAAACTGGACCCAGACGCGTTGCGGGAAGCCAGTGTATGGATGCAGAGCTTTGGCCAGTTCGAACCGGTGAACCTCGACGCCTTTGAGCGATTTTTGGAAAGCGAATTGGGGTCGGACGCTCAGTGATCCCATAAGGGGTTCCGGCGCATTTGGCGGTTGAGAGGCTGGCGTCCGCTGTCTAGAGTAAGGCCAGGTTAGCTCAGACCTCCACCCTCCACTTGGGAAGCACTGTCTGTGCAGAGCATCTGATCTTGGTTTTGCCTCCAACGAGCCAACGCATGCGGAGGGATTGCGGCACCCGCTCGGATTCGAGGACATGACCCATGCGGCTTTCCATTCCCATCTATCGCCTAAAGCGTGACGCGAAACACTTGGCACGGCGAACCGACCTGAAACTCCACCAAGCGCTGGACCAAGTGGCGGCGGACCATGGGTTTCGGTCGTGGAGCCATCTTTCCGCCGACAGTCGCAAAACCAATCCCACCGGTGCAATTCTGGGGGAAGTGGCCCAAGGTGATCTGGTTTTGCTGGGCGCGCGCCCAGGCCACGGCAAGACAATGCTTGGGTTAGAACTGGCGGCGCGATCTGCTCAGATCGGGAGGCCCAGTTTCTTTTTCACTTTGGAGTACCACTACTGCCAAGTGCAGGAGCACGTCGCGGAGATGGGGATCAAACCCGTGCAGGACGACCGCGGCATGGTTGTGGACACGTCCGACAACATTTCCGCGGATCATATCATTTCGAAAACCTCCCGATTGCAGGAGCCCTTCACACTGGTCATCGACTATCTACAATTGCTCGATCAGAGGCGAAGCTCACAAAGCCTGAACGATCAAGTTCAAGCGTTGCGGACCCATACCAAAATGCATGGTGGCCTGTGTGTGATGTTGTCTCAGATTGATCGGTCGTTTGAAGGGAACGACAAAACCATGCCGGATATGTCGGACGTGCGGCGGCCCAACCCCTTGGACCTTACCGCATTTGATCGGGCTGGTTTCTTGCACAATGGCGTTTTTGAGATGGCTCGCCTCTAGCTCTTTTGGGAGCGCAAGGGCCACGCCCGGTCGCGCTGGCCGCTTGCAGCGAAAAGTGTCCAACATGGACTGGAAACGCCTCAACTTTCCGCGGATTCGTCGAATACCGCGGAGGGGTTATGGGCCGCCAAATACGTAGCAACGGCACCTTGCAAACCGTCGAAAGACATCGACAGCGGCGTGGCCGAAATTGTGAAATGACCGAGCGGATACCCATCTTCACCACCCACTGAAAACATGAATGGCAGGCGATCCTTGATCGAATGATGATACTCGTCATTTAGCCAAACGTGCAAACGGGCCTCCCGCTTGATTTTTCGCGCTGACACACGTTCGAACGCCGACCACGGTATTTCACCATCAAAAATTTCAGGATGCACAAAGCCCGTGGGCGTCAATTGTACTTTCTTGCTGCCGCGTTTGATGACCCGCACCACGCCGAGAAGCGCGAAGGAGCCCATGGTCACCGCAGAAAACGCCTTTGGCGTGATGCTCAAACGCGTTTGTCCCGGTTCAAGCATCGACAAGACGACGACAATGCACAGCCCACCAAACAAAAGGACCGCCAATGAGAGCTTGATGAGGGAAAACCTAATGTCCTGGGATGTGTGGGGATCAACGGCCATGGTCATTCCACTGGCCAGACTGACATCCGTCCCGATGCGCAAAAGCTTTAGCTAGGTTTGTCGGAAGCAGGCCGCGGACCGGTGATTTGGGTCGAAGCATGACAGCGGCGCGGACGCTATGGTTGGTAACAGAGCGTGGCATCTTACGGAGTGAATTCCGTTTCGCGCCCACGCGCGCCGCTGTCATGGGCCCCTCCGGCCTCCCACTCATGTGGTAACACGGGCTGACATCCACAAAAAGAAATAGGTTTACACATTGCGTCCGTTTGGGTGCGCAAACTGTCGCAGATCCACAACAGTCAGGAAAATTCGTATCCTCAGGGTTGATGAGACGCATGGGTACACGCGCCACGTGTCCGAGTTTGATCAGTTTTGGTTAACGGAGTCTTGCAGCAAGAGTGAGTCGGTCTTGATGCGTCAAAGCCTGCGGAAGTCTTTGGCGGCCTGTTTCAGATGCGTGAGAATTGCCTGAACCTTCGCGGTCCTGTGCAAGTCCACATGGGTGACCAGCCATAGCGGCGCACACCATTCATCTCTAAAGGGCACCACCTGAGTGAACTCAGGGTGCCTCTCGGCCTCCCATGCTTGTAGGAACCCGATCCCAATTCCGGTCTGAATGGCGTGTTTCACCGACCGCCCATCGCCCACGCGCATGACAATGTTTTCGCGGGGCACCGTGGTTTCCATCCACCGGTAGAATGGGGCGCGACTGTCGAGGTCTTCAAACCCCACATACTGGTGTTTGGACAGGTCGTCTTCATCGAAACCGTGCGGAGTGCGATCCAGGTAATGTTGGGAGGCATAAAGCGCGACCTCTATCATCCCGTATTTCTGGACCACATTGTCCGGCTCATTTGGGGCCGCCCCTGCGCGAATGGCCACATGGGCCTCGCCATATTCCAAACGGAACACCCGGTCGCCGGTCACATACCGCATATTCACCTCAGGATTGGCCATTTGGAAGTCCGCCAGGACCGGAGCGAGCAGCGGAGACAGGCTTTCAAGGGACGTTACAACCAAATCTCCGGTCACAGAGTCCCCACGTCCCTTCAACCGGCTGGCAAGTTGAGTGAACTGATCGTCCGTCGCTTGGGCCACTTGCCGCAAATCTTCACCTGCTTCGGTTGCGGTGTATCCGCGGGCGTGACGCTGGAACAGCTTAGTTCCCAGGCGCTCCTCCAAAGCGTCTATGTGTCTGATAACAGTGGCATGATGGACGCCCAGAGCCTCTGCAGCGCCGGACACAGTTCCGGCTTGGGCGACATGAAAAGCGGTCCTGATTTCGTCCCAAGCGTCGATTGACATGGTTTAAACACCGAAGTGATGTGCAGATATGAACATTAGTCGGGTCAGTTCTGCATATTTTGTTCGCTGACGCAACGCCCATCTCTCGGTCATCGCAACGGGCAACACACCCTAGCCCAAACGACTAACCGCCGATCTCGGCACCGACATGACCCGAAAGGACAAGACAATGATCAAGACAATCGCAACCGTGGCCCTGACCGCCGCAATCTCCGCAACCGCATTCGCGGCATCCGCAAACAACCAACTGGCCGCGAGCCTCGGCGTAGAGCCCGGTGTCCACAGTTCTGTTGAACTGGTTCGCTTGAAAAATGCCATCGAAGAAAACAACACCGCCGAAGTCGCATTCATCCTGAACGGCGCTGAAACCGGCACACCGGTGGTGAGCAAAGACGGCTTCTCTGGTGACGAACTGGTTCGTTTGCTGCGCGCTCAAGAAGACAACAACACTTTCGAAGTGAGCTTCATCCGTTCCGGTGTCGCTGCTGAAGTGACCCAGAACGTATCGGTCGACGCCGATGGTTTCACCGCCGCGGAACGTGTCCGTCTGCGCCGCGCAATGGAAGACAATAACACCCAAGAAGTGAACTTCATCCTGGG
>JBCDFD010000074.1:0-14588 GCA_039178645.1 Pseudomonadota bacterium | reverse complement strand
GTTGGCCTTTGGAAGGCCGAAGAGTCCAAACGCCAGCGACGCCACGCCTTGCACCCCACCAATGGCCAGGATTTCATCGGCACCGCAGACCTGCGCTGCATAGGCAATGGCCGGGGCCACACCTTGTCCGGGACGTGGGGGTGAGGCGACCGTGATATGCCCACAGCCTGCCACCTTCGCTGTTGTCACGGTCATGATCGCGCTGGCGATGTGACAGTACCGACCGGCGGGCACGTAGCATCCTGCGGCATCCACCGGGATCAGCTTTTGCCCCGCAGTGACACCGGGCAGGATCTCCATGTTGAAATCGCTCACCGTTCCCTTCTGAGCTTCGGCAAACCGGCGCACATTGTCCGCGGCGAACCGAATGTCATCGCGCAGTTTGGCAGGCACCTGATCCGCCGCCGCGGCGATCTCGTCCTCGGTGAGGATGTGGTTGCCGTCGTACTGGTCGAACTTGGCGGCGTATTCCAAGGCCTTGGCGTCCCCGCCTGCCTCAATATCTGCCAGTATGCTGCGAACCGTGGCATGAACCTCACTGGCGTCAGACTTCGCCGTGAGCGTGGCCTTCTTGAGATAGGTGCGCGCCATCGGGGACCCTTCCACTGACTTCAACATGAAACCACTCCGTTAGTTACCATAGACGAGATTAGGCAGCCAAAGCGCCAATTGCGGGAACACAAAGACCAAGGTGAGCCCGATGAGCTGGATGACCATGAATTGCATCATACCAAAATAAATGTCCTTCAGGTCCCATTCCGGCACTACGCCTTTGAGAAAGTAGGCAGACAACGCCACCGGCGGACTGAGCCAGGCGGTTTGCAGACAGACCGCCACCAGGATGGCAAACCAGGTCAGGTTGATCTCCAATGCCACGAGCGTCGGGACAAGGATTGGCACAATGATCAGGACGATGGGCACCCATTCAAGCGGCCAGCCCAGAAGGAACACCAGCGTGAGGATGATGATCACAATGACTGTCGCCGACATGTCCCATTGCAGCATCAATTCGGTGAGCATGGTGGGCGTGCCCAGCCGCGAGAACACCGCGCCGAAGAAGTTCGAGGCCGCCACCAGGAACATGATCAAGACGGTGATCTCTAGGGTTTTGATCAGTGCGTCGTAGAAGTTTCCCCAGGAGAACTTGCCGTAAGCCAGTGACAGCAAAACCGCGCCAAAGGCACCGCAGGCGGCGGCCTCCGATGGGGTCGCCCAACCGGCGAGGATGGACCCAAGCGCGAAAGCGATCAGGGCCGTGGGCGGGACGAGTCCCAGGAACAACTCCTTGAGGATGTATCCCATGTCGTCCACGCGTTCTTCTTCGGGCAACACGGGGCCCAGGTCGGGTTTGAGCCAACAGCGGATCAGCGCATAGGCCATGTAAAGAAACGCCAGCATCACTCCTGGGATGATGGCGGCTTGGAACAACTCGGTGACGGGTATTTCCAGAACCGGACCCATGACCACCAGCATGATGGACGGTGGGATCAGAATGCCCAGCGTGCCACCCGCGGTGATGGTTCCGGCGGCCAATTGTACGTCGTAGCCGGACCGGTTCATCGTCCGCGCGGCCATGATGCCGAGGATGGTCACCGATGCCCCCACAATCCCGGTGGCCGCCGCGAAGATCATGGACACGAACAAAACGGCGACGAACAGCGCCCCACGGGTGTTGGAGAACATCATCTGGATGGCGAGGAACAGACGTTCCATCAGCCCGGCCTTCTCCATCACGATGCCCATCAAAACAAACAACGGCACCGCCACAAGCTGGCCATCCAGCATGGTCGCGTTGAACTGGAAGGTTTGGAGGTAAAACGTCAGCTTGCCGGAAAATCCCCAGGACCCGAACACGAAGCCCAGGAAGATCAAAGTGAAGGAAATCGGGAACCCCACGAAGATCGCGAACAGCATAACGCCGATCATGACCACGCCGATCCATTCGGTGGGCACATCCGCCAGACCGATCACATCGGGCAGGTTGGGCACGCCGTCGAGCCCCGGCAGCGCGTTGGGATAGAACCCCGCAACGAACACATAGACCAGACCAACGGCATAGAACGGCAGCACTTGGATAAAGAACTTCCGCCGCTTTTCCGACATCTCATAGACGGACTTCAGATACTCCGACACGCCTTGCAGAAGCAGCAGCAGCGCGCAAAGCGGCATCGCCGTACGGGCCGGGGCCAGTGGGGCCATGGCCCCCGAAAACGCCCGTTCCCAGGATACCCACGCCTTGAAGGTGTATTCATAGGACACCCAGAAAAAGAACAACATGGCCGGGAAGTAGAAGAGCAGGTAGAGGATGCAGTCCACCGTCATCTGCCGTTCCACAGGCCAGTTGCGGTAGAGGAAGTCGGCCCGAATGTGGACACCGCGCATGAGCGCATAGCCCGCGCCCAGCATGAAGAACGCACCCGCGATCATGGCCGAATAGTCGAGCACCCACTGGGTTGGCCCCAGGCCGAGCGTGCGGGCGAGGTCATCCATGCCCATCCCTGCCAGTAGCCCGAACAGGTTCCGGCTGACGACCTCGTAGACGATCATCATCATCAGCGGGACACATAGGATGCAGGTGATCCGCCCAACCCAAAGGTTGAGAAGGTCGATGTTGGACACGATGGGACGCATCCATGGCGTCATGTCCGGCGGTGTTTCGCCCGGAGCACCGGATCGCCGTTCGGCAATCAGCTCATCGGTGACGTCCAGCGTTTCCGCTGCCACCTCTTTGGCCATGGCTCATGTCCCTATCGGTTTGTTTGTATTTTTTGGTTGGAACCGCGACAGAGGACGCGGTTCCTGATCTCAAAAAGGTCAGAGCTTACTTGAGGCTGTCGGCGAACGCCCGGCCCAGGTTCGCGTTGGATGTCTGCGCACCGGCCCAGAACGGAACGGCCACTTCGGCGAAGTCCTTCTGGCTCTGCCAGACGGTGGCGAAGAACTCATTGTCCTCTGCGTTCTTCTCCAAGGATGCACGCGCCGCGGTCATGTACTCGGTGAAGTAATCTTCGGGCGTGTCGTGCAGTTGCACACCGTGGTTTTCCGTCAGGTCCTGCAACGCTTTGCCGTTTTCATAGATCCGGTAGGACATGGACTTGGACAGAGACGCATTCGCCGCCACTTCCAGTGCTTTCTGCTGCAATGGCGTCAGGCTGTCATAGACATCGCCATTGATGTAGAGGTCCGCGTTCACCACCACTTGGTGCAAACCTTGCAGGTAGTAGTGCTTCAGGACCTTCTGGAAGCCGAAAACAGAGTCAGGCTTCGGGCAGCACCACTCAGCCGCGTCGATGGTGCCCTTTTCCAGTGCGGGCAGGATGTCCCCGCCGCCCATGGCCACAGCGGCGACGCCGATGTCGTTGTAGGTCTGGCCGGGGATGCCCGGGGGCGTGCGGAAGCGATATTTGCGGAAGTCTTCCATGGACGCGATTGGCTCGGAGAACCAGCCAAGAGCTTCGGGCCCAACCGGCTGGAGCATAAAGCCTTTGACGTTCACGCCCATTTCGTCCCAAAGCTGGTCGTAAAGCTCTTTGCCGCCGCCGTACTGGAACCAGCTCAGGAATGCGATGTTGTCGATACCGACACCGGCGCCCGCCACAGGGGAACCAAACAGCATAGCTGCGGGGTGTTTGCCAGACCAGTAGTGGGTCCAAGCGAAACCACCTTCGATCAATCCGCTGTCTACGGCATCGAGCGTTTCACGCACGCCTACAACCGCACCGGCGGGCAACACCTCGATACGCACTTCACCGTCGGTGAGCGCGGACACGTCCGCGGCGAACTCGTTCAGCATGGTCACCTCGTCCGCCTGCGCCGGGATCACCGACTGCACACGGATCACGGTTTCGGCGGCAGCCGCCGACACCCTCAGCGCAAGGGCAGCCGCCCCAGATGCGAGTGATTTGGTAAAGGTCATAAGTTTCCTCCCAGTTGTTGCCCTCTGGTCTTATGGTGTTACCGGCCGCCGAAGGCGTCGCTGACCGGATGTTGTTGCAGGCTGCCCTGCTTTGCCCCTGCCCGTCCATTGGAAACACGGGCAAGGGGAAGTTTCTTTCAGGCCCGCGCGTCCTCCAGAATCATATCGCTGGCCTTTTCGCCGATCATGATCGCGGGCGCGTTGGTGTTCCCCGAAACGATCCTGGGCATGATCGAGGCATCCGCAACGCGGAGCCCGCTGACACCCTTGACCCGTAACCGAGGGTCCACCACCGCCATAGCGTCGATACCCATCTTACAGGTTCCCGTGGGGTGGTAGATCGTGACCGATGTGCGCCGCGCCCAATCGAGCGTTGCGGCTTCGTCATCATAGGCCACATTTGCACCCGGCGCGTGTTCTTCGGAAATGTGGGATTTCAGCGGCTCGAACTGAGCGATCTTCCGCGCCACTTGGATACCTTTGACAATGGTCCGACAATCGGTGTCGGTGGCCAAGTAATTGGGATGGATCGCGGGGGCATCATCCATATTGGCCGACGTCAGCACCAGATGTCCGGCGCTTTCAGGGCGCAGTTGCAACACAGAGGCCGTGAAGGCCGAAAACTTGTGCGCGCCTTCCGAGGGACTGTCCGCGCTGAACGGTTGGATATGGAACTGGATGTCCGGGGTTTCCAAATGCTCATCGGTTTTCAAGAACCCAGTGCCCAGGCTCGCCGCCATGGTCATGGGACCGGTGCCACTCACCGCATATTGCAGCGCGATCATGGCCTGCTTGAGCAGGTTGTTGGTTTCCACATTGATGGTGCTCAGGTCGGTCTTGAAGATGGGGCGCGCTTGCAGATGGTCCTGTAGGTTCTTTCCGACGCCTTGGACATGGGCCTCCACCGAGATCCCATGGGGGCTGAGGTCCTCGCCGTCACCTATCCCTGACAGCATGAGAATTTGCGGTGATCCAATAGCACCGGCGCTCAGGATGACTTCGCAGCGGGCCTTGATGTCTGCCATCTGACCATGGCGACGGAACCGAACACCCACAGCGCGACCGTTTTCGAGGATGACTCTTTGGGTCTGCGCATCTGTGATGATCTCCAGATTATCACGGCGTTCGGCGGGGCGGAGGTAAGCCACCGCGGATGAACAGCGTCGCCCGCCTTTCATAGTCAGTTGAAAATACCCGACGCCTTCCTGATCGGCATCATTGTAATCCGAGTTGCGTTTGTACCCCGCAGCCTCGGCCGCATCGACCCACAGATCAACGATTTCGCGCTTGAGCCTGGACGGTTGCACCGACAGCGGCCCGTCTCGACCGCGCAATTCGGTGCCATTTGGCCCTTTCCAGGATTCCGATCGTTTGAAATACGGCAGCACGCTATCCCATGACCAACCGACACAACCCATTTGGGCCCATCCGTCATAGTCCTGCGGTTGGCCCCGCACATAAAGCAGCCCGTTGATGGAACTGGACCCGCCCAGCACCCGACCGCGCGGCCAGTTGATGGACCGGCCCGAGATGCCAGGGTCGGCTTCGGTCTTGTACTGCCAATCACTGCGCGGATTGCCCATGGTCTTGAAATACCCAACCGGGATATGAATCCATGGATTGCGGTCCTTGGGTCCAGCTTCGAGCAAAGCCACGCTGTATCGACCGTCCGCAGACAGCCGATTGGCCAGCGCACAGCCCGCTGAGCCTGCGCCAACAATGACGAAGTCGAACTCCATGACCCTCCCAAGTCGTAAAAAATGAGACTTTTCGTCTCAATTAGTATTAACGTAACGGTACAGAGATTCGCTCAGAAAGAAACACCAAAATGACCGACCCGGACGCCGAGATGGACACATCGCGGATCCCCACCAACCTCCGTACGCTCCTTATCCTTGAAATTGTTGGGAAAAGCGACCACGCGCTGACGGCAACGGAGATTAACGCTGGGCTCGGTTTGCCCAAGCAAACCGTCCATCGGTTGTGTGCGACGTTGGAAAAAGAGGGCTTTCTCACCCGCGAGGGCGCAAATCGACGGTACCGCGCCGCGCCTCGGCTGCGCGATCTGGCTGTTGGCCTGCTCCACAGTGCCCAAGGCAGCGCAGCGCGCCGTCAAATCCTGATGGATGTGGCCCGGCAAGTGGGCGAGACAGTGAATTTCGTGATCCCCAACGACGGCGGCATGCATTACCTAGACCGTGTGGAAACCGACTGGGCGTTTCGCATTCAGCTTCCCATCGGCACCGATGTGCCATTCCATTGCACCGCCAGCGGCAAGTGTTATTTGGCCAGCCTCAGCCGCAAGTCGCGGGAAACGCTGGTGTCGTCGCTCACGTTGGAGCCATTGACCGAGCAGACCCACATCACGGCCAGCAGTCTTTTGACCGAGTTGGACCAGATCGCTGACCAAGGTTACGCACTGGACTGCGAAGAATTCATCGCCGGTATGGTTGCCATCGCCGTGCCCGTCACCGACCAAAAAGGCCGGTTTCTCGCTGCCGTTGCGTTCCATGGGCCGACCCAACGGATGTCCGTGGCCAGCGCGGTGGAACGGAAATCCGTGTTGCTCACCGCCGCAAAACGCTTGCGCGATGTGGTGTTTGACGGCAACTGATCTGACAATTGCCCAACATCCGTGCGCAACTCAAGTTGACACTTGAAGTGTCAATCACACTGTTGTGCAACCACCTGTAATGGACTTGGCAAAGGCGTGCCGTGCCCGGCATGGCTGCCATGTGACGTGAGCAGAGTTTGCACGGCAGAGAGGATTGCCGACATGGCAAAAGGTAAGGGCCCCGCAGCCCGGCACTTGAAAACCATCAACCTGGCTCTGCAAGGGGGCGGGGCCCATGGTGCGTTTACGTGGGGCGTGCTCGACCGCTTGTTCGAAGAGGACCGGCTCTGGATCGAGGCGATATCGGGCACCTCTGCGGGGGCCATGAACGCCGTGGTCGCCACCCAAGGCATGTATGACAACGGCGCGGCTGGGGCGCGCGAGGCGCTGCACGATTTCTGGTCCGAGGTCAGCAAAGCGGGACGCGGCAGCCCAATCCAACGTACGATTTTCGACAAGATGACAGGCAACTGGTCGCTGGATAATGCGCCCGGCTATTTGTGGATGGACATGGTGGGGCGGATGTTCTCGCCCTATGACACCAACCCGTTTGATATCAATCCGTTGCGCGATGTGGTCTCTCGTTTCGTGGACCTCGACAAAGTGGCCAAGGAACAGGATATGGCTGTGTTCCTTTCGGCTACCAATGTGGAAACCGGACGCGTGCGGGTGTTCCAGCGCCATGAAATCACCGTTGATGTGATCATGGCCTCTGCTTGCCTGCCCTTCATGTTCAAGGCGGTGGACATTGACGGCACACCCTATTGGGACGGCGGCTATATGGGCAATCCGGTGTTGTTCCCGTTCATCGATGGTAGCCCATCGGACGACATCCTGATCGTTCAGATCAACCCGATGGAACGGAAAGGCACACCACAGACCGCCCGTGAGATCCTCAACCGGGTGAACGAGATCACCTTCAACGCCTCGCTCCTGCGTGACCTGCGGTCGTTCGACTACACCAACCGGCTCTTGGAGAGCGGCAAGCTCAAGCCCGAAGACGCCAAGGCCATGCGCATCCATATGCTCGACGGCGGCGATGAAATGCTGCAGCTGAGCGCATCGTCCAAGCTAAATGCCGAGTGGGCATTCCTGGTGCACCTGCGCGATGTGGGCCGCGCATCGGCGGACCGATGGTTGGCCACCTGTTTTGACGACATTGGCGCACGGTCGACACTTGATTTGCGCAGCCTGTTTGACGGCATCGGGGTGGAACACCACGGATAATGCCGAACCCAGTATGATTGCGAGTTAAATCCATGTTTTACGTCATCCAAGGTGCCCTGCGCGGCGAACGGCCCCGCGATGTGGCTCGCCGCTCCACCATCATCGGAGTGGTAAGTTTCCTCACGCTCATTGACCTATTCGGCAGTCAAGCGCTGCTGCCGCAGTTGATCGTCGCATTTGAGGCTGATCCGGGCCTCATGGGCTTTGCGGTTAACGCGTCCACACTGGGCATGGCGGCATCGAGCCTCGTGATCGCCTGGTTCGCCGACCGAATTGACCGCAAGCGGGGCATTTGGATCAGCCTCGCGTTGCTATCCATCCCGACCGTTTGCCTGGGCCTCACCGATGATGTCTGGGTGTTCATGGGCCTGCGCATAGCCCAAGGGGTCTGCATGGCGGCGGCGTTCACGCTGACCATGACCTACCTGTCCGAACAATGCGATATCACCGCCACCGGCGGCGCGTTGGCGGCCTATATCACCGGCAATGTGCTGTCGAACTTGGTTGGGCGTTTGCTGGCCGTGTCGGCCGCCGACCTCACTGGCCTGTCGGGGTCATTTTTCACCTTCGCCGCGCTGAACTTGCTGGGTGCCGTCGTGGCCTTTGTGCTCATCGGCCCCAAGGACGACGCCAAAAGCGCGCCCACCGACTATGGATCGCCGTGGGTAGCGTGGAAATTCCACCTGGGCACCGGCGAGGTGCGGGCCACGTTCTTCATCGGGTTCATCATCCTTTTCGCCTTCGTGGGTGTATTCACCTACGTGAACTTGCACTTGGTCGACGTGCTGGGGCTATCACCCATGTCCCTTGGTCTCGTGTACCTCGTGTTCATCCCCGCTGTGATCACAACACCGCTGGCCGCCAATTTAGTGCGTGTCCAAGGCCCGCAAAAAACCATGGTGGGTGCTCTGGCTTTGTCGCTGGTGGCGCTCGGCCTGACCTTGGTTCCGTCGCTCTGGTTCGTCCTCCCCGGCCTAGCCATTTTCGGCGCGGCGATCTTTTTCGCCCAAGCGGCGGCCACCGGCTTTCTTTCGGCGGTCGTCCAACGGGACAATGCGGCAGCCAGCGGATTGTACCTCACATCCTACTACCTGGGCGGGCTCGCAGGATCATTGCTATTGGGCATCATGGGCGCGGCGGACTCCTGGCCCATCGCAGCTGTAACAGTCTCTGGCAGTCTGTTGATCGCAATTGCTTTAGCCTGGCGGTTGGAACCCATTAGCCAAAAGATGCGGGAACAGGTGAGCGATCACATGCGCTACCAACACAGCCCGCACGACGACTGAGAAAGGACTTCGCCATGGCAAGCTTGATCGTCAGCTTGGCACAATACTGGATTTGGGCCGGACTGGGCGTTTCGTTCGTGTTCCTGGCCTGGGGCGTGGACCGAGTGGAGCCGTCGGCCCGTGGCGCATATACCTTCCGACCTTTGGTCATTCCCGGTATCGTCCTGCTGTGGCCGCTGGTGCTGTGGCGCTGGTGGCAATTGGAAACCGGGCGCGACGTGCCCCACGCGCGCCACCAGCCACCGATCCCAGCCCACCGCCGGGTCTGGCTCCTGTTGGCCCTTGTGATCCCCGCCATTCTCATCACCGGAGTGATGATCCGCCAAGACCGTGACGCGCTCGCCGCCGCCCCGGTCCAACTGAGCGAGCCCGTGCAATGAGCGTGTCCTACATCCCCGTCCAATGGAACCGCAGCAAGTGGGTCTACGACGCCGTGCTTGTGGCATTGATCGTTATCTACATCTGGCTTTTCATCCGCGTTGGCACGCCGTCGTTGGGGTTTGAACGTCCCGTAGACACGGCCATCCTGCGCGCCCGCGCCTTTGGCACCTGCGCCTTCCTGATGGTGACGTTCATCCTGATGATCGGACCGCTGGCGCGGCTGGACCGGCGGTTTCTGCCGCTCTTGTACAACCGTCGCCATTTCGGGGTGCTCGCGTTCTTTGTGGCCTTGGGGCATGCCGAATTCATCATGGGCTGGTATTACGCCTTCTCACCCACGCCACGGTGGGAAGCTCTACTGTCCGCCAATGTGGCCTTTGACCAACTGCTGGGTTTCCCGTTTGAATTTCTAGGACTTGCCGCGCTGCTGTGCTTCGCCGTCCTTGCCACAACCAGCCATGATTTCTGGATGAGTTTCCTCACCGCGCCGGTGTGGAAACGCCTGCACCTGGTGATCTATCTGGCCTATGCGCTGGTGGTGGCCCATGTGACGCTGGGTATTTTGCAGGATCAGAACAACATCACCTTTGGGGTGGTGGTTTGGGTATCCGCGCTCACCGTCACGGGGCTGCACGTTTGGGCCGCGCTGACCGAAGAGAGGCCCGCCACGGACGCCGACGGCACTGCGTTTGAACGGATCGCCTCGCTGGACGACATTCCCGAAGGCACCGCCAAAATCGGACTTCTGAGCAATGGCGACCGCGTGGCCGTGTTCCACCACGAAGGCGCGCTCAGCGCCATTGCCAACGCCTGTGCGCACCAGAACGGACCGCTTGGCGAAGGTCGTGTGATCGACGGCTGTGTCACCTGCCCTTGGCACGGGTTCCAGTATCGTCTGCGCGATGGGTGCAGCCCAGAACCCTTCACCGAAAAGGTCCCCACCTACCGGTTGGAATTGCGCGGGCGCGACGTCTGGGTAGACAACCGCGCCAACCCGCCAGGTACCGATGTGGCCCCAACCCCAGTGCCGGAGGCCGCGTGACATGAGCACCCCTGCCGAAGACCGCTTTTTCATCGGATGGCTTGGCGCGCTGCCCCCGGCGCTGCGCCTGTTCATCCCACTGGTGATGGTCGCTCTGATCGCAGCCTTCGCCGTTTTGGGCTGGACCTTGTCGCGGGCGCAAGATGACCCCGGCACCGCCGCGTTCCGGTTCGATTACCGAGCCCAAGAGGTGACAGGTGTGCTCATGTCCGACCCTTATCCCACGGTCTGGGTCACCAACGGAACAGACCGCGTGCCGGACAATGAAATGCTGCTGCTCGCGGGCCAGGGCAAGCGGGGACCAAACTTGGGCGAAGCCCAAGACGGCGACCTGGTCACGGTTCGTGGGATCGTTCTGGAACGGGGCACGTTGAACATGCTTCAAGTGGGGCGCGGCGGTCTGGGCGAAGGCGATGCCACCCAGTTGCCTGCGCTAGAAAACCTGGGCCGTTGGCAACTGACCGGAGAGATTTGCGACGGCAAATGCCTCGCCGGGGCCATGCGTCCAGGCACGGGGCTGGCCCACAAAGCCTGTGCAAACCTCTGCCTGACCGGTGACGTGCCCCCGATTTTCGTGTCCTCTGCTCCGCTATTCCCCGACATACGCGACAGTGAATACCTGCTCGTGGGCGGTCCCGATGGTGGACCCATGGCCGGATCGCTGATCGCCGAAGTGGGCAAGCTGGTGACGATCGAAGGCCAAGTGCACCGCCGGGGAGATCTGCTGATCTTCAACGCGGACCCGAACACGGTGGAGACGGCCCGATGACCCTTGTGCGCAACATCCTTGGGCTCGCACTGGTGGCCGGTCTGGTGTTCCTGGTTTGGAAACTCCACGACGATTACAACCGCTATTCCAACCTCGCGCGTCTCACCGGTATCGACGAGTTGCGCCCGCTGACCACTTGGCTGCGCGAATTCAAATGGCCGGTGATCGCAGTGGTCACAGGACTGGGTCTGAGCTTGGTGTCTTTCATCGTCCGCTTGGTGCGACTTGGCCACTGACCGGCACTAGGGCTACCGTTGGGACGTTTCCCAGTTGGGATTGAGCCAAGGTTCATTGTTCTTAGAGGGCAGCGGCTGTTTACCTAGGATGTGGTCCGACGCCTTTTCCCCCACCATGATGGATGGCGCATTCAAGTTGCCGTTCGGGATCAGCGGGAACACCGAACTGTCGGCAAGCCGCAGAGCATCAACCCCGATCACACGGGTCTCTGGGTCAACAACTGCCATCGGATCATCGGCCCGACCCATCCGGGCTGTGCCGCACGGGTGGTAGGCGCTCTCGGCATGCTCTCGAATGCAGGCGTCTAGCGCTTCGTCGGACTGGGCCGCATCCCCTGGCTGGATTTCATGTTTGTAGTACGGCTCGAACGCGGGTTGAGCGAAAATCTCTCGGGTCAGACGGATGCACTTGCGGAAGTCGCTCCAGTCCTTCTCGTAGCTCATGTAGTTGAACAAGATCTTCGGCGGGTCCGATGGATCACTTGACCGCAGGGTCACGGCCCCCCGTGATGGGGACCGCATCGGACCCACATGGGCCTGGAACCCATGGCCCTCCGCCGCCGCTTGACCGTCATACCGCACGGCGATGGGCAGGAAGTGAAACTGAATATCCGGGTAAGGCACGCCTGGCGCTGACCGGATGAAGCCTGTGCTTTCGAATTGGTTGCTGGCACCTGGACCGGTTCGGTTCAGCAGCCAGCGCGCGCCGACATAGGCTTTGCCCAAGAGGTTCCAGTATTTGAACAGGCTCACCGGCTGATTGATCGCAGCTTGGACGTAGAGTTCCAGGTGATCTTGCAGGTTTTGCCCCACCCCCGGACGGTTAGCCACAACGGGGATGCCGTGATCCGCCAAATGGGCCGCAGGACCGATCCCAGACAGCATGAGCAGCTTCGGTGAGTTGATCGAAGATGCGGCGAGGATCACTTCTCGGGTGGCGCGGATGACCTCCACCCGTCCTCCGCGTTCGACTTCTACGCCTATTGCTCGACCCTCTTCGATCACGACCTTTCGCGCGAACCCGTTGATTAGATCGCAGTTGGGGCGTTTGAGGGCCGGGCGCAAATACGCCTTCGCCGCCGACCAGCGCTCCCCTTTCCAAACGGTCATTTCAAAGGGGCCGAAGCCCTCTTGCTGGTGACCGTTGTAGTCGCCGGTCACGGGGTAGCCCGCCTGACGACCAGCTTCCACAAAGGCTTGGACCAGGGGGTTGTCGCGCTTGCCCCGTGTCACATGCAGTGGCCCGCCTTGCCCCCGCCACGACGGATCACCACCATGCCCGCCATCGTGCCAATCCTCTTGGCGCTGGAAATAGGGCAGCACGTCGGCATAGCTCCAACCCTGCGCGCCCATCTCGGCCCAGGTGTCGAAGTCTTTGGCGTGACCGCGCACGTAGATCATCCCATTGATCGATGACGACCCACCCACGACTTTGCCGCGCGGGGTGGCCATACGACGGCCACCCAAATGTGGTTCTGGTTCGGTTTCGAACCCCCAGTCGTAGCGTTTCATGTTCATGGGGAAGCTCAGCGCGCCGGGCATCTGGATGAAGGGCCCCCAATCGGACCCGCCATGTTCGACGACCAACACGCTCCGGCCCGCATCAGACAACCGATAGGCCATGGCGCAGCCAGCGGAACCCGCGCCCACAATCACATAATCGGCCTGCATCAATAGGGGGATTCCACGTCGCCCATGCGGACGTAGACGGATTTTAATTCACTGTAGTGGTTGATGGCAGCTTCGGAATTCTCCCGCCCGACACCTGACAGTTTGGTGCCGCCGAAAGGTGCCTCCACCGGGGCATCATTGTAGGAATTGATGAAACAGCTTCCCGCGCGCAGGTCGCGGATCACACGGTGAGCACGGGAGATGTCGCGGGTGAACACCCCGGCAGATAGACCAAAGGGCGTGGCATTGGCCCGTGCGATCACCTCCACCTCGTCTTCGAAATCGAGGACAGCCATGACCGGACCGAATATTTCGTCCTCGGCGATGGTCATCTGATCAGCGACATCGGCGAAGACGGTGGGTTCCAGGAAGAAGCCTTCGCGGTCGATGCGATTGCCCCCGGTCAGGAGCCGCGCGCCTTCGTCGACGCCTTTGGCGATGAAGCCTTGGACAATTTCCAGTTGTCGTTCACTGACCATCGGTCCGAACGATGTGGCTTCGTCCATGGGATCACCGATTACCGCATTGCCCAGCCTTTCGACCAACCGAGTCAGGAAAGCTTCCTTGATCCCGGACTGCACAAACACCCGCGTCCCGTTGGAACACACTTGACCGGAGGAATAGAAATTCCCCAAGATTGCACCACCCACTGCGTTGTCGATGTCGGCGTCGTCAAATATGATCAGTGGGGACTTGCCGCCCATTTCCATGGTGACGTGCTTCATCTCCGCCGCCGCTGCTGCATAGACCTTGCGACCCGTGGGGACCGAACCCGTGAGCGACACCTTCGCCACCCGAGGGTCAGTGACCAGCTTCGCCCCCACATCGCCAAGCCCCTGAATGACATCGAACACGCCAGGTGGTGCGCCCGCCTCCCCCAATATCTCGGCGATTTTCAAGGCACAAAGCGGGGTAGTCTCTGAGGGTTTGAACACCATGGCGTTGCCGCACGCCAGGGCTGGTGCCGCTTTCCAGCAGGCAATCTGAGTTGGATAGTTCCAAGCCCCAATACCCACGCACACGCCCAAAGGTTCGCGGATGGTATACACCCAGTCCTCGCCCAGCGGGATGTGTTGCCCCATGAGGCCACCCGCCAGCCCGCCGAAATACTCCAGCGCGTCCGCCGCCGATGCCGCATCCGCCACCAGCGTTTCTTGCAGGGGTTTGCCGGTGTCCCAGGTTTCCAGGATCGACAGGTCTCGGTTCCGTTCACGTATGATACGCGCCGCATCGGTCAACACGCGGCCCCGCAACCGTGGTGCCCAACTGGCCCAATCCGCTTGCGCAACCTCTGCCGAGAATAACGCAGCTTCGATAACCTCATCCGTGGCGCTGTGAACCGTCGCGATCCGCGCGCCCGTGGCCGGATAAATCACCGGAATTGCTGGTCCGTCGGTGTCTTCCAAAGGCTCGCCGCCGACAAAATGGCTGGCAATGGGCTGCGGG
>JBCDFD010000073.1:0-14709 GCA_039178645.1 Pseudomonadota bacterium | reverse complement strand
TTCGACCAAAACGGTCGCCCAGCGGTGAACTTTCGGTTCAATCCGACCGGTGCGCGTCAATTTGGCGACTACACACTGGAAAACATTGGCGCACCGTTTGCCATCGTCCTCGACAACGAGGTGGTCAGCGCCCCTGTGATTCAATCCCACATCCCTGGCGGGTCTGGGATCATCACCGGCAACTTTTCGGTCGAGGAAAGCACGCAGCTCGCCGTGCTCCTACGTGCGGGTGCTCTGCCCGCGGAAATGACGTTCTTGGAAGAACGCACCATCGGGCCGGAGCTTGGCGCGGACAGTATCGAGGCCGGTCGCATCGCCTGCATCGTCGCTTTCGTTGGTGTGCTGGTGTTCATGGGCCTGAGCTATGGCCTCTTCGGTCTGTTCGCCAACGTGGCGTTGATCATCAATGTTGGTCTGATCTTTGGCCTTCTGTCCGCCATCGGCGCGACGCTCACACTACCGGGCATTGCAGGCATCGTGTTGACCATCGGCATGGCGGTGGACGCCAACGTGCTGGTGTTCGAACGTATCCGCGAGGAACTCAAAACCGCCAAGGGGCCAGCGCGGGCCATTGAGCTGGGCTATGAAAAGGCGCTCAGCGCCATCCTAGACGCCAACGTGACCACCTTCATCACCGCCGTGATCCTGTTTGCCATGGGCTCTGGCCCGGTGCGTGGGTTTTCCATCACGCTCGGCCTTGGCATCATCACCAGCGTCTTCACCGCGATCTTTGTGACCCGCCTGATGGTGGTCACCTGGTTCAGCGCCAAACGCCCCAAGACGATCGAGGTGTAGCCCATGCGTTTGAAACTTGTTCCCTCAGAAACCAAGGTCGATTTCTTCAAGGCCTGGAAAGTCACGTTCGGCGCATCAGTGGTGGCCATGGTCCTGTCCATCGCGCTCTTCTTCGTGATGGGCCTAAACTTCGGCATCGATTTCCGCGGCGGCACAACCATTCGCACCGAAAGCCCTCAGCCGGTGGACGTGGCCGCCTATCGTGATGCGCTGACACCGCTGGGGCTGGGTGACATTTCGATCACCGAGGTGTTCGACCCCACATTTGGCGATGACCGCAATGTGGCGCAAATCCGCATCGAGGCCCAAGGAGAGGGCGACGCCAGTGTTGACGCCCAAGTGATCTTGGCCGTGGAAGCCGCGCTGAAGGGCTATGATCCCGCCATCACTTTCCCGTCCGTGGAGTCGGTTGGGCCCAAAGTGTCCGGCGAATTGGTGCAGAGCGCTATCATCGCCGTGGTTCTCGCCATGGCAGCAGTGTTGTTTTACATCTGGCTGCGGTTCGAATGGCAGTTTTCGCTGGGTGCGGTGGCCGCTTTGGTGCACGACGTGACGCTGACCATCGGGATTTTCAGCCTGCTGCAAATCAAGTTTGACCTGGCGATCATCGCCGCATTGCTGACCATCGTGGGCTACTCACTCAACGACACCGTGGTGGTATTCGACCGGGTGCGCGAAAACCTGACCAAGTACAAGAAGCGACCCCTGATGGAAGTGCTCAACATGTCCATCAACGAAACGCTCAGTCGGACGGTGATGACATCGGTCACGACGCTGATCGCGCTCTTGTCGCTTTACATCTTGGGTGGCGATGTGATCCGTGGGTTCGTCTTTGCCATGATCTGGGGCGTGATCATCGGGACCTATTCGTCGGTGTTTGTCGCGACGGCTCTGCTGCTCTACCTCGGGGTGAAGCGCGATTGGACCAACAAACCAGACGGCAAATCCGGCACTCAGTTTGCCAACATCGACGCTTGAGGAGAGCGACCCATGCGATTGAACGAAGTCCACTATCCCGACACGCCCCCGGTGGGTGGGTACGGTCCGGGCTTCTTTCGGATCGACGGGGAAGTGATCAACGGCGGGCTGCTTGTGCTGCCAGGCGTTCGTCGGTCTTGGTCTGGCTATGACGACCTGACCGACATCCTTGCAGCTGCCCCAAAGATCGATGTTCTGTTCGTGGGCACTGGCAATGAGATCGCCCATATCCCGAGCGATGTGCGCAAAGCCTTCGACCAGGCGGACATCGGCGCTGAAGTGATGGCGAGCCCCACCGCCTGCCGCACCTTCAACGTTCTCTTGGGCGAAGGTCGGCGTATCGGGCTGGCGGCGTTGCCCGTGATCTGAGGCTGCTGGCGAAACAACACAGTCAGTCTAATTCCAACTAAAAGACGATGTGAGGAAATGCCCATGGCTCTGTCCTACAAAGCACGCCGCCGATGGTCGTTGGTCATTCTGCTGGTGGGCTTGCCTATTTACATCATCCTCGCGGTGAACTTGGTGGCGTTGTTTGAACGGCCGTCGCTGTGGGTGGAACTCGCCATCTATGTTGGGCTGGGCATCGTATGGGCGCTGCCGTTCAAAGCGGTGTTCAAAGGCGTCGGCCAGGAAGACCCGGACGCGGAGCCGCGCGACCTGTGACCACCGAAGCACTGGTGCAATCCGATGAGCCAGTGACCCTCGTGGGGGCCGGTCCGGTCAAACTCATTGAACTCAACACAGTGCTTGCGCTTGCCCCCGTCCCCGTGGCCGCCGACGGTGGTGCATCCCACATCTTAGCGGCGGGGATTATGCCGGACCAGGTGATCGGTGATTTCGATAGCTTGGACCTGTCCACCCACGGCGCGATCCCTGTGGATCGGTTGCACCATGTGGCGGAACAAGACAGTACCGATTTCCACAAATGCCTGAGCCGCATCGAAGCGCCGGTGACCTTGGCGGTGGGCTTCACCGGCGGGCGGATGGATCATCTTTTGGCTGTGTTCAACGTTCTTGTGCGTTTGCCTGAGCGGCGATGCATTGTGGTGGGCCCAGAGGATGTTTGCGTCCTGGCTCCGCCCAGGCTGGAGATCGATTTGCCCAAGGACACCACGGTCAGCCTTTTTCCCATGGCTCCCGTGACAGCCCAAAGTGACGGCCTGAATTGGCCAGTGGATGGGTTGGAGTTTGAGCCCCATGGCCAAATCGGAACGTCCAACCACTGCACCGGTCCGCTGACGCTCACCGTTGATGCGCCAAAGATGCTTTTGTTGGCACCCAAGGCGCATTTGGGTCGCCTTATGGATGCGTTGAAGCGGGCTCCCACCTGGACCTGACGTTTTGCGCTCGCAGTGAAGTGTCAAGCGCGCTATACACATTTTCGAAGACGAAGGACTGCCCATGCCCCATTCCCTGTCCCCCGCTGACGCCGGCAAAGCTGCCGCGGCGATGGCATCAGTGGCCCAAGTGACCGATGGCATGGTCCTGGGTTTGGGCACGGGCTCCACCGCCGTGTGGATGGTCCGCGCGCTGGCCCACAAGGTAGCCGAAGAGGACCTGACGCTCACGTGCGTGGCCACGTCGGACCGAACGGCGGCGCTGGCGACACACCTTGGCCTGATGGTGGTGGACCTGGACGATGTTGGACGGCTTGACCTGACCATCGACGGGGCCGACGAGTTTGACCCTCAGTTTCGCCTCATCAAAGGCGGCGGCGGCGCGCATTTGCGCGAAAAGCTGGTGGCGGCACAGTCGGATCGCATGGTTGTGATCACGGACCCAAGCAAGGACGTGGCGACGCTTGGCGCCTTTCCCTTGCCCATTGAAGTGATCCAAATGGGACACCGGGCCACCATGGATCGGATTTCTGCCGAGCTGGCGGCGGCAGATGTGAACGAGCGCACCATGCAATTGCGTCAGGCGGGCTACGGGCGGTTTGAAACCGACGAAGGCAATTATGTCGTGGACGTGAGCCTCGCCCGAATAGGTGACCCGGAAGCGCTGGCCATGGCCCTGTCAGATGTGCCGGGCGTTGTGGAACACGGGCTGTTTCTGGGCCTTGCCGACAGCATAGTCATTGGTCACCCAGACGGGCGGGCCGAAACACGGACCCTGGGCCAGGACCCCGAATGGACCATCGTTGACATGGCCGCGGCAGAAGCTCTGCCCAACGCGTGAAAGAAGGACACCGCAATGGAATTTGACTACGACCTGTTCGTGATCGGTGGAGGCTCCGGCGGCGTACGTGCTGCGCGGGTGGCCGCGGCCGAAGGTGCCAAGGTCGCCATCGCCGAAGAAAGCCGCATGGGCGGCACCTGCGTGATCCGCGGCTGTGTACCAAAGAAGTTGATGGTGTTTGCCTCGGGCTACCGAGAAACCTTCACCGATGCCGCCTCCTATGGCTGGGACGTCACCGGTGGGGAATTCGACTGGCCGAAATTCCGCACGCACTTGAACACCGAGTTGGACCGGCTCGAAGGCGTCTATCGCAGCTTGTTGAACAACTCCAAAGTGACCATACATGACGCAAGGGCCACGGTCGCTGAACCCCATAAGGTGCGGTTGAGCAGCGGCGAGAGCTTCACAGCCAAACACATCCTCGTGGCCACCGGCGGTCGTCCCCAGCGGCCTGACATGGCCAACGCCCATCTTGGGATGGTGTCAGATAATATTTTCCACATGGAGACCTTGCCCAAGTCGATCCTGATCGTGGGCGGCGGGTACATCGACTGTGAGTTTGCGTGCATCCTTTCTGGCCTGGGTGTGGAGGTCACGCAGTTCTACCGCGGCGCGCAAATCCTGCGCGGCTTCGATGATGAAGCGCGGGGGCTGATTTCGGAGATGATGCAGCTCAAGGGGATCAAGCTGAACTTGGGCACCAACATCGTGTCCATGGCCCCGGCCAGCGATGATCATACTCTGTCTTGGACTGAAACGGGCAGCGGCGCGGCCATGGGTGCGTCGGCCAAAGCATCCGCCGATCTGCTGGAACGTACAGATGTCACAGACGGTCCTGTCTGGGTGAAAGCCACCAACGGCCAAGAGCATGTGTTCGACAAAGTGCTGTTCGCCACCGGTCGCACGCCCAACACCACGGACATGGGACTTGCCGAAATAGGCGTCCAAATCGGTCGCCGTGGCGAGGTAAAGGTGGATGAATACAGCCAAACCTCTGTCCCGTCGGTCTACGCCATTGGTGATGTGACCAATCGGGTCAACCTCACCCCGGTCGCAATCCGCGAAGGCATGGCGTTTGTGGAAACGGTGTTCAAAGGCAACCCAACGCCGGTGGATCACGATCTGATCCCCTCTGCGGTGTTTACGCAGCCGGAAATGGGAACCGTGGGGCTCAGCGAAGAAGAGGCCCGCGATCAGGAGCCCATCGACGTCTATTGCACATCATTCCGGCCCATGCAGTCGGCTTTTGCCGGGCGGCAAGATCGTGTGCTGATGAAGTTGGTGGTGTCCAAAGAAACCGACAAGGTCCTGGGCTGTCACATCGTGGCGCCACAGGCGGGGGAGATGATCCAACTGGCTGGTGTCGCCATAAAAATGGGCGCAACCAAGGCGGACTTCGACCGGACCGTGGCAGTGCACCCCACCATGTCCGAAGAGATCGTCACCATGCGCGAACCAATGCGAAGTGCGTGAGCTTCTTGAGTATTTCACTCAGGGCCACGCTTGATTTTCGCAGTTTAGAGCGCATCTAAATTTCAACGACGAGAGTACGGGGAATATCTACACATGGCGAATTCAGGCGGACCCTGGGGCGGCGGTGGCCGTGGACCGGGCGGTGGCAATGGCAACCGTGGGAACAACGGCGGCGGGCGGAAGCCCGGTGGCGAAACCCCTCAGATCCCTGAGATCGACGAGATCATGAAAAAGGGCCAAGAGCAGCTGAAAGTGCTCATGGGCGGACGCGGTGGTGGCACCGGCGGTCGCGGCACCGGCGGCGGTGGCCCAGACTTCAAAATGACCCGCGGGACTTGGGGGATTGTAGGAGCCGCAACTTTGGGGCTTTGGCTTTACGGGTCCCTCTACTCAGTACAGGACTTCGAACGTTCGGTAGAATTGTTCTTGGGTGCTTACAGTCAAACTGGCAATCCTGGTCTAAACTTTGCGCCTTGGCCTCTGGTGACCTATGAGGTTTTGCCAGTCACCCGCGAACAGTCCGAAGACATTGGTGTGGGCCGCTCTGGCTCCTCCGGCGGTGATGGTCTGATGCTGACCACCGATGAAAACATCGTGGACATCGATTTCCAAGTGGTCTGGAACATCAACGACCCTGCTCAGTTCCTGTTTAACCTCCGTGATGGACAGGCGACCGTCCGCGCGGTGTCTGAGTCGGCCATGCGGGAAATCATCGCCCAGTCCGAGCTGGCCCCGATCCTCAACCGTGACCGTGGATTGATCGAACAGAATGCCAGCGACCTCATCCAAGCCACGCTGAATGCGTACGAATCCGGTATCAACATTGTCCGGGTCAACTTGGACCGGTCGGACCCGCCGAACGAGGTGATCGATGCGTTTCGGGACGTGCAGGCTGCCGAACAGGAACGTGACCGTATCGAACGGGAAGCCGATGCCTACGCCAACCGCGTGCTGGCCGGGGCCCGTGGTGAAGCGGCTCAGGTCCTCGAAGAGGCCGAAGCCTATCGCGCCCGGGTTGTGAACGAAGCCGAAGGTGAAGCCAGCCGCTTCCTCGCGGTTCTTTCTGAATACGAACAAGCGCCTGAGGTGACCCGCAAGCGTCTCTACCTGGAAACCATGGAACGGGTTCTGGGCGACGTGGACAAGGTGATCTTGGATGACAGCAGCGGAGCCAGTGGGCAGGGGGTCGTACCTTACCTCCCACTGAACGATCTGCGCCGTCAAACTTCTCAGGCAGGGAACTAAGACTATGAAAGCTTTGAAATACTTTCTCCCAGCCGTGGCCGTTCTGGTCGTGCTTTTCCTCATGTCCGTCTTTATCGTTGATGAGCGGGAAAAGGCGTTGGTTCTTCGGTTCGGTCAGATCCAATCGGTGAAAGAAACACCCGGTCTGGCGTTCAAGTATCCGTTAATCAACGAAGTTGTGCGCTACGACGACCGCATTCTGTCGTTGGACACCGCCGAGATCGAAGTCACCCCATCCGACGACCGTCGTTTGCTTGTGGACGCCTTCGCGCGCTACCGAATCTCGGATGCGGTTCAGTTCCGTCAGGCCGTGGGCGTTGGCGGTTTGCGCACAGCGGAAGATCGTTTGAACGAGATCGTGACCACCCAAACCCGGGCTGTTCTTGGTTCTGATGGTGTTACATCTAACACGATCCTGTCTTCTGACCGGGCGAGCCTCATGGTCCGCATCACAGAGTTGAGCCAGGCGCGTGCCGCTGCCCTTGGTCTGGAAATCGTTGACGTGCGTTTGAAACAGACCGCTTTGCCGGACCAGAACTTGGAAGCGACCTTCGCCCGGATGCGCGCTGAGCGTGAGCGGGAAGCTACCGACGAACGGGCCCGTGGTGAGGAAGCAGCACAGCGTGTGCGCGCCCAAGCTGACCGGACCGTGGTGGAGCTAGTTTCTGAGGCAAACCGCGAAGCCGAAATCACCCGCGGTGAAGCTGACGCGGCCCGAAACCGGATTTTTGCAACTGCGTATGGCACTGACGCTGAATTCTTCGAATTCTACCGGTCGCTGACTGCCTATGAGCGCGCGTTGCAAGGGTCGAACTCGTCCATGGTCATCACACCTGACAGCGAGTTCTTTGATTTCCTTGACGGTCCATCCGGGCGGTAATGTCCACGGTCCTGATGGCGGTCGGTTTTGTGCTGGTGTTCGAGGGCCTTGTGTTCGCCCTCTTCCCAAACCGACTGGAAGACTTGGTGGAGGCGATCAGCCGCCTCACCATCGACAACCGTCGCATCTTCGGTCTGGTGGCCGTGGGATGCGGCGTTTTACTTTTGTGGGTTGCGAAATCGCTAGGAGCCTGACCGGCCCCGCCCGTGCTTTGATTATGTGCATGGAGACGACGATGCGCACTCTTTTTCCCGCTGTAGTGAGCGCTGTTGCTCTAGGTTTTTTTGGCCCTGCCCATGCCCAAGACGAGGCGCAGGGGCCAACGGCCTCACCGCCGCCTCGGACTTGGGATGTGTCTCTGTACGCCTTTCAGATCGGCGAGGCTGATCTGGATGCGGGGGGCAATTTCAGTCGGTCTGACCAACGTTTGGATGCGAGCTACTCGCAGTTCTTTAACCCGGCGGTGGGTCGCGGCGTGTCCTTCACACTTGAACGCCTGTCATACGATTTCGGCGACCTGGGTAGCCAAGGTGACGTGGACATCAACCGCTTCTCATTCGACGGTTTGATCAGCTTCCCGGTGGGTGCCAATGCGGCTGGTGTGTTCATCCCATCGATCCGATACGACGCGGAGGCCGGGGTCAGCTTTTCCGACGGCGTAACTTATGGTGCGTTAACCGGTGTTGCGTGGCGGCTGTCGCCGAAACTCACGTTTGGTCCGGGCGTGGGTGCCTTCACCAGCCTGGATGGCGGCGGTCAATTGTTCCCGTTCCTGATCTTTGATTGGCGGGTGACGGACACCATCGAAGTCAGCACCCGGCCCGATGGTCGTTCCGGGGCAGGGGTTGCCGTTCGATACACGCCCAGTGACCGTTGGGATTTTGACCTTTCGCTCCTGCAACGTGGGGTGACCTTCCGCCTTGACGACGGTCAGGACAGCATCGCCGAAGATGAGGCATTTGTGATAGCTGCACAGGTCCGCCACCATCCGTCGGAGGACCTGACCCTGGCGGCCATGGTCGGTTTTGTCGATGACGGTGAGATAAAGCTCCAGGACGAAGACGGCGACACAATCGTGTCATCAGGCTACGACACCGCTCCTTTTGTGCGAGTTGGGATCGAATACAGTTTCTGATCCAGGTCCACAGAATTTTGCTGTTCCCGGATCAATCACACCTTTGTTCAGTTGCCCCAACCTTGGCGGAGCTTACGTCCTGGAGCATAGAATGGGTCATTCGTCAGTCCGAAGATGACGGCGGCGTCACGGGAGTGTGACGGACAGTGCTTGCTCTGTCGCACCTTTTGGGGCTGAACTGGGGCGGGGTGATCCCAAATAGGGCAAGAGTCGGTGAGTTTTCCAAACCCGGCTCGCGCAAGACGCAAAGGAGACGCCTGTGACACCAAAGATAAAACCCGCGGTGGCCGTCGCTGCCCCAGCCATGCCGACCGGAATGGCCCGCGCTTTGGCAGCGCTGATGCTGGGCATGGCCGTCGTGGTGGCCTCCGCACATATGGGGGTCGCTCAAACCCAAGACCGTCCGGTGAGCTTTGCCGATCTGGCCGAACAGATCAGCGACTCGGTGGTCAACATCACCACGCGCACCACAGTGGCCAGTGCCGCTCAGCCCGGTCCAGGGCCCCAAGGGGACACGCCGTTTGACGACTTTTTCCGCGATTTCATGAACCGCGATCGCGACCAGCAGCCCCGCCGTGGTTCGGCTCGGGGGTCGGGATTTGTGTTTTCACCGGACGGTTTTTTCGTCACCAACAACCTTGTGATCGAGTCCGCGGACGAGATCTTGTTCGAATTCTTCTCGGGATTTGAGTTGCCCGCCGAGGTTGTGGGCACTGACCCCAACACAGACGTGGCGCTGCTCAAAGTGGAGCCCGATGAACCGCTGCCCTACGTCGAGTTTGGCGACAGCGAGATCGTCCGCGTGGGCGATTGGGTGATGGCCATGGGCAACCCGTTGGGGCAGGGCTTCTCGGTGTCTGCGGGGATCGTGTCCGCGAAATCGCGGGCCCTCCAGGGCAGCTATGACGATTTCATTCAGACCGACGCTGCCATCAACCGCGGCAACTCCGGTGGGCCGCTCTTCAATATGGATGGGGAGGTGGTCGGTGTGAACACCGCGATCCTGTCGCCCAATGGTGGATCCATCGGGATCGGCTTTGCCATGTCGTCGGCGGTTGTGACCCGTGTGGTGGATCAGTTGCAGCAGTTCGGCGAAACCCGCCGCGGCTGGCTGGGTGTGAGCATCCAGGACGTGGATGACCAACTGGCCGAGGCTCTGGGTCTGGCCGCAGCCCAGGGTGCCTTGATCACCGATGTGCCCGAAGGGCCAGCCTCCCAGGCGGGTCTCCAGTCGGGGGATGTGATCGTGACCTTTGACGGGGTCGAGGTGGAAGACACCCGTGGCTTGGTGCGCCAAGTGGGAGCCACAGCAGTGGGCAAGACCGTCGAGGTTGAGGTGTACCGCGATGGAGACAGTCAAATGTTTGACGTGACCCTAGGCCGCCGCGAAACTGCCCAAGCGGTGCCGGCAGCCATGCCTGCGCCGGAAGAGCCCACCGAGGCCGAAATCCTCGGAATGACCATTGCCGTACTCACCGACGAGATGCGCGAAGAGATGGAACTGCCGGACACGCTCACAGGGCTGGTTGTGGCCAACATCGACGAGTCCAGCGACGCCTTTGAAAAGGGGCTGCGCGCCGGTGACGTGATCACCGAGGTGGCGCAGCGGTCGGTGTCGTCGCTCAGCGATCTGGAAGACCGGATCGAAGCGGGCCGTGATGCCGGGCGTAAATCCCTGCTGCTCTTGGTGCGCCGGGGCAATGATCCACGGTTTGTGGCGCTCTCGCTGGAGGAGTGACGCCCGGGCTGACACCTATGCTTGGTTGAAATACGGAAACAGGCGCCCCGAGGGACGCCTGTTTCGCTTTGCGGCGTGCTATAGCACTCCCACTTTTCACCAAAGCATCTGACATCGCTTTTCGCGTTCGAGCCTAGCGAGAGGCAGCGAATAAGTGATCCAATGTAAAGTGGAAGCGCTTTAGCGTTCTGTGCGACCGGCCCGTGGATCGGGATAGGTGTTGTGCGGCTGATCACCGGCCCGCGCGATCTCGGGTCGGATGAGATCGTCGAGCATCGGAGAGATATCTTCCACCTGTTCTGCAATCACATGGGTGACGGCGGATTCCCGTTGCACCTTGCCCAGCACGCGCAACAGCCGCCCAGCGATCACTGCACGGCGGAACGTTTCGTAGATGTGACGCCAGACGATGACATTGCACACGCCGGTCTCATCTTCCAGCGTGATGAAAATCACCCCTTTGGCGGTGCCCGGCCTTTGGCGCACCAGCACCAACCCCGCCACCATGATCCGTGCCCCATTGGGCGGTCGGTCGAGCCACGCCGCGGGCAGACAGGCGGGCGGGCGGGGCCACTGGTGGGGCTCGGCAGGGGCAGCGGGAATATCCATGGGAACAAATGTAGAACATAGGGCGCGCAACACAAGGGCGGCCTGAGCGCGGGCACTCTGGTCAATGTGACACCGTTGGCCTATGTGCCAAGCATTGCGAGTGAGCGAGGATATCCCATGCCAAAAATCACCTACGTCGAACACGGCGGCACCGAACATGTGGTCGACGTGGCCGTTGGCCTGACCGTCATGGAGGGCGCGCGGGACAACAACATTCCAGGCATTGATGCCGATTGCGGTGGCGCATGCGCTTGTTCCACATGCCATGTCTACGTGCATCAAGACTGGGCCGACAAAGTGCCAGCGATCGAGTCCATGGAAGAGGACATGCTGGACTTCGCCTATGAGCCAAAGCCCGGCCTGTCGCGTCTGACCTGCCAGTTGAAGGTGACCGACGCGCTGGATGGCCTCGTGGTGCAAATGCCCGAAAAGCAGATTTGATGACCCACAGGGCGCCGCGGCAACAGGCGCGCTGGCTCCACCGCCTTGCCCGCGGCGGGCTGCTGCCGCTGGTTCTTGCGACGACACCGTTGGGGCCCGGTTGGGCCGATGGTTTGCGCATTGCGGCGGCGGAGTATGTGGAGCCGACCACCCGCTACACTCATTTGGTTTTGGGGAAAGACTTCAATTGGGGTGGCCTGGACGTGCAGTTGTCCGATGGGTCCGCCCGTTCCGTGCGCTTGGAACGGTATGTGTTTGAAGATACAGCCCCGCGGATTGTAGATTTGGACAGTGACGGCTCGCC
Organism: Pseudomonadota bacterium; assembly: GCA_039178645.1. GTDB lineage: Bacteria > Pseudomonadota > Alphaproteobacteria > Rhodobacterales > Rhodobacteraceae > Mangrovicoccus. Next base: position 2,933 of record JBCDFD010000073.1, on the reverse strand, counting down.
TGAAATCATCACGGTTGAAGCCAGTTCGGCCGGTGGGGCTCGCCTGGCTGTCTACGGGATAAGAGACGGCGAGGTCGTGGCCATGGCCCGAACCCCACCGATTGGTACGTCACACCGGTGGCTCGCCGTTGTGGGTGCCGCTGATTTTGACAGCGACGGCTTTACAGAGATTGCCTATGTGGATCGGCCGCACCTGGCAAAAACCCTTCGGTTGTGGCGCTATCGGTCTGATCTTGGCAGCGCCTCGTTGGAGCCACTGGCCAGCTTGCCGGGCGTGACCAACCATCGGATTGGCGACCCACATATTGTCGGTGGTGTCAGGGTCTGCGAAGGCGAGGTGCCCGAAATGCGACTGGCCTCGGCCAATTGGGCTCGTCTCTTGTCGGTCAAATGGCAGAGCGGCGGTTTGGTGGCGGTGGATTTGGGGCCCTATCCGGGCGACGCTGCCGTCGAAGACGGGCTCGCCTGCCCTTAGCAACCTGCTCTGGGGCGCTCGCAATCTTAGGGGCATTTGTTTGCGGCCCCGCGGTTCGCTGAAGCGTGAACAGGGATTGCTTGTGCCTCCGGTCCGTCTCGACCCGCCAAAGCCACGGGCAGCGCATTGCGTTTTGGGTGGATCACACCAAATCACTCCGTAGGTTGGGTGATTGGGATGGTGGATCCATGGGTATTTTTGAAAGAACTTTCAGCGCCTTGGGGCTGTCCCTGATTTGCATCGCATCTGCGGGCCATGCCGCAGAGGATGCACTGCTGACAGGGGACCGGTTTGGCGCATACGTGAGCGGGTCCACGGTGACCTTCGCCCACAATGATCAAGTGTACGGGATGGAGCAATACATGCCCGGCAATCACGTGATCTGGCGGCGCTTGGGCGGTGATTGCCAAGAGGGCACGTGGTTCGCCCAAGGGGATGAGATTTGTTTCGACTATGGCGAAGGCGTCCCGCTGCAATGCTGGCAGTTCTACCAAACGGCCACAGGTCTTCGGGCACGGTCCATGAACGACGCATCCGGCATGTGGCTCTATGAGGTAATGCGCACCGACGAACCCATGCAATGCCCCGCACCCTATTTGGGCGCGTGAAGGGTCATTCGTCGAATAGGCTTCCCTGACCGCCGGTGTTTTGACCTTTGGACTTTGCAGCTTTCGTGGGCTTGACCGGACCGCCTAACGCCATGCGCCCATCTTGGAACTCAAGTTCCAGTTCACTTGCACCCTTGGCTGCGACTTGGGTTGTCAGCACTTGGCCTGTGCCATCACGCACCACCGCAAAACCGCGTTTCAGGACGGCGTGGTGATTGAAGCTTTGGCGCACACGCTCCAGTGCGGCGAGCCGATCTGTTCGCTGTTGGACCACTGAGGCAGTGGCGCGTTCCAGACGGGTGACCAGAGCCCGAAGGTCGGCGCGATTCTGCGACACAGTCCGCTCCAGCGGGCGCACGGTCAGCCGCTGAGAGGTGGCGCTCAATGCATGTCGCTGCGTGGCGACCTGTGCATTTGCGGCCCGCTGGCCGCGGGTCATGGTCGAGGCCAGCCGCGCCCGGGTGTCCGCCGCTGTCCGTTGCAGAGTTCTGGGTGTCAGTCGCGCCTTGGCTTGGTTCAATCGGGCGGTGTCCTTCTGGACATTTGCCCAGAGCCCCAGTGTCAGGCGTTGCATGGCGCCCCCGACACGGTCTGCCATGCGCCCCAACCGGCTGCTCAGGAGCGTGATGCTCAGACCCGCCGACGCGTTGGCCAAGCTCCGATGGCCCAGCTGTACCCGCGCTTGCAACGCGCGCGGTAGCCGGTCCGACGCATAGTCGAGCCGTTGCCGCGCGCTGTCGGCCAAGGTCTCTGGCTGCGGCAGCGCACGGGACAGGTCGCGCACCCGCTGCCGTTTGGTGGCCACCAGCTGGATGCTGGCGCGGGTGAGCCTGTCACCTTGAGCCTCCACGGTGCGCAGCAGATCGAGCCGCACAGGCACCGCCATTTCGGCGGCCGCAGTGGGGGTGGGCGCGCGCCGGTCCGCGGCGTGGTCGATGAGCGTGGTGTCGGTTTCGTGCCCCACAGCGGAGATCAAAGGAATGTCGGAGGCCGCAGCTGCCCGCACCACGATTTCCTCGTTGAACCCCCAAAGGTCCTCCACCGACCCGCCGCCTCGGGCCACAATGATCACATCCGGTCGCGGCAAAGCCCCGCCGGGTGTGAGTGCGTTGAAGCCGTTGATGCCACGGGTGACCTCAGGCGCGCAGCGATCCCCTTGGACGGCCACCGGCCAAATCAGCACCTTGCGTGGAAACCGATCCCGCAAGCGGTGCAGAATGTCCCGGATCACGGCACCTGACGGCGAGGTGACGACCCCGATGACCTCGGGCAGGTAGGGCAAAGGGCGTTTGCGTTCACCGGCAAACAGCCCTTCGGCCTCCAGCGCTTTCCGGCGCTTTTCCAGCATGGCCATCAAGGCACCAACACCGGCGGGGGCCATGTCCTCGATCACCATCTGGTATTTGGATTGGCCCGGGAATGTGGTCAGCCGACCGGTGGCCACCACCTCCAACCCTTCCTCGGGCCGCATAGCCAGGCGCGCGGCCTGACCTTTCCACACCACACCGGCCAGCACGGACCGGTCGTCTTTCAGATCAAGATAAATGTGCCCGGACCGTGGCCGCGAAATCCGCCCAATCTCACCCCGGACCCGCACGCGAGAAAATCCGCTTTCCACCGCCCGTTTCACCGCGCCGGAGATCTCGGACACAGTGAATTCGGCGGTGTTGTCGCCGGGGGCGGGAGGGTCTTCGAACAGGTCTGACACGTGTTAGGGGCCGCTGTCTGAGGCCGTGACAGAGCACGGCGCATTGGTCGGGATTAGGGGGTCTGGAACATGGCAATGAACGAGAACCGCCGCGATCTCAACCGACGGGCGCGCGCCATGGACCAAAATGTTGCCACCAGCA